>JAGOIG010000049.1 GCA_017995735.1 Candidatus Kapaibacterium sp. | reverse complement strand
AGATTATAATATTGATTTAATAATTCCCAAATTTCATTTCTTGTATTATTCAAGCGAATATTGATATTATTATTCATAAATTTGGATTTTAGTCGAAAAATAGCCAATTATATATATTAATATTTGTCAAATATTGTATTATTTTAATTTATTATTTCTAATGAGACATAAGCATTTAGCAATTATATAAAAGGGAGACGGCAATTCTATTTAGCAAATATTAATTACTTCACGAAAATTTTATACCAAAATTATTAAAATGAAATTAATCAGAAATTGATTGTGAAAAGATTTTTTTTAACAGATAATTTAACATTATAAAATGCAAGATTATGATGAACGGAGCAATAACAAAACCAACGGAAATTACTTGATTGCCGTAAATTTGCTTAAAAAGAAATTTGAGCGAAGTACTACAATCTGTTGGAGTATTTATTATAGAATTACCACCTATCAATCCTATTGCTAATAAACAAATATAATAGATTGCGCATACAATACTGAATGAAATCCAATATTTCTTTAAAAAGCGATGTAAAAAAAATAAAGCAAAAATAAAAAGTGCTATTGATGCACTCCAGAAGAAAAAATTCTGGAAAATTAACCCAGTTGTACTGAAAATTTCAATACCTTCTTGCGATTGATAAGTGCCTGACCACAAAAAACCAAGTATTAATGCTGTAAATAAAGCAGATAAGAATTGTGGAGATAGATGGATTTTTGAATGTATTTTCCATCTATTATTAATTAAGAGATATGTCGTATATCCACCAATGAATCCAATAGCAATATCATTAATTTGGTCTTTAATTGTTTCAGGATGAAAAATATTTAAAGCAAAATATTTGAATAAAATTTCTGCAACTTCCCATAGAACAACAAGACTTACAAAGATAGCTTTTTTATATTTGAAATTAAATGCAAAAAGTATGATAACAAGCATAAATCCAGAGATAATATGCACAAATGACCAATAATCAATATAAAAAAAACGAGTATCATAAAGCCGATAATAGAGCCATTTTGTGAAAGCTAAAAAACGGTCAAAAGATAAGTGCATAAGAAATTTAAATAACAAGCATTAGTATGAATGAAGCATTCGTGAGTATTTAATTCTAAAAATTATATAATAAATAATAAATACAGCAAAAGGATCAACAATTATTACCCAAAGAAATGAGAAACCAAAAAATAAGAGATTTGACAGGACCAACAATATTGTATTGATAAAAATAGTAAGGAGAAAACTTTGTAGACGAATCTCATTTGTTTTTTCTGTCTCAACTTTTTCTCGTGAAAAAGCAAGGAAATATAGCCCTACAAGCAGGAATATTCCTATGATTTCTTCGCTCATATTGTTTTGAATAAATGTCCAGCTTTTAGTCTCAATAAATTTAGAATGAATTGCAAAAACCTTCCAATCAAGAAATTTATACTCGATATCTTGAATAAAACGTATATAGAAAAGTATTACACCTGGAATTAGCAAAACCAGACTCAAATATTTAAACACCCACGGCAATAAATAGAAAGGTTCAGATTTTTTCATTTATAGAATTGTTTAAGTTCTATTAAAAAATATATGAGCTATTTGAAGTCCCATCGTCCATCTCAAATGATACCCATACTATACCAAATTTGTGATTCGCACGATATACAATTTTCTTTATGCCCGGGATGCGCGAATCCTGTTCAACTGTGATTGTTTTAATTTTATAAAAGCCATAATCAAAATCATCTTTATCGGATTTCGCAACAACAGTACGAGTAATTGTAACACCATTTGATTTTGTAATTTGATACTTGTCCCCTACTTTACAATCATATTTTACGAGAGTATGAGCCTTTTGATCCTTATTAAAGAAATCTTGGATACCTTCAGAAGTCATTTTCATTTTAAACTCAGTATTGATGTTTCCTTGTTCATCAAATACTGATGCGGGAAGATAACCTGCTAATTGCTGTAATTTTGGATCATTTGGGACAGTTGCTTTAACTTTGATGATTTGAATTCCACCTTCATTTTTAATAACCTCCAAAGTATCCTTCAAATCAATGGGAACTCCATCGATTCTAGGAGATAATGCAAAATGATAACCTACTTGAGCAATTGTGATGTCAGTGCTTCCACCAAGTTCGTTTGGGCCTTCATTATTAGTCGTATTACAGGAATTTAATCCATACGCAAGAGAAATAGCAATAAAAAATAAAAAAAGTTTTTTCATTTCAACACCTCTTCAAATTAATAATATTACTAAATTATAAAAAAGAAATTAAATATTAATCGAAATAAAATATCAATTCTCAACTGAACTATATAATAACATTTTCAAATTCAATGCAAACTAAAACGTCTTTTTATTATTGAATAACATTACATAATGTCAAAAGCAAACCTTCATACACATACATTATTTTCAGACGGATTGTTGAGTGCTGAGGAATTATATAAATTAGCAAAGGCTGATGGAATAGATATTTTAAGTATTACCGATCATGATACAATTGAGCATATTCCCGAGGAAATAGAGTTGGCAAAAAATGAAGGGGTAGATTTTCTGATTGGGTGCGAGGTGAGTGCATATCAAAATCGGAAGGATTATCACATATTGGCTTATAATTTTGACTCAGGTGATGAAAATTTAATTAAATATTTTGAAAAATATAAAATCGCAAGATTAAAGCGTGCCGAGGGAATTACCCACCGATTTAATGCATTAAAAATGGGTCTTAAAATTGATGATATTTTAAAAGAATCGAAAAATGCACCTATTGCTCGTACTCATATTGCTCGTGCAGTAGTAAACGCAGGCTTGGCAAAAGACACTCGCGAAGTATTTTCAAAATATCTTTATGATAATGGGCCAGCTTATATCCCCAAACCATATACAAGTTGCAAAGAAATAATAGATTTAATCCATCATTCAGGAGGAGTGGCAGTGCTTGCACATCCATCGAATTTTTATTCAATTAAAGAATTAGAGAATTTGAAAAAAGATGGAATTGATGGAATAGAAGTAATTCACCCATTGCACAGCATACAATTGCAAAAGTTTTTCAGAAATTTCGCCCGAAAATATAATCTGATTGAAACAGGTGGTTCTGATTTCCACGGAAGTGAATATGATTTTGTTAATTTTTCATCATATTATACTGATGAAAACACTGTTGAAAAAATAATTGAAAAGTCAAAAATAATACGTTCAAAATCAATCTTTAAGCATATCTGGCCTAAGCTTTTTAGTTTTCTTTAAAGCTTGTTCAATTTTCCATTCTTCAATTTCTTTATGATTTCCATTCAAAAGGACTTCGGGAACTTTCATACCGCGAAAATCTGCGGGCCTAGTATAAACAGGCGCTTCAAGCAATCCATTTTGGAATGAATCATCTAAAGCAGATTGAGAATCGCCAAGTACACGCGGGAGCAATCGCACAATCGCATCAATCAATATAGCAGCAGGAAGTTCACCACCCGACAAAACATAATCGCCTATAGAAATTTCACGAGTAATAAGTGTATCGCGTATTCGCTGGTCCAAACCTTTATAATGTCCCGCAAGTAAAATAAGATTTTGCTTTGTAGAAAGTTCATTTATAATTGATTGATTAAGCAATTCACCATCAGGCGTAAAATAAATGATTTCATCATAATGTCGCTCGAATTTCAATTGTTCAATGCATCTGAAAACAGGTTCGCAGCGAATAATCATTCCCGGACCTCCACCGAAAGGATAATCATCAATCCTGCGGTAATTATTATCAGCAAAATCGTGCAGATTATGAAAATAATATTCTACAATCTCTTTTTTCTCGGCAATTGAATTTATACTATAATTTAGAAATTCTCTAATTGAATCGGGGACAGCCGAAATTATATCAAATCTCATTAATGCCATTTTTTCTTTTTCTCTTCTTTTAAATCTAATAAACCTTCAATTAATTCAATATATATTTTCTTTTCTTTTAAATTTATTTGCTTTACAACATTTTTTGTATTAGGTATTGGCAAAATGTAATCGTTATTTTCAATAATTAGAACTTGATTAGCATCAGTTTGTTGAACATCAGAAATTACACCAATCGTTTCATTATTTGAAATATTGATTACTACCAAATCGAGCAAATCCTCTGGCAAAACGATATCAGGATTATTTGCTTTAATTGTACTTTCATCTACATATACTGCTTGACGAATAAATGACTTCAATTCGTTTTCAGATTGTAATTGATTTAATTTTACTTTTATGGATTTATTTGAAAATATAAATGACTGAGCAATGTATTTCTTTGTGAAATTCGGCGAATAACCAATATCAATAATAATATTATCAGGCAATTGCTTAATATTTTTAGGGAAATCGCTTAATATTAGTTGATTATTCTTTTTCGAAATTGAAGTAATAATACCAAGATATTTCAATTTTATTTCATTTATATTCGACACAATCAATGTTATTTTTTTTAATATTCGTAAATTACAAATTTTTAAAAATCTAATTGAGAGATGAAAAAGCAGATATTATTTTTGTTGATAATAGCTTTATGTGCAAATTCAAATTTATTTTCACAAAAGAAAGAAAGCACAAACCTTCCAAAAAAGAAGAAGTTAACATTTGAAGATGCGCGTGATTTTAAATATATTAAATCATTAAAAATGAGCAGTTGGGGAAATTGGGTTGCTTACGAAATAGCACCTGATTGGGGCGACGGGTCGGCAACAATTGTATCAACAAAGGATACTAATAAGCGCTATACAATTCCACGTGGGAATAAATTTGCTTTTCCACTAAATTCAGAGAAATGGTTTGCAACAATCGTGCAACCAAAATTATATGAGATTGAAAATTCTAAAACAGGAAAAGATAAACCTAAAAGTTCCCTCGAGATAATAAATCTTACAGACTTTGAAAGTAAAACTATTGAAAAAGTAAAGAATTTTAAATTCTCAAATGATGGGAAATGGCTTATTTATGAAAAAGACGAAGAAATAGAAAAAGATAAAAATTTAAAATATAAACCAATTGGAAATAATATTGGGCTTGTTCATTTGGAATCAAAGACAAAAATTGAAATAGATAATGTTTGTGATTATCAATTTGACTCACTTTCGAACTATTTCTTTTATGCAATATCGGTGCCAAATGGAAAAGGGGACGGATTATTTTATCGGAATTTAACGCAAGAGTTTGCTCCCGAATATATAATTGAGAAAAGCGATTCTACATTGTATTCAAATTTGACATACAGTTTGGTATCAAAAGAATTAGCATATTTAAAGGCATCAATTTCTGTAAATGGATACCCACAAGATTGCACATTGAAATTATGGGATTCTAATAATCCAAACATTGTTCAAACACTTTTACAAGCAGGGAAATTTTCCCCAGATTGGTATTTATATTATAAAAATGATATGAAATTTACAAAGGATGGAAAGAGGTTATGGCTTGGATTGAAACCCTATAAAGAGCATTTTCCACCTGAAAAATATGAGATAAAATTTAACGATTCGACAATCGCAAATTTGGATTCTGTGCGGAGCAAATCTTCCGTATTGTTATGGAGCTATAAGGATCCACAAATTATGACACAACAAAAAAACGATTGGGAAAATACAAGAGACAAGATTTATAAAGCTATTTATGATTTGGATAGAAGGAAGCTCATCCCATTATCAGATGAAACACTCAGCCGTGTTGAATTTACAAACAACGCAAATTTCACACTTGGATATGATGAAACACCATATAAAGTACAAAGCACATGGCAAGCGGAACATTTCGATATTTATAAAGTATATCTAAATAATGGCTCTAGAGAATTAATAGCCAAAGATTTACAAGAGCCGGCATATTTATCTCCAAACGGTAAATATGTTGCATTTTATAAAGACAGCAATTGGTATGCGTATGATAATGTAGTAGATTCAACACGTCATTTGAACAAGCAAATGTCAGCAACACCTTTTTACAACGAGGATTGGGACCAACCCGATAAAGCACCAAGTTATGGAATACTTGGATGGTTTGATGAGGGGGATAGAATTTTATTTTATGATAAATATGATATATGGATGGTTATTACTTGGTCACCTGATGCTATGGCTTGTCTAACAATGATTAACGGACGAGATTTTAGGAACAAAATAACATTTCGAGCAATAGAATTCAATCAAGATAAAGAATATTATACAAACAATGATACATTAATTTTAAATGGATTTCGAACGCGTGAGAAATATAATTCTCTCTATTTTCAAGATTTTAAAATACTGGGCTCAGAAACAATATTGCGCGAAGCACCGTATAATTTTTATGTCAAGGCAAAAGCAAAATATAATAATAGCGCGATAATTACAAAAGAAAAATTTGATAAATTTCCTGATTTGTACTTTACAACTGATATTTTCAAAAAAAGTGATTCACTTACGCAAATAACAGATTTGAACTCGCAGCTTTCAAATTATTATTGGGGAACAACAAATCTTATCAAATGGACAAATTCAAAAGGGGATTCATTAACAGGATTTATAATGAAGCCTGAAAATTATGACCCAAAGAAACGATATCCCGTCATTATACATTTTTATGAGCAATTTTCTGATATGGCAAATGAATTTCAAAGACCTCAAATAAATCATCGACCAAATCCATTGATTTATTTAAATGATGGATATATTATGTTTTATCCTGATATTAAATATACAGTTGGTTATCCAGGATATTCAGCAGTAGATGCATTAGTTTCGGGAGCTAAGAAATTAATAGAGATGGGTATTGCAGATTCAAATGCAATTGGATTGCAGGGGCATTCTTGGTCTGGATATCAGACAGCATTTATAATTACACAAACCGATTTATTTAAAGCAGCAGTAGCAGGGGCACCGGTTGGAAATATGACAAGCGCTTATAGTGGAATTAGATTAGAAAGCGGACTTGCAAGGCAATTCCAATATGAGAAGCAGCAAAGCAGGATAGGAGGTAATTTATGGGATTCATTAAATAATTATTTAAGGAATTCACCAATTTTCGAAGCAACCAAATCTAATACGCCTTTATTAATTGAATTTGGTGATGAGGATGAAGCGGTTCCATGGCAGCAAGGAATTGAGCTTTATTTAGCATATCGACGATTGCAAAAACCTGTTTATATGCTGCAATATCAGAATGAACCTCATATTGTAAGGAAATACTACAATAAAGTTGATTATGCAGAGAAAATGAAAGAATTTTTTGACCACTATTTGAAAGGAGCGCCAGCCCCTGATTGGCTAATTAACGGCATTCCATATCGAGGAAATTGATTTGAGGATAGAATTAAGCAAGATAAGTAAATCATTCGATAAAAATAAGAAGGTGCTTGATGATATTTCTCTTGCTATTGAGGATAAGGAATTTTGCGTATTTTTAGGACCATCAGGGTGTGGGAAAACTACACTATTACGCATCATCGCAGGACTTGAATCTCCCGATTCAGGGGAGATTTCTTTTGACGAAATGGTGATGAACAATGTTCTGCCAAAAGATAGGAAAATCGGAATGGTATTTCAAAATTATGCTTTATATCCTCATTTGAATGTGTATGACAATATCGCATTTCCAATGAAAATTGCAAAAATGAAGAAACAAGCAATTCGCTCAAAAGTTAATAGAATTGCAGATTTGCTGGAATTATCAGATTATTTATCATACAAGCCAAAGGAATTATCGGGCGGACAAAGGCAACGCGTAGCTCTTGGGCGTGCAATTGCAAAAAATCCGAGTGTATTTTTGTTCGATGAACCGCTCTCGAACCTTGATGCAAAATTGCGTTCCTCAATGAGAAGTGAGCTTGTAAAAATTCATAAGCAAATCCAAGCAACCTCTGTTTATGTCACACACGACCAAATTGAAGCTATGACAATGGCGGATAAAATTGCAATATTAAATCAAGGGAAAATCCAACAAGTTGCAACACCTACGGAAATTTATCATAATCCCGCGAATATTTTTGTAGCAACATTTATTGGAACACCACAAATCAATTTATTTGAGGGTATTCTAAAGTTTGCAAATAACTCAATAATCCTCGAGGAAAATCATCAAAATATCTTATCATTTCCAAAAATCGATACTTTACAAAATTATACTAGTAATAAAATTTCAATTGGAATTCGACCCGAGGATATTTCATATATAAAAACTAAGCCAGATACAATCGAAATATCCGCTTCTGTCAATTTTATCGAATATCTAGGGAATGAAACACTAATTCATTTTTCTTATAAAAATAATAATTATACAATGAGAACACAGGAAAAAATATCATTTTCCGAAAATCAGCGAATACAATTATATTTAGATTTTAATTCTTTTATATTTTTTAATTCAAATGGTAATAATATCAAAGGTAAGTAATGGAGTTTAACACAATTAACATATTGTTTATATTCTTCTTTTTAGGTGCAATTTCATTTTTCTATTTCAATGCTGAACGATTTTTTAAAAGTTTAAAATTAGCGAAACCCGAGAAAAGAACCGATCATTTTTGGCGTAGATTATGGACAACATTAAAAATTGCATTTGGACAAACGCGAATTTTACGAGATAAAAATGCGGGATGGCTTCACGTTGCAATCTTTTGGGGATTTTTAATATTTTTATTTTCTGCGAGCGAAGCTTTAATTGAAGGTTTTTTCCCGGGATTTTCGTGGAATTTTCTAGGTGTATTTTATTCAATAATAACAATTTTTACAGATTTATTTGCTCTTGCAATACTAGCAGCTGTAATTTATGCTTTTTGGCGTAGGTTTGGTATAAAGGTAAAACGATTACAAGGGGATAAATCTGAAAAAATTGATGCTACTCTTGTACTTGGATTTATATTTATTATCGTTTGTTCGCTACTTTTGCAAAATACTGCACGAAGTGAATATATAGTCCCCCCCGATTATTCAATACATCCTGTGTCTGCATTGTTAAGTTCAATGATTATTTTCAAATCCCCTCAGACATTTTATTATATCTTTTGGTTTATGCATATCGGAACTATTTTGGTTTTTGCTAATTACTTATTTTATTCAAAGCATTTTCACGTTTATACATCCATATTTAATGTATTTTTCGGTTCTGAGACAATCCCAAATAAATTAAGACAAATCAATTTTGAAGATGAAACACTCGAACAATATGGAGCAAAGGAATTTACTGATTTTACTTGGAAATCATTACTTGATGGATATAGTTGTACTCATTGCGGGCGTTGTACCAGCGTATGTCCTGCAAATAACACAGGGAAGGTTTTGGACCCACGCAGAATTATGATAGGAATAAGAAAAAGAACAGAGGAATTAGCACCAATATTAATCAAACAAAATGAAGCAATAAATACAAATGGTGAGGATCTATTACCTGAAGAGAAATCTATTTTAGATAAAAAGTTAATTGGAGATTATATATCAGAAGAAGCCTTATGGCAATGCACAACTTGCGGCGCTTGTATGCAAGAATGTCCATTAACAATAGAACATATTCCTGCGATTGTGGAGATGCGACGCAATCTTATAATGATGGAATCTGAATTTCCAACACAATTGCAAACAACTTATGATAATATGGAGAATGCGGGTAATCCGTGGGGCTTTCCACAAGCAGACCGCGGAGATTGGGCAAGTGATTTAAACATTAAAATTGCAGCAAATGAACCGAATTTTGAGTATTTATTCTGGGTTGGTTGCTCGGGAAGCTATGATGATAATGCAAAAAAAGTCACTCGAGCTTTTGCTCAAATTCTTAAAGCAGCAAATATAGATTTTGCGATATTGGGGAATGAAGAAATGTGCAATGGAGATGCCGCACGCCGAAGTGGAAATGAGTATCTTGCTAATTCATTAATTTATAATAACATCGAAACTTTAAAGCAATATAATGTAAAAAAAATAATCACTACTTGCCCACATTGTTATAATACATTTAAGAATGAATATCCCGATTTTGGATTGCATAGTGAGGTAATTCATCATACTCAATTAATAAATCAATTAATTAAAGAGAATAAGATCATTTTAAAAAACAATAATTCGGAAAGTATCAGAGTTGCATATCATGATTCCTGCTATCTTGGTAGATACAATCAAATTTATAAAGAACCGAGGGAAATTTTAAACTGCGTTAATAATTTAGATATGATAGAATCGGAACGAAATAAGGATAAAGGCTTTTGTTGTGGAGCAGGTGGAGGGCAAATGTTTATGGAAGAAACCGAAGGCAAAAGAATTAATATAGAAAGGACAGAAGAACTTCTACAATCGCATCCGTCATATATTGCATTAAATTGTCCATTTTGCAATACAATGATAACAGATGGAATAAAATCTTTAGAAAATGAAGAAATAAAAGTTAAAGACATTGCACAAATCGTCTTTGAAAATATGGATTATGAAAAATATCCTGATATTGAATTTAAACTTTAATATTTATGGAAGAGCAAGCGCCATATACAGTCACAGCACTTAAATTCAGACCACAAAAATTCAGCGATGTGATCGGCCAAGAGCATATAACAAAGACCTTGATTAATGCTGTAAGGACGGGAAGATTGCATCATGCTTATCTTTTTTGCGGTCCACGTGGAGTTGGCAAAACAACCACAGCACGTATATTAGCAAGAGCCTTAAATTGCCTAAATCCGCAGGATGGTGAGCCGTGTAATGAATGTATCAATTGCCGCACAATGCTTGAGAATCGGTCAATGGATTTAAATGAAATCGATGGCGCCTCAAATAATAGCGTGGATGATGTACGGACTTTAAGGGAAAATGCAAAATTTCCACCAATTCAAGGGAAATACAAAATTTATATTATTGATGAAGTGCATATGCTATCGACAAGTGCTTTTAATGCACTTCTGAAAATATTGGAAGAACCACCAAAGCATTTGCTGTTTATTTTTGCAACGACTGAATCGCATAAAGTCCCTGCTACAATTGTAAGTCGGTGCCAGCGATTTGATTTTCATCGGATGGAAATTTCTAAAATGACGGAGCAATTGCGTTCAATATCGAATATTGAAAATATCAATATAGATGATGAATCATTATTTGCTATTGCAAAAAAAGCTGATGGTTCTATGCGCGATGCAGAAAGCATATTTGACCAAGTTGTATCATTCACAGATGGCGAAATTACATTATCGAAAGTATCATTGGCATTGCATCTTATAGATGATGATTTTTATTTCGATATTACAGACGCAATTGTATCAAAAGATTTAAAGAAAGTATTTGAAATTTCATCGGAAGTTTCAAAAAGAGGATATGATTATTTAGAAACACTACAAGGATTGCTTGAACATTTCAGAAATCTGCTTGCAGTAAAAGTGGCAAATTCGACAGAATTTCTTGAAACATCTCAATATTTTGCTGATAAGTATATTGAATATTCAAAAAATTTTGAGACGCAAGATTTAATACGTTTGATTCAAATCATTTCAAATTCTGAACAACAATTAAAATTTTCACCACAGCAAAAGATACGCTTTGAAATTGTATTATCATTGCTTGCATCAATTCCTAATTCTATTGATTTACAAGAATTGATTAAGGAAATAGAAAACTTAAAATATAAATCTAATTTATCAGGAACAAACAAGTCGCAGCAATCACTTCAACCGACTTCCTCTTTATCCAATATTGCAAAAGAAAATATACCAAATAATAAAACAATACAAGATGAAAAGGGAATTGAGAAAATCAACGAAAACATTTCGACAAAATCATCAAAGAATATCTCAAAGGAAGAAATTGAAGCACAATGGAATGAATTCATTGATAAATATGCAACAAAAGAAAACACATTAACATCGCTAACAAACGCAACATTTTCATTTTCTGATAATTTAGTAGCATTAATAGCGGAATCTCAAATAGTGTTTGAAAATTATAATTCGCAATTAAGGAAAAGCAAAATTGAAGGCTTTCTGAAAGAATTTTTTGGCGATCAAATTAGATTTGATGTTATTCCAAATTTTTCTTCGATAGCAAATAATAAAAAAAACAAGACAAAACAATTAGAAACGTCAGAAGATAGCAATAATGAAGATTCAAATTCTAAAGGGACAATATTGGATAATAACATTACAGAATTAGAATCAGCAATTATCGAAATTTTTAACGCGAAAGAAAATAATTGAGGAGAAAATTATGTCATTAAATGTTGGCGATAAAGCGCCTGATTTCAATGCAATTACTGATAGTGGCGAAAATTTTAAACTATCAGACAATTTTGGGAATTGGATTGTATTATATTTTTATCCAAAAGATAATACTCCAGGCTGCACAAACGAAGCTTGCTCATTTCGAGATAATATGGAACGTATAACAGCATATAATGCAAAAGTATTTGGGGTTAGTTTTGATTCAACGAATTCACATACCAATTTTAAGGAGAAGAATTCTTTAAATTTCACTTTGTTAAGCGACCCTGACAAAAAAATTGCGCAAATGTATGAAGTTGTTGGTGAAAAGAAAATGTTTGGAAAAACAACTATAGGACTGAAACGCTCGACTTTTATCATAGATCCAGAAGGAATTATACGGTGGGCAAATCGAGATGTTAAAGTCGAAGGCCACGTCGATGAAGTAATATCAAAATTGCAAGAGTTACAATCTAAATGATTGATACGCATTCACACATTTTTGTTGAGCAATTCGATAACGATAGAGACGTGATGCTTGAGAGGAGTTTTTCTTCAGGTGTGGAAAATATAATAATGCCCGCAATTGAGCCATCAACATTTGATAGAGTTATCGAACTTGCTGAGCAATATGAGCAATTATATTGCTCAATAGGTGTGCATCCACAAAATGCGGCAAGTTATGACAATCAAACAGAAGCAAGAATTCACCAATTAGTTTTCCATCCAAAAGTAAAAGCAATAGGTGAGATAGGGCTTGATTATTACTATGATTATTGTCCGAAGGATATTCAAAAAGAAGTATTTTTGAAACAAATAAGAATTGCGAAAGAATATAATTTGCCAATAATAGTCCATAATCGTGATGCTTCGGAGGATACTTTTTCTATATTAAATCAAGAACAAGATGGAAATCTAAAGGGTGTTATGCATTGCTTTTCGCAAGATATAGAATTTATGAATAAAATACTAGATATAGGTTTTAATATTTCATTTACAGGCAATATAACATATAAAAATGCGAACGATCTTCGTGAAGTTGTAAAGCTTGCTCCATTAGACAAAATAATGCTTGAGACCGATGCTCCGTGGATGGCACCCGTTCCATATCGAGGGAAAAGGAACGAACCATCATTTATTAAAAAAATTGCAGAAAAAATCGCAGAAATTAAATCAATATCAATTAATGAGGTAAATATAATGACTACAAGAACAGCAAAATTATTCTTTTCACTTTCCGTTTTATTATTATTTTTTATTTTCTCGCCCACGAGTTATTCTCAACCCGACGATAATCTCGAAGGATTTCTTGAAGAGGACACACTAGATCTTTCTAAAAATCCCATTGAGAAGTTCATTGGTTTTGGTCCAATATTGGGAATTAATACAATAGTTGAAACATATTATCCTGAAGGTCAAGACATTTCTTATGATGGCTTATTTGCAACAGGTGGAACTCTAATTTATGGTGGAACGTTCGATTGGGTGCTTGCGCAATTATCCCTGATTTATTCATATAATACAAAACCCACGAAAGATACAAAAATATTCGACTCTCTACATCCACTTCCAGCTAATGAACATTATTATTCCGAATTTTCATTAGATTGGATAGTTAATCCAAATAGCCGCGTTAATTTTTATTTGATTACAGGAGTATCTAATATTACAAGTATTTTTTCCCAATATATTCCAGACAAATATCCCCTTCAGCAACGAGATGCCATAAATAAAATTGGAATTATTACTGGTTTGGGCTTTTTTGTAAACATTCCGACCAAAAATTCAGGCTTATTTTGCTTAAATGCTGAATGGAGGCTAAACTTTATGTTAAGTCATACAAAACGACCCTACG
>JAGOIG010000186.1 GCA_017995735.1 Candidatus Kapaibacterium sp. | reverse complement strand
ATCACATCCCAATTCAATTCTTCTTGGTATCTTTTAAAAGAAGATAGGCAAAGCTGATAATATTCATTCCTATTATTGAAGTAATATTCAATAATATCAGCGGATTTTTGTATCGAACCTGATGCATTGAAATCAATTAAAAAACCATTTACTCCATCCTTGACAGCATCTCCAACACCCCCCGTTTGCGATGCAATTGTCGGAACACCATAAGCAGATGCCTCGCATACTACGTGGCCAAAAGTATCGGCACGAGTAGGAAATAACATAAAATGGCTTTTGCTTAATAACTCATTAAACTTTTCAGATTCTTGGGGAATTGATTTATTAAGGTTTTCAATAATTTTCACATTATTATTAGAAATATATTTTGGAGCTTTGCTGCCAATAATAATTAAATTTGATTTATAGCCTCGATTGAGGATTTCATTATTAATTGCAATTGCTCGGTCTATTCCTTTACGATACCAATCTTTTCCAATGAGAATCAAATTAAGAATCCCATCATTTCTTGTATTAATAAATTGTTCAACCTCTTCAAATTTAGGGGGTTGTGGGATATTTGCACCAAGATATGAATGAACAATTTTTGATTCAGGAACATTATAATAATTAATTGCATCATCAATTGCCCATTTTGACGAAAGGAATATTTTTTTTGCTCGCAATAATCCATACTTTTCAATTAGGTCAGCATTTTTATAAGATTGATCGCATAAATTCGAATAGTATGAATAATAATTATGCATAATATGAAATGTCGCATCTGTTATTATATATATTGGCTTATCTGTTTCGAGAAATGCAACGGGTATAGTGCCAAATGCAAAAACAAAATCAGCATCTGATTGTGCAATTTGTTTTGAAACATATTTAGAAGATTTTTTCAATATTGAAATTGAACGCTCGAGTAGATAATTTTTATGTGATAAATATTTACAAATCTTCTTATAAATAAATAAAATATATGTTGTAATTGATTTTGGTGCTGTAGCAATTTCGATTTCAACACCACATTTTGTAAAATTGTCGAGCAGATAATTACTAATAAGCTCTTTATTTGTAATAGGATTGGTATGGTCATTTGCAATTGCGGGATAAATCAACTTCATTTGTATATATTACTTTAGAGTAAATCCGCCATCAACGCATATATTTTGTCCCGTAATATAATTTGTCGCAGTTGCAAAAAAATATATCGCTTCGAATATATCTTGAACTGTTGCAAATCGCTTCATAGGATATTTTTCAGCAGAATCATTGACAGGATCTTTCTCAAATGTTATTGTCCCAGGCGAAATTGAATTAACCGAAAAGCGTGGTGCAAGCTCTTTTGCAAGCACTTTTGTTAATTTTATTACACCCGCTTTTGACACATTATAAGGTATCCGATGCTTCCACACTTCTAATCCTCCAACAGATGCAATATTGATAATTCTCGAATTATCCGCTGCGTATTTTGTGAAAAACTTGGATGTATATAGATGCGCGTTTAAATTTACTTTCATTATCGAATCCCAACTCTCGGGTGTTATATCTTGCAATGTTGTCAATGGAGGGAATATTCCCGCATTATTAATTAAAACATTGGGAAATGAGAACTCCGCCTTAATCTTTTCAAATCCCTCTTCAATTGCTTGATAATTCGATAAATCAAATTGAATTGGAAATACTTTAACTCCGAATGCTCTGATTTGCTCAGCGGTTGCAATTGCTTCGTCCTGAGAACTATTATAATGCAAGATTATATTCCAACCTTTCTTTGCAAATTCAATTGCAAGACCACGTCCCAATCGCTTTGCGCTTCCTGTGATTATTACTGTTTGCATAATTTACTAATATAAATAATCTTATAAAATTTCTGAACTTGCTTTAAGCAATTCTGTTCGCTCTTGAATTTTTAATTTTTCAATAATTTCATCCAAATTACCCTCGATAACATCGCGAAGTGGGAAATTTTTATCCTCCCCCGTCAATCGATGGTCAGTCACACGATTTTGTGGCCAGTTATAAGTGCGAATTTTTTCCGAACGGTCGCCTGATTTCACCATTGACTTCCGACTTTGAGAAATTTCCTCCTTTTGCTTTGATGATTCTAATTCATAGAGCCGTGCTTTGAGAACTTTCATTGCTTTTTCGCGATTTTTCAATTGGGAACGTTCATCCTGGCAGGTTACAACAATTCCCGTTGGAATATGGATCATTCTTACTGCTGTTTCAACTTTATTGACATTTTGACCGCCTGCACCCCCTGAACGATATATATCAATCCGCAAATCTTCTTCCTTTATATCAATTTCCACATCATCAACTTCGGGCAAAACTGCAACGGTTGCCGCACTTGTGTGCAATCTGCCATTTGCTTCCGTTTCTGGAACTCGTTGCACGCGATGCACACCGCTCTCGTATTTCATTGTTCCATAAGCATTTTCGCCATATAATTGAAATATAATTTCTTTAAATCCACCCTTTTCGCTCACATTGAAATCTATAATATCTAATTTGAAATTTTTAATATCAGCATATCGCTGATACATCTTGAATAGATCCCCGGCAAATATAGCCGCTTCCTCTCCACCAGTACCTGCCCTAATTTCAACAAAGCAATTCCTTTGGTCATTTGGATCCTTTGGCAATAGCAAAAATCTCAATTCTTCTTCGATTTCCTCAATTTTTGGACGTAATGAGCTGACTTCCTCCCATGCCATTTCTCTCATTTCGGAGTCGTTGCTTGATTGCTCAGCTAATTCTGTCGCTGATTCTAACTCATTTAGCAAATTTAAATAGTCCTTGCCTCTTTCTACAATTTGTTTCAATTGCTTTACATCTCGAGAAATCTTTTTGAAATTCTCGAAATCATTTATCAGTTCAGGATCATCTAACTTTGCTTGCAATTTATTATAATTCTCAATTATTTCTTCTATCTTTTCTTTCATTTACATTTTATAAAAAAGTACAAAATTACAAGATTCATCAATTTGGAAATTATATAGACGATATTAAAATAAATGATTATAAACATTATTTAGAAT
>JAGOIG010000185.1 GCA_017995735.1 Candidatus Kapaibacterium sp. | reverse complement strand
CCGAGTTTAACAACCCAATTGGTATTGGTGCTGATGGAAATCTTATTGTAGCACAGATATATGGACGGGACTATTACGACGATACAGACTTTTCAACAACCACAGGAACCATTACGGGAGTTGGAATTGTGCAGTTCACGGCTCCCAACAGTGAAAGTGATTACATTGACGCCGGTACATTGGTTATTGAGGGAATAATGTACTATTACAAAGCCTTTGCTATTACATGGATGGCCTTCGATACCCTCACCGTTGCGGGGACAACCACGGACGATATCGCTATATTGCAGATAGACAACAGAACTCCATCGGTAAGGAATAAGTCCTGGGAAATAAATATCACTAAAGGAACTGTAAAGAGCAATATCTCATCTACCGATATAACGCTCAACGGACTTCCCGATGGCATAAGTTTCACAGTAGTAAAAGGTGTAGAAAATAGCATTGTTATAGAACTTACAGGGGAATCTAATATTGCATTGAATGCTGATAAAACAATTACAGCAATCATAAAAGGAAGCGCAGTCTCTGAATATGGAGCAAACAATTCTCAAGAGATACCATTGCTTTTATGGAACGTAGGTGAAGCAACTACTTTTGTAATGACAAATGAGGGCAGGCTTATCGACAGGCTCATTTCTACGGGAAATGGGGACAAGAATATATATGATATTATGGAATTATTAAAGCCTGTGACAAGCGGAATAATTTCTAACCGCTTTATGCAAATACTCGCATCTAATGATATGGGAAGTAAATTATTCACAACCAATTTGAATGATTATGCAGGAGCAAATAATCCAATCTGCATCAATGCTGATGGTTCTATTTTAATAAATCCAATCTTCGGAAAACAGTATGATATTGGATTTATTTTGCTCGATACATATCTGCAGGGTGTAGGTAAATTTTATATAACCACCCCATCGGAAGAATCAAATTTGATTGGTGCGGGAACTGATGAAAATGGAATTCCGTACAAAGCCTTTGCAATTGCCTGGAAACCCAATCCTGATACAGCACAAACTGTTGTGATGACCAATGAAGGAGGGCTGATTGATAGCCTAATTGCAGCAGGATATGGTGATACAACTGTTTATAATGTTCTGGATATGTTAGCACCTTTATCGGGAGGTGTAATTACAAATGAACTTCTACAAAAAATTAAAGGAAATAATGACTACTTCCCTGAAGTATTAGTTCAACCTTTAAAGACTTTTGGCGGTAGCAATAATCCTGTTTGTATCAGTACAGATGGCAAATTAACAATCAATAATATATTTGGAAAAGATTATTACAAACGTGAAGGATTCGCAACATATCCTGAGCAATCGGGGGCGGCTGTCTCATTTACTTATGCAATAAGCCCTGAATATTACATAGATGCGGGATATTACGTTCCACAAATCCAGATTGAGGATACAACATATTATCAAGCGATTGCAATAATATGGAAAGATACCATCAGTGTTGGTGTAAATAATGATGACAATTATGATAACATCATATTCCCAAATCCCGCAAATTCTTTAATTAATGTTCCATTTTATATCGGGTGGGAATACCAAATTTATGACGTACTTGGCAATTGCGTGCAAACTGGAGCGATAGAATCAAACAAAATTAACATCAGCAATTTGTCAATTGGTTTTTATACTATTCGATTTTTCAAGGGAGATAGGCAAGTAGTTGTGAAGTTGATGAAGGAATAGGTTTTGTAGATTGTGATTATAGGGGCGATTTATGAATCGCCCTTATAGAACAGAATGCACTTACGATTGGAGTGTTTAATTTCATATTAATATTTTTTCATAATCATTTATTAACTTATAATAAAGAAAGTTTTATTAATTTTGAAAATTGCTGCAAAAAGAATTATGGAAATTTGAAATTAATATAAATTTATTTTAATTATAAGGAAAATATATGTCAGAAAAAAGATTTATAACAGTCGATGGCAATGAAGCGGCAGCTTATACTGCTTATCGATATAGTGAAGTTATAGCAATTTATCCAATCACACCTTCATCGCCAATGGGTGAATTTTCGGATGAATGGGCATCGAAAGGAATAAAAAATATTTGGGGGACAGTCCCTACAGTTTATGAAATGCAAAGTGAGGGAGGCGCAGCAGGTGCCGTTCACGGTGCATTACAAGCAGGTGCATTAACGACAACTTTTACAGCATCTCAAGGTTTATTGCTGAAAATACCAAATATGTATAAAATTGCAGGAGAGCTAACACCTACTGTATTTAATATATCAGCTAGGACATTATCATCTCATGCATTATCAATTTTTGGAGACCATAGCGATATAAATGCTGCTCGTCAAACAGGTTTTGCATTCCTTGCGTCAAGCAATGTGCAAGAAATTATGGATATGGGAGCAATTGCCTGGGCTTCAACATTACGTTCGCGAATTCCATTTCTGCATTTTTTTGATGGTTTCAGAACATCACACGAAGTGCAAAAAATCGAAGTGCTAAGCGACGATGTACTTCAACAGATGGTGGATTATGAGCTAGTAAAAGCACATCGTGAGCGTGCTTTATCACCTGACCATCCCGTATTGCGTGGAACAGCACAAAATCCTGATGTTTTTTTCCAGAATCGTGAAACAATTAATAAGTTCTATGAAGATTGTCCTGATATAGTTCAAGAAGAAATGGACAAATTTGCACACTTGACAGGTAGACAATATCATTTATTTGATTATTTTGGAGACCCAAATGCAGAAGATGTCATAGTAATTATGGCATCAGGTGGGGATGTTGCTCGCTCGACAATAGATTATTTAAACACAAAACTTGCCAAGAAAGTTGGGGTTGTGCTTGTGCATCTTTATCGTCCTTTCAGTATCAAACATTTTGTTTCTGCACTTCCTAAAACAACTAAAAATATCGCTGTGCTTGACAGAACAAAAGAAGCAGGCAGCACGGGCGAACCATTATATCTTGATGTAGTTGATGCTATTTATGAAGCAATGCAAGATGGAAGAGCTCCATTTGATAAAATGCAAAAGATTATTGGG
>JAGOIG010000048.1 GCA_017995735.1 Candidatus Kapaibacterium sp. | reverse complement strand
TTCTTTTTAATGAACGGAAATCTACCACCAAATCATTATATCCGAAAAATGTCCCACGTTCAGTGAGCAAAATTTTATTATTTCCTGTTGAAGCAACCTTTTCAGCAGCAAGTCCTATTGCATCAGGTGATAGAAATTGTCCTTTTTTGATATTCACAATTCGATTTGTTTTGCCGCAAGCAATTAACAAATCTGTTTGCCTTGATAAAAATGCAGGCACTTGCAATGCATTAACATAATTACTTGCAACTATAGCTTCTTCCGGTGAATGTACATCAGTAATAGTTTCTAATTTGTATTTATCGCCAATATCTTTTATCCAATTCAAAGCTTTTTCATCGCCGACACCCGTGAATGAATCAATGCTTGTGCGATTTGCTTTCCGGTATGATGCTTTGAATATTATTCTAATTGAATCATCGCGTGCAATATTAGCAAGCTCGGACGCAACTTCATCAAGCAATTCATAAGATTCTGCTAAACACGGTCCCGCAATAAAAAATAATTGATTTCTCATAATCACAAAAATACAAAAATCGCCTTTGTTAAATGGAATTTGTTATTGTTTAGAAAATAACTTTGTCACTAAATGTTCATTCTCATCTTCAATTAAAACGACTTCACTTGTCTTGCCATCAGCTATCGGTTCCAATATCTTCTCGAAACCAATTCTTAAATCTTCTTCAGTATTAGCATTGAGAAATAGTTCTTCTGTCTTTTTCACAAGATTATCTGCTAATTGAACTAACGATTCGTTCGCATCCAGTTCGTCTTTTAATTGCATTTAATAGTAATATAAATTAAGGTTATACAAAATGTAATATTAAAATAATGCAATTTATGAAAAATTCTTTGATTTATATTTGAGTTGTCTAACAACCAAAAATCCATAATTTTGTTATTTTTATATATATTATTTTATGAAATTATATAATTTCATATCTAAACGTTTTTGGCACTCTGAAAATCAAAAGTTTATAAATTTTGCAAAATACTTTGCAACAGCAAGCGTAATTATCGGTGTTGTCGTCTTGATTATTGCACTTGCTGTGCTTGAGGGCTATAATAAAACTCTTCGAGCAAATGCCGTCAAATTTACTTCTCATATCCAATTGCAAAAATTCAACCGAGATAAAATAGATAATTATGATAGTATTAAGCAAGTTTTGTATGAACATATTTCTGAAATAAATATTATTGAACCTGTTATTCAGACAGAAGCGTTGATTAAATCCAAAAAAAATATTGAAGGTGTAATGCTGAGAGGTATTGAAAAGAATTCCCAAATTATAAACCTTTCTGATGTTATTAAAATTGGCAAAGCTGATATCAATCAACCTAATTCAATTATTATTGGAAAACGCCTTGCTGATAAACTTTCAACCAAGCTTGGCGATACTGTGTTTGTCTTTTCGATTAATTCGTTTCAAAATCTATCCCAATTTGATTATAATATTCAAAAATTTGTTATAACGGGTATTTTCGAATCTACAATGGCACAATATGATGATGCTATTGCATTTGTGAGTATAAACGATGCTCAAAATCTGCTCAATTTATTTCAAAATCAAGCAACAAATCTTGATATAATATTAAAAGATATATCATTAGCGGATACAACTTCGCATTTGATTGATAATTTTTTGAGCTATCCATATTTTACTTACACCGTATTTGATTTACACCGGTCAATTTTCTCTTGGATTGAATTGCAACAAAAACCAATTCCAATTGTATTGGGATTGATTGTAATTATTGCTGTATTAAATATTACAACTACATTATTAATTTTAATTATTGAAAAAATCAACGAAATTGGAATTCTCAGGGCATTAGGATTATTGCAAAAAGAGATTATAAGAATATTTGTTCGACTAGGTTTAAAAATAGGAATTATTGGAGCATTCACAGGTGGAGTAATTGCATTTCTGATTTCAATATTGCAAAAAGAATTTGAGATTATCAGAGTAAATGGTGAAATCTATTATCTTGATGTGTTGCCAATTGAGATTGTTCCGCTGCATTATGTTATTGTTATAAGCATTGCAATAATTTTATCTTTTCTTGCAACGCTTATTCCCGCTGTGATTTCATCACGCATTTCGCCACTTGAAGCAATAAAATTTAAATAATTATATTTATTTTATATTTAAGTATTTTTCATTTACTTGCAATACTTCCTTTGTATCAGCATTTGTAATAATTGCAACCAATCGTACCCAATTCATTCTCCAATCTGTATTTGCAGGTACTGAATAACTAAAATCCTTTATGCTCTCAGTTCCGGCTGATAATTCAGTATCGCTAATTTGCGAACCCCAAGCATCTGTCAAAGCACCACGTAATACATTATTATGGACATAGTCGGGGATATCATTTGGTGTAGAAAAATAATCAGTTTGATAATTGACAACTGAATCTTCGACGATATAAACTGCTAAATTATAGTTAGTAAGACACTTATCAATAAAATTGATTTTTAATTTTGTTGAGATTGATTTTTTAGTAGAATCATAATTTGCATTCACAAATTCAATTGTCATATTTGCTTTTTCTTGGAGACGGGCAATTACTGCTGCTTCCCAAGAAGAATATCCAAGCACCAGATTCCCATTATAAGGTATTCTATCTACTAAACCATTTGGTGTGCCAATTTCCGAACCAATCTTATAAAAATCATCTAACGTATTTCCAATTGCAGTTCTGAAATCATATTTATGCTGTGGTGTTGGCATAGCAAGCTGCCCTACATGAATTGCTACGACAACAACTTTATCGCCATATTCTTGTTTTATTTGATGGGCAACAACCGCAGCAGGTGGACAATTGCCACATCTGAATCCCGTATATTCTTCTAAAAGCACATTTTTTGTTGTTGTATCTGTATTATGAGAATTTGTTTGTTCATAAGGGGGATTTATTTGGTCGCAGGAAGATAAAGTAATGACTATCAATATAGATAAGAAAGCGGATTTTATTTTTTTATTATTTTTCATATTTGTATTATCAAACTATTAATATTTACAAAATAATAAGTCGATTTATATAATAAAAAATTATTAAATATTATATGATTTATAAAATTCCACCGTTTTTGGCAAACCTTCATCAAGCATTGTTCGAGGATGCCATCCTGTTAATTTATGAAATTTTTCCGCTGTGCAAACTGAACGCTTTTGCTCGCCAAGTTTAGGTGCTGTGTATACTTTGGGCTGTTTATAATTCGTCAGTGTTGCCAATTTATCGAAAATCGTATTTAAATCTGTTTCAATACCCGTTGCAATATTGAAAATTCCGTGAACATTATCATTCAACGCAAGTTCATTTGCCCAGGTCACATCATCGATATAAACATAATCACGCGTAATAGAGCCGTCACCTGTGATAAATACCGGCTGATTATTAAGCATTTTTAAAGCAAAAATTGCAATTACGCCTGCCTCGCCAAGGGGATTCTGCCTTCTTCCATAAACATTTGTATATCGAAAAATTACATAATCCAAATTGAATAAAGTATTATAATATTCAATATATTTTTCTGTAGATAATTTCGAGACACCATACGGTGATATTGGTTTATTTGGATGAGTTTCATCACAAGGGAAAACATTCTGTTCCCCATAAACAGTGCCCGCGGAAGATGAAAAAATAAATTTTTTTACGCCTGTATTTTTCGCTGCTTCTAGTAAGTTAATGCTCCCCAAAATATTTGTACGGGCATCATCGACAGGATTATAAACAGAATATCGAACGCTCATCAATGCTGCATGATGGTTGACAACGTCGAATTTCTCTCTTTCAAAAACCTCCGCGATTGAATTATCAGTAATATCTAAATGATAGAATTTAGCGCCATCGGGAATATTTTTACGAAAGCCAAGTGCAAGGTTATCAATAATAACAACTTCATGGCCAAGCTTGAGGTAATGTTCAGCAATATTCGAACCGATAAACCCAGCTCCTCCTGTTATACAAATTTTCATAATAAATAAAATATAAAAGTGCAAAATTACAATGATTTTAATTAATTCATTAATTTTGGATTTAATCAATAGATGGAAAAATGTAAAATGAAAAGAATAATATTTACTGAAAATGCGCCAGCACCAATTGGGCCTTATTCGCAAGCAATTTCTGCGGAGGGAAAATTTATGTTTATTTCCGGTCAAATTCCTTTAACATCAAATGGAACATTGGCAGGCGATGATATTTCATCTCAAACTCATCAAGTAATAAAAAATATTGAAGCAATCTTGCAATCCGAAAATTTAACATTAAGAAATGTTGCTAAAACAACTGTATTTCTTAAAAATATGGATGATTTTAGTGCAATGAATCAAATTTATGAACAATACTTCTCTGATAGCAAACCCGCACGTGCAGCATTTCAAGTGGCAAAACTACCTCGAGATGTATTAATTGAGATTGAAGCTATTGCTGTTTTTTAAATTTAATCAGATAAAAGGTCAATAAGCATATTTGCTGAAATCTTGTTTTGAGACAAATTTCCATCAACAGGAATGGAAGTGGTTGTTTTTATTAATTCATTTAATGCATCTTTATAAAATTCAATTGGTGAATTTTCCGGGCGAGCAAGTGGATGATTATCATCAGTATGAACATTATTAACCAAATCATCTAATAAATTATTAAGAATATTAATATTTAATTCATTGCTTTGAAAATTATCATTAGATGATTTATTTATAATGACTTGCGAAGAAATATGGGGAAGTGTTTCTACAAAATTTTGAATATTTTGTGCATAATTTTGGTTGATTGATGTAATTTTCATAATAATTTTGTTTGTTTATTTTCAAAAAAGTCTTATTTTACATTTTATTAATTTGCAATTATAAAATAATTCAATTTTTATACCAAAAAAGGAGATTAGATATGAAACAGATTATTTTACTCGCATTTATTTGCGCACTACTGATACCGGTATTAATAGGTTGTCAAAGTGAACCGAAAGCTTTAACTGTTGATGAAATTAATAAAGAAAAGCAAGCAATAGTTCAGGTTATCGAAAATTATAATAGAGCATCTGAACGAAAGAATTTTGCTGAGCTTGTCAATACTTTGGCGGATTCGGTAACATTTTTTGGAACTGATGAAGGTGAAGTCATTACAACATTTGCTGATTTCAAAAAAGCAATAGAGGATCAATGGAATGAGTATGATTATACAAAATACAGTCCATTGACTGATGTTTATATTGTAATGGATAAAAATGCTACATTGGCATCAATACTATTTGGTGTCTCCTTTGAGGCAAGTAAAGGTGGAGTGTCGGAGAATTTATTTATTCGTGGTGCTCGTACATTAAAAAAGCAGGACGGTAAATGGGTAATCGTGTCGGGATTGCTTAGTGTGCCAAGACCTAAAGTTGTGACTACACCAATAGATACAACAAAAGTAAATACTGAAGTTAAGCATTGATTTTCTAGTATGATATAAGTTGCCCATACTACAAAATGTTTAACTCATCACTTTGCCCCTCTCAATTTTGAGGGGCTTTTTTTTACAATATTTCATAATAAATTTTATTTCCATTTTTTTATTATTTCATAATTTTGTAAGATTTTTTTGTTAAAAAATTATATGTCACCAACATTATCAAAGCCTTTTTTACTTTCCTGCGATGATCTTACAAATGAAGATATTGAGTTAATTTTTAATAAAGCGAAATATTTTGAGGAAAATTTTACTCCAGGGACAAAATTTGATGATTTGAAGGGAATAAATCTTGCACTTGCATTTTTTGAGAATTCTACCCGAACAAAATTATCTTTTGAATTAGCTGCAAAACGCTTATCAGCTGATATTATGAATTTTAATGCGAACACATCAAGTTTGCAAAAAGGTGAATCCTTGCTTGATACATTGAAAACAATTGAAGCAATGGGGGTGCAAATGTATGTAATTAGGCACTCAAGCTCTGGAGCTCAATATTTTCTGCAAAAAAATACACCGGGAATAATAATAAATGCGGGAGATGGCAAACACGAACATCCCACTCAAGCATTACTCGATAATTATACTCTGCTCAAATATTTTAGGAAAATTAGCGGGTTGAAAATAACGATTATTGGTGACATATTTCATAGTAGAGTTGCTCGCTCGAATATTATTCTGATGAGGAAACTTGGCGCTGAGGTCAAGTTTTTGGGGCCTGGCACTCTTTTACCTCGACGATTGAATCCGTGGGGAGCCGATTATATTGATGATATTGATGAAGCGGTTGAGTGGTCTGATGTTTTACTTGTGCTACGCATCCAAAAGGAACGTATGCACTCAGGTCTTTTGCCATCACTTGATGAATATTCAAAATTTTATAGCGTGACGATGCAAAAAATTTCTAAAAAGCCAAATCTTGTAATTATGCATCCTGGGCCAGTGAATTATGGCATTGAACTAGATTATCAAATCAGCTCGTATCCAAATTGCTTGATACAAACTCTAGTTTCATCGGGTGTATTTATTCGTATGGCTGTTCTATCATTATTATCAAATTCATTAAAGAACTAATATTGGGAAAGATCTGGACAGTTCTCGAAATTTTGCATTGGGGAGAAGATTATTTCAGAAAGCATTCAATTTCTTCTCCACGATTAACAATGGAATTATTATTATGCAATATTTTAAATTGTCAGCGGATAGATTTATATTTGAATTATGACCGACCCTTACTTTCCGAGGAACTCGATAAGCTCCATAATTATATTATTTTAGTTTCAAAATCAGTTCCTTTGCAATATATATTTGGCAAAACGCAATTTTATGGAATGGAATTACTTATAGATAAACGAGCATTAATTCCGAGGCAAGAAACAGAACAATTGGTTAAAATTGCAATTGAATTTCTGGAGAATTCAAATGTAAATCAGATACAAATAATGGATATAGGTACAGGTAGCGGATGCCTTGCAATTGCTATTGCATATCATTTTCAAAAAAGTGAAAAAAAATGTATAATTGATGCGATTGATGATTCATCCGAGGCGCTTGAATTGGCAAAAGAAAATGCACAAAAATATAATATAAATAATATTGAATTTCATTTGCTTGATATTTTACAAACAAACATATCACTTGAAAAATATAATTGCATTGTCTCAAATCCACCTTATATACCATTTAAAAATTATAAGACATTGGACAGACAAATTCGAGATTATGAGCCACAATCATCGCTTACAGATTACGCTGATGGATTGACTTTTTATAAAAAGTATAAGGAATTAATTGAAACAATGCAAACTGGTGCAATGATGGCACTAGAAATCGACGGAAGCAATACAAATGATTTATTAGAGATATTTATAGATAGCAACTGCAAGATTGAGATATTTAAAGATCTTGCGGGAATAGATAGGATTTTAACATTAAAAAAATGATATTTTATAAATTTTTAATATTTCTTAATATAAGTTAATTATTTTTTTGTTAGTTTTGAAATTTTAAAAAATTGCACATTTTAAAAGAAAATAAAATTTATTTATTTAATAAACACACACGAGGATTTTATGAAAAAATATGTGAATGTCATAGTAATCGTATTAGCAATAGCAGTTGGATATTCCATTTACTTTTTAATACTTGGGAATCCGGGAAACTTTTTGGATCCAGCCTTAAAGCATGAACCTAAGCCAGGCAATTTACTAGGAACAATTTACACAGGTGGTCCGCTTGTAGGACTTTTAATTTCATTAGTAATAATTGCAATTGCATTTGTATTTGAGCGTTATTTTTCGATTAACAAAGCGCAGGGCAAAGACAATCCAGAAGCTTTTATTAAAGCCGTTATTAGTAGTTTAGAGAAAGGCGATTTGAAAAGTGCTATTGAGATTTGCGATTCACAACGAGGCAGTATTGCAAACATTCTAAGAGCAGGAATTAATCGATTCATAGAAATTGAAAATGATCCAGAATTCCCTGGAGAAAAGAAGTTGACAGAGGTGCAACGAGCAATTGATGAAGCAATGAATTTGGAAACGCCATTATTAGAGAAGAATTTAGTTGTGCTTTCGACAATAGCATCAATATCCACTATGGTTGGACTTCTTGGAACAACGCTTGGTATGATTAGAGCATTTCAAGCATTAGCGGTTAGTGGGACAGTATCTGCCATTCAGCTATCAATTGGTATATCCGAGGCACTTTATAATACTGCGGGCGGTTTGTCTGCTGCAATAATTTCAATTGTGGCGTATAACTTCTTTACAACAAAAGTGGATAATTTCGTCTATGCAATTGATGAAGCAGTTCTTGATATAATGGCAATATTTACTTTAAGAACAAAGACGAAGTAAATGGCTATTAAAATTTTTAAAAGAGGTTCCTAATGCCAAAAGTAAAGAAAAAAAGGTTAGGTTTCTCGATCGATATGACCCCGATGGTGGATATTACATTTTTGTTACTGACTTTTTTTATGTTCACGGCAAAATTCAAATCAGAAGCAGATAGTCAGCAAAAATTCGTAATACAGAGGCCAAGGGTTACTCCCGATACAACAACAATACCACAGCATGATTTGGCGGTAATTAAAATTGCAATTGATTCAGTAACACTTGACACGAACTATTACTATGAGATAGTAAATGAAACAGACAGAATGAAAGTATTTTCGCAAGTTCCAGGACTAACACCCGAGCAGAGGACATCTGTGCAATTGAAAGTCACTCCGCAAGTTCTTGATGATTTAGTAAAATACACAAGAATAGTGCGACCAAGCACAAAATTTGCAATAGATGCTGATAAGCGATTGCGCTTTAAATGGGTCAACGACGCAATGGATATTTTGAGGAAAAATCGAGCAACCGTATTCAATTTTGTTACTGATAAGAAGCAGTAACAAATGTAATATTTATTAAATATAATTGTCTATAAAATATAGAAAGGAGAATAAAATATGTCTGGAGCGGCAGAAGCATTGGGTTCTGGTGGAGGACGAACAAAGCGGGGAAGATCAAAGCGTAAAGCAAAAAAAAGAATAGGCTTTCGCATTGATATGACGCCAATGGTTGATATTACATTTTTGTTGCTGACATTCTTTATGTTCACAACAACAATGGCAGCGCCACAAGTTATGGAAATGACCATACCACCAGAGATTTATGAAAAAGTTGAAGTGAAAGCTTCAGAATTGCTTCAATTTTTTGTTCGCGATGATGGGCAAATATTCTATGCAATGGGACAAGACGAACCCGAGAAGATAGATATAAAAAAGATAAAAGAAATATCAGTTCGGGAGAATTTAAAACCTGAACTTGTAAACAAATTAATTGTAGCATTAAAAGTATCGCCCGAAGCTCCTTACGGGGAGGTTGTGGATATTCTTGACCAATTGAATCAAGCGGAAGGCGTAATTGTTGATAATTTACGAAAGCAAATTGATCCTGCAACAGGCAAACCAATGGAAAGGAAAAGAAGATTCACAATTGCTCCAATATTAGAGGAAGAATTAAATATAATTAAGGTGTTATAAAATGGCAAATTCAAGTGAGAATACAATTGAGGGATTTGAAAAATATGGAGCAGTAGAGTTAAAGGGTATTATCCGCAAAAATACAGTGCGGGGCTTTATAATTACGGCAATTATTGCATTAGCATTATTTTTGATTTATTTTTCATACGTCAAGGTACAATCTGCAAGACCTACTCAAAAGAAGCTTGCACCTATTGCAAAAGTAGATATAGTGGATTTACCACCGGCAGACCAAGCAACTGAGGATGTGCCACCTCCACCCGCAGAGCAAGTACTGAATGCAGGACCGGCAGCTCGTGCGGGAACACCTGTACCAGTGCCTGACGCAATGGTAACACCTGATATGCAGGAATTTGCAACTATTAAAGAATTAGGCCGCGCAAGTTCAGAAGGAGGATCAGGATTAGACCTTGGGGGTTTCTCGCAAAATATCGATTTTACAAATCAAAAAGTCGATGTTAAAGTGAAAGAAAAAGAACCAGACCCTGAGGAATTTATTCCAGTTGAGAAAGAACCGGGAGTTGATTATGCTAAATTACAAAGTTTAGTTGTATATCCTGATTTAGCAAGACGAGCAGGGGTTGAAGGTAAAGTTATTGTTCGTGTATTGGTTGATAAGGATGGGTCTGTGAGACGAATGTTTATTGATGCATCAGATAACGAGTTGTTAAATGACGCTGCTCTTGATGCAATTAGAAAATACGGGAAATTCACTCCTGCAATACAAAATGATCAACCTATTATGGTGTGGATAAGTATTCCGATACAGTTTAAGCTCAGATAGAGTAATTTAAACATGACAAAAGGATGGGGGCATTCTTTTAAAGGGTGCCCTTTTATTTTTCTAGTTAAGATATAAATAAAAATAAAATTTAATGATATTGTTATTTTATAAATATTTCTTAATTTTGTAATCTTTCTAAGGATGGGTAGGTAGCGAAGTGGTTAAACGCGACAGACTGTAAATCTGTTTGGCTCAGCCATACGGAGGTTCGAATCCTTCCCTGCCCACAAAGCAAGAAAAAGAGTGCGGGAGTAGCTCAGTCGGTAGAGCATCAGCCTTCCAAGCTGAGGGTCGCGGGTCCGAATCTCGTCTCCCGCTCAAGGTGAGAGTAGCGGTCTTTATATGTGGGAGTGAAAAGAGCGGCAATGCGGGAGTAGCTCAGTTGGTAGAGCATCAGCTTCCCAAGCTGAGGGTCGCGGGTCCGAATCCCGTTTCCCGCTCGCAATTGCTGATGTAGCTCAGCTGGTAGAGCACTTCCTTGGTAAGGAAGAGGCCACGGGTTCAAGTCCCGTCGTCAGCTCACGTTAGTACCACACGGGAATAGCTCAATTGGTAGAGTTACGGTCTCCAAAACCGTCGGTTGGGGGTTCGAGTCCCTCTTCCCGTGCAAAATTAATATTCAATCCAATGTTCAAAAAAATAAAGAAATTCTTCAACGATGTTGTTGCCGAAATGAAAAAAGTTTCCTGGCCAACTCGTGACCAGCTTAGAGAATCCACACGTGTTGTAATTCTTTTCACTTTGATTGTAACTTTATTTATTTTCATTATAGACCAAATTACAACATGGATAGTGCAGCTCATTTATTAATAGGAAGAAAAGAATAAGAAATGGAAGAATCATATCAAAATATAGAAAATCCGCAAAATCAAGAGCAAACCGATGAAGAGAAAGAATTCAAATGGTATGCTCTGCGCGTCTATACAGGCCAAGAAATCAAAGCCAAGTCATTGATTGAATCTGAATTGGAAAGATATGGATTACGGGATACTTTAAAGGAAATAATAATACCTCTTGAAACAGTTTTCGAAGTTAAAAATGGGAAAAGAAAAACTAAGGTAAAGAATTTCCTTCCGGGTTATATTATTATAAATTGCAAATTGAATAAGAAAATCAACGATATAATTACTTCCATCCCAATAATAGTAAGCTTTGTGGGAAGGAAAACAGAAGCCACTCCACTTCAACCTGAAGAAGTAAATAGAATTCTAAGCAGAGTAGAAGAAAGGAAAGACGTTTCTACTATTGAAACTACTTTTGATGTTGGTGACCCCGTCCGTGTTATTGACGGACCATTTAATACATTTACAGGTACTGTAAAGGAAGTTAATTACGAAAAGCAGAAGTTAAAAGTAGAAGTTGGTATATTAGGGCGGAAAACACCTGTTGAACTGGATTTCTCTCAGGTAGAACTTGAGAATCATTAATAATTTTTGAAAACAATAAAAAATAGAGTATAAAATGGCAAAAAAAGTAATGGGGACATTCAAGCTTCAGTTGACAGGAGGGCAAGCAACAATGTCGCCCCCTGTGGGTCCGGCATTTGGACAACGAGGCTTGAATGGAATGGAATTTGTCAAGCAATTTAATGCCAAGACACAAAAGCAAGCAGGCACATTGCTACCTGTTGTCGTAACGTTTTATTCTGATAAGAGTTTTACATTTATTGTAAAAACACCACCTGCGGCAGTATTACTCAAGCAAGCGGCAAATCTTAAATCAGGGTCAGCTGAACCTAATAAAAAGAAGGTAGGAAAAGTTTCGCTCTCACAGGTCAAGGAAATTGCAGAAACTAAGATGCCAGATCTTAATGCAAATGATATAGATTCTGCGATAAGTATGATAAAAGGCACAGCACGCAGTATGGGTATTGATGTTATAGAAAACTAAACAGAGGAAAAAATGAAAAAGAAAAGTAAAAGATTCAGAGAATTAATTAAGAAAGTAGATCCCAAAAAAAGTTATGAATTAAATGAGGCAATATCGTTAGTAAAAAACACAGCAACAGCAAAATTTGACGAATCTTTTGAAGTTGCTATAAAATTAGGTGTCGACCCACGAAAAGCAGACCAGATGGTTCGTGGCACAGTGTCATTGCCAAATGGGACAGGAAAATCAGTACGAGTGCTTGTACTTGCAAAAACTCCAAAGGACCAGGAAGCGATAAATGCGGGAGCTGATTATGCGGGATTAGATGAATATATTGAAAAAATCAAGGGTGGTTGGACAGATGTTGATGTAATAATTGCAACCCCTGATGTAATGGGAGAGGTAGGGAAATTAGGCCGTATTCTTGGACCGCGTGGGCTTATGCCAAATCCAAAGGTTGGGACAGTTACATTTGATATAGATAAAGCCGTGCGTGAAGTAAAAGCGGGCAAAATTGAATATCGTGTAGATAAAACAGGCAATGTTCATGCAGCAATAGGGAAATGCTCATTCGAAGAGGATAAAATTCAGGAGAATTTAGTTACATTTTTCAATAATATTCTCAAAGCAAAGCCCAGTTCTGCAAAGGGTAAATATGTAAAGAATGTGAGCGTGTGCGCCACAATGGGTCCATCGGTTCAAATCAACGAATCGAGCATACCCGTCGAATAATAATTTAGGCTATTACGTACAATTGCAATAAGCTTCTCGATTGGTTTAATCCAATTGTATTGCAATTTTAAAATAAATGAGTAGTAATTCTATGGTAAATTTAGAAACAAAAAAACAGTTACTCGCAGAATTGAATGAGAAATTCAGCAAAGTGCAAGGCTTATATTTTATGGATTTCTCATCGATGAATGTGGCAGAGGTAAACACATTGCGGAAAAAGTTCCGCGATAGTGGAGTGGAATATAAAGTTGCAAAGAACACATTAATAGCACGAGCATTAAAAGAGCAAATATCAGAAAATATTGATGATGCTTTTCTTAGCGGGAATACAAGTATTGCCTTAGCTTATGACGATCCATTAGTACCTGCAAGGATATTAAAGCAAATTCTTGACAAGGAAGAAAAGCCAAAATTTAAAGCTGCAATCGTAGAAAAAGTCTTTTATGACAACAATCAGTTAAATCTTTTAGCCGCACTTCCTTCCAAAAAAGAACTTATATCGGGAATCATTGGTGCTATATCATCGCCAATTTCGGGTGTTACAGTGACAATAAATTCCATTTTCAGAGATTTAGCCTCAGTAATAGAAGAAGTGGCTAAAAAACAAAATGTTGCATAATTAAAATTGTTTAAAAAATTAAAAGGAAAATAAAATGTCAGAGAAAATTGAAAAATTGCTTGATGAAATATCAGCATTAACATTAGTAGAAGCTTCAGAATTAAAGAAAGCTTTAGAGGATAAATTTGGTGTCACAGCAGCAGCTCCTATAATGATGGGAGGGGTAATGCCAGGCGCAGCAGTTGAAGCAGCACCTGCGGCTGAGGAACAAACTGAATTTTCAGTGGAATTGACCGAGATTGGACCTAATAAACTAAATGTTATTAAGGTTATTCGTGAGTTAACGCAACTTGGATTGAAAGACGCTAAGGACCTTGTTGAAGCAGCACCGAAAATGGTAAAAGAATCTGTTTCGAAGGCAGAAGCCGAAGAAATGAAGAAAAAGATTGAAGAAACGGGTGCAAAAGTTACATTGAAGTAAATTATATGTAGAGACGTACAAATATGTTACGTCTCTACATTTTTTTTTATTAACATTAAATAAAATAAAATAAAATTTAAATTGTTTACACAATACTTAATTTTATTTTAATTTAATTAGTATTTTTTATTAATTGTTAGAAAAAATCACTAAAAATATCTTTTTC
>JAGOIG010000184.1 GCA_017995735.1 Candidatus Kapaibacterium sp. | reverse complement strand
AAAATAAGAATATTTAAAAAAAATATTCCTTATATATTATTAACGAATTTAAATTTGTTTTGGGGAATGTAAAATTTATTTTTTTGATTAATCTAAATTATAAACCAATGCCTTAATTTTCATCAATCCTGTAATTTTGTAGACTATGGAAATTGATTTATCGCAACGAATACCGATTGAATTTTATCAACAAAAAACCGACGATGTTGCCCGCTTGCTTTTAGGGAAATTATTCGTTCGTGTGATTGATGGAGATGTGCTTGCTTGCGAAATTCATGAAACCGAAGCATATTTGCCCGATGGCGATTTTGCATCGCACGCTGCAATAAAGAAGACCCAACGTAATTCTCCAATGTTTGAAAATGGGGGAGTGCTCTATGTATATTTCATTTATGGTGTTCATTTTTGCGTAAATATAGTCACAGAAAATGCGGGAGTTGGCTCAGCAGTGCTTCTACGTGCGGGAAAGCCAATTGCAGGTATCGATAAAATGATAGAATTTCGAAAAACTGATAAAATAGAAAACCTATGCAAAGGTCCTGGCAATTTTGCTCGGGCATTCAATCTCGATAAGAGTCACAACCTTCACAGATTGGATTCCGATGATATTTTTTTATGTGATTATAATACTTATTCAGATCAAGATATTGTGCAGGCGCCACGTATTGGCATTAACTTATCAAAGGATCTTCCGTTAAGATTCTATTTAAAGGACTCGCAATATGTCTCGAAAAAATGAATTTTTTATGAAAAATATTTAAAATATTTTTTCCCTTAAAAATTTCTGAAGTGGGTATGCGATTAAAAATCCAAGGACTATGAGAATCACCCAGAAAAATCCGTGCATCACTACACTAAATAAAAATAAAATAACGCGAATTGCAACTATTCCAACGATTATTGCAATAATCCAACTAATTATTTGCTTAAACATAATAAATGGTCTTTAATTGTTTACTAAATTATATATTTTTTCAAAATAAAAAGTTAAAAAGCATAAACTTCCCATCAATCTCTAATTATTCTTACACTTTGAACGCCTTGAATTTTTTCAAGTTTTTTAATTGTTTCATTTTCAAAATTCAATGGAACATCATATGCAATATACTCTTTATGTCTCATCTCGCTTCGATTATTCAAAATGAACACCAATTTACCCGCTTTTGCCTTAGTATGCTTGAAAACCTGATGAATTTCCCATATCGTTTCTCTATTTGCAGCAGATGTATCTAAAATAATTTTATAACCTTTGCTTAAATTATTAATAATTTCATTTAAAGAAAATGCTTCATCAACCACAATTTTCAAATCTTCCTCTGCTGTATCCACTTTCCCATTAATTATTATTGGATGCCCTTCCTTTAATATTGCTTCATATTTAGCATAAGAATTGCTCCAGAATATTGCTTCTGCTTTGCCTGAGAAATCTTCAATTTGCACAAATGCAATGGGACTGCCTTTTTTATCACGGTTATTCCGTATTCCTGAAATTAAGCCGCAAAGCATAATTTTTTCGGCTGCGTGGTTTTCATCTTCTTTCCATTTCCCAATCGATATGTCAGAAAATGATTTAACGATTGTTTTGTATTCATTTAATGGATGGCCCGAAACATAAAAATTTAGGACTTCCTTCTCGTGAGCAAGTTTTTCGCTTTCTTTCCATTCCTGCACATCAGGCAATATTGGTTCAATATGGCTATTGCCATTGCCTGCATCGCCAAATAATGCATCTACTCCCTCATTTTTTGATAAAGATTTTGCATAATTCATAGCATCATCAATTACTTCATACAACGCTCGGCGTTTCCCATTAGCTATCGAATCAAAAGCTCCCGCAAATATTAAAGATTCAAGCACTCGCCGATTTACAAGCTTTGGATCTACCCGTTTGACAAAATCAAAGAAAGATAAAAATTTCCCATTTTGCCTGACTTCAACAATGTGTTTAACAGTGTTTACTCCAACTCCTTTTAAACCCGCCATTCCGAAATAAATTATATTACCACGCACCGTAAAATGAGCATCTGAAGTATTGATATCAGGTGGCAAAACGCTAATTCCAAATGATTTAGCCTCATCCATTAGTTCAACAAGATAATCCTGATTATTGATTTCCGCTGTCATATTTGCAGCTAAAAATTCCGCGGGATAATGTGCCTTTAGATATGCTGTTTGATATGCTAAGTAAGAATAAACATAAGAATGGGACTTGTTAAATCCATAATTTGAAAATTTCTCAATCAAATCATAAATTTCATTTGCAAGTTTTGCATCAATTCCATTTTGCTTTGCACCTTCAATAAACTTTGGTTTCAATTTTTCAATTTTCTTTGCATCTTTTTTCCCCATCGCTCTACGTAAAATGTCAGCCTCGCCTAGTGTGAAATTTGCAATTTTTTGAACAAGCTGCATCACTTGTTCTTGATAGATGATGACACCATAAGTCTTTTGCAAGACAGATTCCATCAATGGATGCAAATATTCGATTTTCTTTACACCCCATTTTCTATCAATATAATCAGGAATACTTGCCATTGGTCCTGGACGATAAAGTGCATTCATTGCCGTCAGCTCCTCGAGATTTGTAGGTTTGAGCTTTTTCAAATAATCTTGCATACCACTGGATTCAAACTGGAACACTGCAAGCGTTTTTCCTGAAGAAATTAGTTCATACGTTTCTTTATCATTAAGAGGAATATGGTCTATATCTAACTCAATATTTTGATTTTGTTTAATTAAATTTAGCGTTCTATCAATTATAGATAATGTGCGAAGGCCAAGAAAGTCCATTTTTATAACGCCTGCGTGTTCAAGATAATTCATTGAATATTGAGTTGCAATATTTATACTCGATTCTTCGGATTTGCTGCTTTGCCCCCCTTGAAAAACGGGTACATAATCGCTAACCTCACCTTGTGTAATTACAATACCTGCCGCATGGGTGCCCGCGCTTCTGTTCTTATCTTCGAGAACTAAAGATAGATCAATTAATTGCTTTAATTTCTCATCTTGCGTTGTATTTAAATAATTTAAATCAGCAAGCTTTAATG
>JAGOIG010000183.1 GCA_017995735.1 Candidatus Kapaibacterium sp. | reverse complement strand
TATCAGCAATGCACAGAGCGTCACAATTGCAATATATAATATTCTTGGAGAGCGTGTAATGCTGATTTCCGATGGCTATCAGATAGAGGGCACTCATAATAAAGAAATTAATCTTTCGCAATTGCCAAGCGGAGCATATTATTTGCAGATATTAGGTGAAGCAGGGCAGGTCAATCAGATGATAAATATTTTAAAATGAAATTTGTGTTCTTGATTTTGAACAGCTACATTTTGGCACTACAAATAATACTCTATAAACAAAAAATCTTTCCTAAAAAATTATCTTAGTCCTCTATAATAAAATATCATTGTTTATACTACATCTTAAGTATTATGATAAGGAAATAAAAATTATTTTGTAACAATATGTAACTTTTTTACGATTTTACAGTCTACTATATAATAAAATATCATTAATTTGAAAATTATAAAATAATTAATAAAAGGAGTTTCTTTAATGGACAAATTATTTAAAATATTGGTCAAACTCGCAGCGATTATAGTAATTTTTATCTCTGCTTACAAAGCATCATATTCTCAGTGTGAGTATTGCTATGCTTATAGTTGTTGGCCATATGATGAATATATTTATGGGGTTGAATTTTTAGACCCATCTGATTGGACATATTATATATCTAATTGGACATATTCACAGGAAGAGGTAGCAGATTATACTTATTATAGCGCTGATGTAAAAGCGGGAAGTAGCTATTATATTTATGTTTACCATGTTTACATTCCAAATGCGTGGTCATGCGATGAAGTGAGAGTGTTCATTGATTGGGATCAAAATTGTGATTTTTATGGGAGTGACGAAACTTACGTGCTTGACTCCTATGATGGTCTATGGACATTTGAAGGGTATATATATGTTCCAATGTCAGCTAAAGCTGGGCAAACCAGAATGCGTGTAAGAATGACTTACTCACCAACACCTTATCCTTGTGATTATTCAAGCTTTGGAGAAATTGAAGACTATTCACTATATGTTATTCCAGGGGTTACGCTTACAGTTCTTCCTTTAAAGGAATCACAATTTTGCCCAGGGAGTAAATTTCAAGTTTCTTATGAAGCAACGGGTGATTATAATTGGGGTAACACATTCACAGCATATCTATCCGATGAATTTGGTAACTTTGGCAATCCAACAATACTGGGAAGTATTCAAAGCACAGCAAGTGGAACAATTGATTGTACACTCCCCGACAGTGCAAAGGGAAGTTATAATTATTTGATAAAGATTGTTTCATCAGATCCAACCACTGAAGATATATCAGATGAATTTTTGACTGTTTATCCTTTACCAATTGCATATAAAGTAACTGGGCCGGGTTCTTATTGCATAAATGATTTAAAAGGTTCTTCAATTGACTTAGTTAATAGCCAAGTCAAGACCTCTTATCAGCTATTGTTCAATGGAAATCCAATAGGAAATCCAGTTATGGGAACAGGGCGACAAATATCTTTTGGCAATTTTACAGCGGAAGGCAATTATACTGTAAAAGCTATGTCTCAGTATGGTTGTGAAAATGATATGTATGGAATGGTGCAAGTAAAGAAAGTACCTTTACCAACTCCATATTCAATTTCGGGTGGAAGTAAATTTTATAATGAGCCAGGGGATGGAACTTATTGCGATGGTGATGTAGGTGTGGCAATAGGAATGAGTAAGACTGATAATGACGTCGATTATACGCTTGTTTATAATAGTCAAAAAGAAATTACAACTATTACAGGAACGGGACAAGATATTAGCTTTGGGTATTTTACCGAGGAAGGAAATTACACTGTTACTGCTGTTTCTAAATCTGCTGGTTGTGCAAATAAAATGGATGGTATCATTACCGTAAAAAAGATACCTTTACCTACCAAATTTAATCTTATATCATCAGGTACATTTTGTGAAGGTGAGGATGGAGCTGAAATATCTCTTGATGGTTCTCAATCTGGAATAATTTATCAATTACAATTTAACGGCAACGATCAAGGAGCACCTCTTATAGGAACGGGTGGGGCACTTAACTTTGGAAAATATAAAGATGACGGAGTTTATACAGTGATAGCGCAATCATCAAGTGGAGGTTGTTCGTCTCAAATGGAAGGAGAAATTCATCCACAAATGATTCCAAAACCAACCGGTTACAATATCACAGGACTTGATTATTTCTGTGCGGGAAGTGAAGGATCAGAATTGTTTTTGGATAAGTCTGATGTTGGAGTCAGCTATCAATTATTTAGAAATAGTGAAGCAATAGGTACGCCAATTGCGGGAACTGGGAAAAGTATCAGCTTTGGCAAACAAAATATAGCTGGTGAATATACAATAGAAGCTATATCGGATATAGGAAGTTGTACAAACCCAATGAATGGAATTATTAATTTACGGGAAATTCCATCCCCTGAAATTGAACTTACGGGCAATATGGCCCCCGATTTTGGAAGTTCAGAAAATTATGAGGATGCAAAAGCAGCAGAAGGTGATAAATTAGTATGGTCTGTTTCGGGAGGAGAAATTGTAGGAAGCAACACAGGTATATCAATCATTGTCAATTGGGGGAATAATAAGAAGGGGAAAATCCAATTAACAAAAACAAATGCATATGGATGCACAAAAACTATCGAGGTTGATATCAATCTAATTAATAATGTAGTAGTTGATTTTGTAGCGGATAATAATAAAGGGAAGGTACCATTTACTGTGAAATTCACTGATAAGACAACGGGATATAGAACATATTGGAATTGGGATTTTGGAGATGGTAAATCTAGCCCTGTACAGAATCCAGATCATACTTATAATGTTCCGGGTATATATACGGTAAAGCTCACGGTTGGTTATGAGGATGTATTTATTAATAAAACAATTGAAAATATGATTACAGCTGAAAAAGATGTGGGTGTTAATGATGACCAATTAGTCAGCAAGAATGGCTTATCTATTTCAGCAATTGAGCCAAATCCAACAAATGATTTAATTCGATTTACATATAATATCAGCAATGCACAGAGCATCACAATTGCAATATATAATATTCTTGGAGAGCGTGTAATGCTGATTTCCG
>JAGOIG010000047.1 GCA_017995735.1 Candidatus Kapaibacterium sp. | reverse complement strand
GTTTTGCGATAAATAAAATAAATAAAAAGAGTAAAATCAACTTCCCAAACATTGCACCGCCCCATATTCGCATTGTTGTTTCTATTGATTTATTTCTTATTAGTTTAAACACTAATAAACTAATTAAAAAAAGAATTACATTTATTAATAAAGCAGCAAGAATGGAAGCAAGCATTTGTTTTAGTCTTTATTATATCTTTTAATTGTGCGGAAAAAATTATAGAAACCAACAATAATTCCAAGTATTAATAAAATAATTAGCCAGAATTTTGTTCCATTCTTTTTATCCAGCCACGAGCCAATCAATCCTCCCAAAATAATTGGAGTCACAAGCTCAGTGCCAAGATTCAAAAAAGGTCCCGCAGATTTCCATACTGAATTATTTTGCTTATTATCTTTATTATTTTGCATTTATTTGTCAAAATCCATATTCTAATAGAGTCTGAAGAATATCCTGTTTATATACATTTTGGCATCTTCCAAACCATTGATTATTTGGTATTATCAAAAGCTGGCCAAATGACGCTGGATTTGTGAAATCAAAATTTGAAGTAGCAAGCACTGTCTCTTCATCGGGGCGGAATTCATTATCTACATCATAAACCTCAATGCTACAAGCAATTTTAAATATATTTTTTGTAAATTTTACGGGGTCTATGCTTAAAATATTAAAAGGAATGCGAATTTTCATATTATACCCATTTTTGATGAGATTTGAACTTGTTCGTAGATAAATAGTTGATATTTGCTGAAATGATGAAACATAATCATTTGATGAAACATTTACAAATGATGGAATATCTACAAAATCTCCCGGTGCGAGCATAAAGCAATATACACCCTTAGCCTGATTTGATGGAAATACAATATTTGAACCCTTGATTTGATATGGAGAAATATTATCACCCATTAAGTTTGTATTAAACCAAATATTTACGTAATCGCCTGTGCAAGAGTCACATCTTTTTGGAATTATTTTATCATCATAAATATTAATATTGAAATATAAATACTCATCGTCATAAACAGCATAAATCTCAAAATAGCAGTCCTCGGGCCCTTGCCAAAAATATGCACCCTTTATTGCATTTTCTACTTTATCAATTGTTAATTTATTCTGAAAACCCGTATAAATTAGCCGCCCGCGATAATATGCGGGAATGAGATAATACTCGTTTCGATATTTTTCAAAATTCGTTTTATTTTCGCTAATAACATCCCGCCCTTTCAAATTCAAATAATCTGTATTTTTGTCAATAGTATAATAATCCAATTTAGTTGATGAAAATTCTTCTGAATTAATGAGTACACCTTTATCGAAACGATACCCATAATAATTCCAATTCGATGGCGATACTTTTTGTGTAATATAACAAGTTCCATCCTTTATATTTGCTCCTACTTCAAGAGGTAAGTCAATAAATGGCAACTCGAATTCGCCTACTTTAACAAAATATCCATACATATCCACAAATAAAAAAGTATGGACAACCTTTTGTTTTTCATTTAATATTTTTATGGACACAGCCACATCATTATTCCCATCGCCTGAAAAATCTCCTACATCCATTCCCCAAATCAAATACTTGTCATCGCTTGGCAAATATTTCTTTATATCTAATATCATTTCTTTATCGAAATATGCTTCAAGACGCTTTGAAAATTCAGGGAAAGTAATTCCCGATTGAGCATAAATTGAATTATTAACTAAAAAAAAGAGTATAAGAAGCAAATTTAATTTTATTAGTTTATGGATTCTTTTCATTTTTTAAAATAAAATTTATCTACAAGATTATTTAAAATTTATAAAGTTAAAAAATAATTTTTCCAAATTACAAAAAAAATATAATATTCAATAAAATTTATTAATTTGCATTTAAGGGGAATATTAAAAAACAAAATTGAAAATATCAATCATTTTGCGGAATTGGTTTATACGCAATCGGTGGAAGCTTTTGATGAGTATAGGAATAGCAGTTATTGCAATTGTACTATGGATAAATAATGTCAATTATGTCAATCAATTAATCCTCAAAAATCATAGGTCTCAAATTGAAATACGCGATTTACAAGCTGAAAATGAAAATTTGAGGCACACAATTTCTCAATTAGAAAATCCCAAAAGAATTATTGAAATTGCCGAAAAAAATCTCGGTATGGTGCTAAATGATGAAGCTCCAATTATTTTAAATCCAGACCAAAATGAAAAAGAAAGATAATTCACAATTACCATATAAAAATATAAAAATCTGGAGGATTTTTGCTATAACAGTTCTGTTTAGTTTTTTATCAATTATATTAATAGTGCGATTATTTCAAGTTCAAATTTTAGAACATAAAAAGTATGAAAATCTCGCTTCTGATATTCAATTAACAAAAATAGAAAAAAAAGCAAATCGTGGGCTTATTTATGATAGAAATAAGGCATTGCTTGCAACAAATATTAAAAGTATAACTATTGCACTAGACCCACAAGCAATTGCTACAATTAAAGATCCTGATGAAATCAAAAAATTGAAGGAGTTCATTCGCTTTATTAATAAAATTACCGGCATACCCGCCACAAAAATTAACACAATTTTGAAGTCTTCTGAATCTCACTATGTTGTGCTTGCCAAAAATTTAAATATTCAATATAAAGATGAATTAAAAAAGAATCAAGTCTATGGAGTTATTATCGAAGAAAATGTAGAACGAATTTATCCAAATAACAATTTAGCATCCCATATAATTGGCTTTATTAATTCAGAAGGGGAGGGTATAAGTGGAATAGAATTGCAATATGATACTACTTTGCGTGGGCAACCGGGATATTTAATATTTAAACGCGATATTCAACGCCAATTGCACGCGGGAGCCGAGTTGCCAAATGTTGAACCGATTGATGGAAAAAATATTGCCCTGACAATTGATGCTAATTTGCAAGGCATTGTTGAATATGAACTTATGAAAGGTATTGAATCAACTCGATCAGATGCAGGGAGTGTGATCATTATGGATCCAAATACAGGAGAGGTTCTCGCAATGGCATCTTATCCAACCTTCAATCCTAATATATCGAGTGAGCGCTTGTCTGAATTTGTTCGTAATCGTGCTATTACAGATGAATATGAACCTGGATCAATATTCAAATTAATTACTGCATCAGCTGCTTTAGAAGAAAAAATTGTATTTCCCGAAACGAATTTTTCGGGAATGAATGGCTCTTATACAATAGGTGGCAGTGTCATTTCAGATGTGCATCCACTTGGTACAGTGACCTTTCGTCAAGCTACTTATCAATCAAGCAATGTCGTTTATTCACAAGTAGCTGCTAAAATTCCCCATAATACATTTTATAAATATATTCGAGATTTCGGCTTCGGCTTGCTTACCGACATTGAATTGCCAGGCGAAGCAAGAGGCCATATTCCATCACCTGACGATATGAATTCTATATTACAGAGATGGGTGGGCTTTGGATATGGTATTTCCGTCACGCCTTTGCAGATGTTAAGAGCTTATTGTGCCGCCGCAAATGGTGGAATTTTAGTAAAACCCTATATTATTAAATCAATCTTTGATGATAATGGAAATATCCTTTATGAAGGTAAGCCGAAAATTGTACGCCGCGTTATATCGAAGGAAACTTCGGATGTTATGAAAGATCTATTAATCGGTGTCGTTGAATATGGTACTGGTAAATCTGTTCGTATTAAAAATTTAAAAATTGCAGGTAAAACTGGTACAAGCCAACAATTAGTGGGTGGTACTTATTCTAAATCGCAATATAATGCTTCATTTGTTGGATTTTTTCCCGCTGATAATCCCCAAATTGCTATGATTGTTGCTTTGGACAGCCCTAAAGGTGTTTATTATGGTGGTTCAACTGCTGCTCCAATTTTCAAAAATATTACTCTACGGATAATTTCTTCAAGCGATATTCTAGCTAAACCTGCTACGAATGGCTTAACTGCGACAGCGTTCGCTCCATAGATATTTTGCTCAATTGTTTCTCTAGAAAGGTTATCTCTTGCTCCAATTTTGAAATTTTTATTTGCAATGCATTTCGTTCTTTTCTTATCTTTTCTATCATTTGATATGAATTATTTATAGTTTGCTGACTTTTAAAAAATTCCCGCTTCAATTTTTCTATCTCAATTTGATCCCTTTTTATTAACTCTCTGATTTGCTCAGGAGGATTATTAATTTCCATTAAAAAATAAATTTCATTTTCATTTTGGATTGTACTTACTCTTATACTCACAACTTTATTAATATTCTGCTGTTTTGTAACATTTGATAATGCAAATGAAGAAATTTCTGTTGTCGGCATTTTTAGAAAAGATAGTTCAAATTGCTCAAAAATTTCGGGAAAATTTTGATGGATAATTCCAAAAATAGTCGGCATATCATTGTCTTTTTGTTCAATTTTTAAAATTTCTCTAGCTTTTGTATTAGCATAAATTATATGGTCTTTGCCGAATAGCACTATTCCATAGTTTAAGTCGTTTATTATTTCTTTAAATAAGATATTAAATAAATCGACTTTCATATTTGCTGTTTATTTAGTAATTTAGAAAAAAATATAATTCAATGAATCGCAAAATTACAATTTTTTTTGTATTAATAATCTTCTTGATGTCATTTTTTATGTCAAGTTGCATTAATATAAAAAGTGACTATCCCGAAATTACATATTATGAATTAACTGCTCCTAAAGTTGAGCCAACTAAGGTAAAAGTACAAAATACATTAATGGTACGCGAATTCAAAGCTCCGTATATTTCCTCCCCACGCATTTTTATGGTCGAAAAACCATCAGGTGAGTTCGAAAAGTTGTTTTATTATAGATGGGCAAATGACTTTGACATACTTTTTAATGGCGTATTGCTGAATTATCTAAGCAAAAGTGAAGCATTTGTTGGTGGTGTGGTAAGTTCTAATTCTAGCTTGATTCCTTCTTATGTATTGGAAGGCGAAATTTTAGATCTTAAAATTTATAATGATAATGAAAAAAATAAAAGCTTTGCTGAACTCTCTGTGAAAGTCAATTTGCTCGGATATACTCCAAATGATTCAGTTCAATTCCAATTATTTTATACTAATTTATATACAAAAAAAATCACTCGAGCAAATAATACTCCCGAAACTATTGCAACTGCTGTGAATACAGCTGTTAATGATATTTGCAGTGAAATGCTTACCGATATCTTAGATGCTATCCAAAAAAGAGAGAAAGGTTCTAATTAATGTAAAAAGTCATTTGGAACTTCGTTCCATTTTGAGAAGGAGTAAAAGAAAATTCATCTGAAAGGGATTTCATAATATAAATTCCACGCCCGCTTTCCTTTAGCAAATTTTCTTCTTTAGTGCAGTCCTCAAGTGCATTTGGATTGAAGCCTTCACCTTCATCAATAATTATAATTTTTAGATTATCTTTATTAGAAAAAACTTCAAAATGAATTTGCTTATTTTTATCGAGTTGGTTGCCATGACAGATTGCATTATTGATTGCCTCAGTTATTGTAATTAATATATTATAATATTTATCATTCCGTATGTTATATTTTTCTTTTAAATTGGCAATAATATGTTCAGCAATATCAATTGCTTCTCGGTGCGTTGGCAACACAAAGCATTCGTGATAATCCCATATATCCATAATATTTCTAAAACACCATATTTACTGATACAAACAAATTTGTTGCCTCATTTTTGCTTCTATTATTAATACTTTGAAATTCATACCACCCCGATATTGAGACGCTCCAATTATTATATAATTTATATGAAATCTCCACTTCTGGTGCTGTCGAGATAAATCTATAATCAAATTCCCCTGTTGGGCTTCCTATTCTTTTCTGGCTTGTATTATAATACCGCATCCCACTCCCAATTCCTAAATTATTGTAATTCTTTTCTAAAATTACCTTCAAAAAGTATTCCGAAATTGAATTTTGAGGCGTTTCAGCAAATTCTTTCCAATATAATACACCCCGTTCGCTATATTTTATATTGACGTTTGATTTGAGATTTACGCTTTTTGTCAATTTGTAATTGATTGAATCTTTATAAGATATTTGACGAAAACTGAAACTTTTCAAGTTAGATAAATTCAATTCGTAATCATATGCTGTATAATTTGCCAATACTTCAAATTGCGGATGGGATTGTAGCCTTATTCCATAATAATCCATTTGTGGTGATAGTCGATAAATTCTATTCCAATTATTGAATGCACTCCGCTGCGACAAGATATAAACATAATGAGTAGATTTATTTTCAAATACCAAATTAAAATTCATAATCGATGAAAATCTATGGTAAAATTGCAAGCTAATAATTTGATTCAACTCATCTCTATCATCATAATTATCTTTGCTTGGAGTATCATATCGATTAAGTGAAATATTATATATAGCAGATATTATTGAACTTCCCGAAATATTATAAGTGGATTGAGAATACAAACTAATTCTATAGTCATTATAATCGCGTTGGCTTTCCAAATTTTGATATTGAGTGAGTTCATTAGTATTTTGAGAAAACTTATTAGATAAACTATTTTTCTCTGTTATATCTTTAATATTTAAATAAATATTCTCAGAAAAATTTCCTATATATATCCTCGCGAATACTTGGAAATTTATATTATTTTGATTTATATTTCGATAAAAGGCTGAATATGGAATTGCCGCAATTTGTTGGTGAAAATCGCGGCTTACAGTTATTAAATTATAATCAACTACCGCCCCAATCAAAATTGGCTTAATAATTTGATATTGAATAAATAAATTTCCTGCGAAAGTATTTTCTACTCTTTTTTCAATAGGCAAAATTGTGTCGTTTGCTGGGTATGAGAGCAAATTTGTTTGAAGTTTATTATATGCAAATTCCATTAATAGATTTGTCGAATCCTCAAAATATCTCTCTAAGCTTATGTGTGCATTTATATCTTGATTTTTCCTGCCTTGATTTAGATTCAGAAAATTTAAAGATAAATCAGTGTTGATTATAAAATCTTGAAAATAATAATCTTTCTGATATGCATTGAAATTTATAATATTTCCTTTTGACTGCAAATCCAATTGCTTATTGTTTTCATAGCCATACATTAATTGCATTTGCGATCTTTCACCTGTCAAATATGAAATGCCAATCAGTCCATTCAATCTCGAAAGCTGGCTCATTCCAATATCGCGTGTATCTGATGTTAAAAACCAATTTTGATTAAAATTTAATGCAAAATCGCCAAATAATTTATGACTATAACCAAACGACCATGCTTCATCGTCTCGAAATGATCTGTTGATTATTTTTAGATATGTACCTTGATAATTCTGTTTGATATTAAATAATCCAAAATTTGTATTCAGAGCAATATTTGCTTGATTCCCTAATAAGTATGTGCTATACTGCTTATTGAAATTAGTGAGAAAATAATTGCCCGATGTATCAATTTGCGATACAGCAATATTTTCTGCAAATAGCGAAATAATTAAGAATAAATAATATTTATTGGCAAATCTAATGATTTTTAATTGCTTTTTTCCAAAATTAAATAAAGAAATGAAAATAGAATTATTTAGTGTAAAGTTTTAATCTTCGATTTAACTTATAAATTCTTGGGAATAGATAGTAGGGGAGTGTGGTTTTATTTTGTAGAGGCACCATTATTTGTGCCTCTACATTAAATATTCTCCTCCATTGTTGGGGTAGGAGTGCATTTTCAGAACCTACGATTTGAGTTGCAGATTTATTTTGCATTCTTTATTTTATTTCTGCCATATCTGTTTTCTTTTGCTTTGATTTGAAAACATCAGGCGATAATTCTATTTCATCAAGCACTTTATTGGATTTCGTAAATTCGAATATTATCCTGTCTTTCTCTTTATCATACTTTCCAATTGCCGATGCGCCATCTTTAAACGTGCCTTTAATTACTTCTTCGGCTAATTCATCTTCTACATACTTTTGCAATGCACGACGCAATGGTCGAGCCCCAAATTTCTCATCAAATCCTTTCTCAACAAGGAAATCCTTTGCTGATTGGTCTAATTGAATTGACATCTGATTCGCTTGCAATCTCTTTTCAAGTTCTGACATTTGAATATCAATGATTTCATAAATTCGTTCGCGAGTTAGTTTATGGAATATGATAAAATCGTCAATTCTATTGATAAATTCAGGATTGAACATACGCTTTATATTTTCATCAATTGAGGATTTCATTTGTGCAAAATCGCTTTCAAAAGTTTCCTGTGTGAATCCAATTCGGCCACCTGTCTTAATATCACGTGTTCCAACATTTGATGTCATAATTATGATTGTGTTCTTGAAATCTACTTTCCTTCCCAATCCATCAGTCAAAATACCATCATCGAAGACTTGTAGCAAGATATTGAATACATCGGGATGAGCTTTTTCAATTTCATCAAGCAAGACGATGCTATATGGTTTACGACGGACTTTTTCGGTTAATTGCCCGCCTTCTTCATATCCAACATAACCCGGTGGGGCACCGACAAGCCTTGAAACATTGAATTTCTCCATATATTCACTCATATCAATTCGTATCAAAGCATCTTCAGAATCAAATAGTACTCGTGCTAATGCTTTTGCGAGCTCTGTTTTGCCTACACCTGTTGGTCCAAGGAACATAAATGATCCAATTGGTCTGCGTGGGTCTTTCAATCCTGAACGTGCCCGCCTGATTGATTTTGATAGTACTTCTATTGCCTCATCTTGGCCTACAACTTGTTTTTTCAATGCTTCTTCAAGTTTGAGTAAACGATCTTGCTCATTTTGCGCAATCTTATTCATTGGAATTCCTGTCATCATTGCAATTATATCAGAAACATCGTTTTCGCTCACAGGCGAGGATTTACGAGTAAGTGAATTTTCCCAATCTGCTTCTAATTTATCAAGCTCCGATTGGTATCGTTTCTCTGTATCACGCAAACGCGCCGCTTGCTCAAAATCCTGTTGCTTGACAACATTTGTCTTTTCTTTACGGACATCGGCAATTTTCTTTTCGAGTTCCGTAATTTCTTTTGGTACATCAATATTTGATAAATGCACTCTCGATCCGCTTTCGTCCATAACATCAATTGCTTTATCAGGAAATGTTCTATCTGTTATATATCTATCTGACAAACGTACGCAAGCCTCCAGTGCTTCATCAGAATAAACTACATTATGATGGTCTTCATAATACCCTTTAATATTTTTCAAAATCTGCAAAGTCTCATCAGCTGTTGGTGGTTCTACAATTATCTTTTGGAACCTACGCTCCAATGCTCCATCTTTTTCTATATATTGTCTATATTCATCAAGCGTAGTTGCTCCAATTACCTGAATATCCCCGCGTGCAAGTGCAGGTTTGAACATATTTGATGCATCAAGCGAACCCGATGCACTTCCCGCACCAACTAATGTATGTAATTCATCTATGAAAACTATGACTTGCTTTGCTTTCTCTAATTCATTCAGTAAAGCTTTCATTCGCTCTTCAAATTGCCCACGGTATTTTGTACCGGCAACAAGTGATGCCAAATCTAATTGCACTACACGCTTATCGAAAAGTACGCGTGACACTTTCTTTTGTACAATCCGCAACGCAAGGCCTTCAACAATTGCTGTTTTGCCCACACCTGGTTCGCCTATTAATACAGGATTATTCTTCTTTCGTCTCGAAAGAATTTGCGAGAGACGCTGAATTTCGTTGTCTCTCCCAATTACAGGGTCCAGCTTATTTTCCATCGCCAATTTCGTCAAATCCCGCCCAAAATTATCGAGCACAGGTGTTTTCATTTTTTCTGTGGGTAATGGTTTTGGTGGAATCTTACCAAATGGTTTTGGTGAACCATATTCGCTCTCCACATCAATATCTCCACTAATTAGCTCTTCATCTAATGATTTACTTGCTAATTCATAAGTAATACTTAGATTATTTAATATTTTTGCTGCGATATTATCTTCATCTCTCAATATAGATAAAAGCAGATGCTCGGGCCCAATTGTATCCGATTTATATATCTTAGCTTCATTAGATGCACGTTTTAATACTTTTTCAAGTTGTTTTGTAAAAGGTATATTCTGAATTGGAGCTGCGTTATTTGTTCTTACCGAATTTTCTATTTCCTGTGAAATTTCCTCAATATCAACACCTAAATTTTGCAAAATTTTTGTTGCTAAATTACTATTATCTTTAATTATACCAAGTAATATATGCTCAGTCCCAATATAATCGTTACCTAAGCGAACTGCCTCTTCCCGTGAATACTTGAGAATTTTATTTATCTTCTCTGAAAATTGTTCTTCCATATATTTTCCCTCCTATAAGGTCTAATTGAATTTGTTTCAATCTTAAAGACGTAAAAACTTGTTAAATATTCTTAATAATACACATCGCGAAATCTATGCCATTAATAAATAAAGGGAATCCTTTGAATTTTGTTTCCTAAGAATTCCCTTTTAAGATATTAGTTAAATACTACTAAACAATTCCAAGAACTATTATCGCTTCAATGCATTTATTTCACTTAGCATTTGGTCAGTGATTGTTATTGTTCTCGATGCAGCCTCGAATGCTCGCTGGGCAGAAATCATATCTGTAAATTGTGTGGTTATATCCACGTTCGATTGCTCCAATGAATTTGAAACTAATTGTGTTGACTGAAATGTTTCACCTGCTGTTCCATAAACTGCATCCCCACTATTTGGCGAATTAATATACATATTATTCCCTTTTTGTATTAATCCCTCAGGATTTGTGAATCGTGCAATTACAACTTGCCCAAGCAATTCAGAACGTCCATTAGTAAACGCACCCCATATTTTGCCTTCTGAATCTACTGATAAATCCTGCAATCCACCCATTTTATAACCATCTTGACTTGTAAATGATGCTGTTGATGGCATTGCAAATTGCGTCAAACCTGATAATAACTGATTTGGGTCTGCCAATTGCACTGTCAAATCCTTGGGAGTCGTTGCATCGAATGCGGGATTGCCAATTGCTGTGTTTAAATCTGCTGCCGTTATCGCTAAACTCGTTGGTGTGTTCAGTGTTCCATCTGCATTAAATACCACTTGCCCTGTCCCTAATGTTAAAGCATTTCCATCAATCGTTGCAGATATATCATAAGTATTTGCTGTTGCATTTTTTGTAAACGTAAATTCTAATGAATGCACTGCTCCGATTTGATCATAGATATTCATACTTGTTTTTCGATTGTCTCCTACTGCCATTGAGGAATTGAGATTACCCGTTAAATTGATATTTTGTGTCTGTCGCGGTTGTGAAATTACATCATTTGAAACTTGTATGTTACCAATTTTACCCGTAAGCTGAATATTTCCACTACTATCCTTTACAGGCATTCCATTTGCATCTGTTAATACATTGTATCCCTGTAAATATGCTCCCGTATTTGTATCCACAAAATATCCTTCTTTATCCTGTGAAATTGCTCCTGCACGAGAGTACTCCAATATTCCATTATTTTGATAGATGAAAAATCCCTCCCCCTGCAATGCTAAATCAAGTGGTCGATTTGTAATCTCAAGAGTGCCTTGCTGCATATTCTTTTGAATACTCCCGACTTTCACTCCTAATCCAATTTGGTATGGATTTACTCCGCCAACACCTACGCCGCCTGATTGATTTGGCGAATTCCCTTGCGAATATAACTGACTCAATAGATCCTGAAAATTCGCTCGACTTGATTTGAATCCTATCGTGTTTGTGTTTGCTAAATTGTTCGATATTACATCAAACATCTGTTGATTGGCGCGCAATGCGCTTGCACCAACCGATAAAGATCTGCTAAGACCCATAATTAATCCTCCTGGTATTTATTTTTCCTAAATTTTATAGATTTCTCGGTCAATCGAAATCTATGGTGGGTCTGAGAATTTTGCAGTACTTTACTTTATTCAAAATCCCCTCCAACCCTGTTAATTAATTAATATTTAAAATTTTGTTTCTACTCTCTTCCTTTAAACCTTCTACTAAAGTAGTAGTTCAAATTTTACCTTTGTTATTTTTTTACGCAAACCCTGCTGAATCAATATTCGTTATCACATTTTCCTGAATCTGATCTTTATCAAATACTGTTATTACTGTTCGATTTGGAATATTTACTATAAATGCAGTATCATCCATCATTACTAATGCATTATTACTTTGCTTCTCTGCCAACTTATCAATCGTTTGCTCTAACCTCTGCAATTGCTCATCATCCAGTGATATGTCTCGACTTGTCATTCTTGTTTGCGCATGCCCCGAAAATTTTAACTTCTTTAATTCTTCGCTGAAAATATCCTTGAAATCAATAGCATTCCCAACTATTCTAGCTTTTTGAGGTACGTTATTTAAATCCTCAACCCCACGAACAGGAATAAATGGAACATTTACACCATTAATTTCGGGCATTTTCTTTACCTACGATTAATTAACTTATTTCAATAATTTTTGAAAGTGATACTTCTTGATTATTGATAACAACATACGTGCCATCTGTCTTAAATCGCACAGCGGTGATAATACCACTGATAAATTTATCCCCTGAAAAGCTTGCACCACTGCCATCCGACATCGTTACATCGAAAGTATAAGTCCCATTAGCGACCTTGCTTCCGTTATTATCTTCGCCATCCCATTGGATTGTGTGATCACCTTTAGCCAAATTGTCACCCGATAATTCGATTGTACGAATTAGATTCCCGTTCTCATCATAAATGCTCACTGCCCCGCTTTGCATCTGATATGGTGAATTAAACCCAATTTCATTATTATTTTCTCCATCATATAGCAATTCATTAGTTGATACCGTGGCTGTCTTACCTATCATCCCAGGCACTGCTGTATTCGTTAAGCTTTCTGCTATAATTGTATTCAAGTTTGCTTGGTCCTCAAGCAATGATTTAATATCTGTCAATTGCTCTAACTGAGAAAACTGTGCTAATTGCGCTGCAAATTCCTGATTGTCAGCGGGATTCAATGGATTCTGCGATTTCAATTGATAAGTTAATAGCTTTAAGAATTCATTCTTACCAACTGTTGAATTGCTATTCGTTTGGGTCTGTTGTGTTGTTGTTTGGCTTGCTCCGACTTCCTGTATCATTTTTTCACTCCTGTGATTTATTAATTATTTATTTTTGAATTCCTTGTTTTTAATAAAAATTCTAAATATTCCTTTTTGTATTCACTATTCTGCTCCGAATTTCTACCCTTACTATCTGTATATTTTTCTTCACCTGTTGCAGTATTATTTTGTTCGAGTTTAATATTCTCAACCTTCAACCCCTGGTCATTAAAATTATTAATCAAATTCGTTATCGAACTACTTATTTTATCCAGAGTTGCAGATTTTTCTGCTTTAATTGTTATCGTCATCCCCCCGTCCTTCATTGTAATTTGCACAAATAACATACCAAGATTTTCAGGATATAAAGATATATTCGCCTTTATTGTTCCTTCTTTTGATGCTATTTGTATAAATTTATTTGTAAGCTCAGGCAATTCTTCTATTCTTACATTTTTGAATGTCTGAGTTTGAGTATCTGTCATTCGTGAATTAGTAGAGTTTGTTCTGTTCAATGTAAAAGTACTACTTATTCCCTTTGATAAACTATTATTTTCTTTATTATTATCATTTTCTCTTTGATTATCCTGAAAAACCTTATCAAAATTCCCTTTACTTTCAGGGTCCCTATTTTCTACTTGTTCTACTTCAACTTGTTCGCTCTTATCTATGTGATTTATTTTATTATCAAATTTCTGATTTATATTTTCCCAATCTAGCTTAATATTCTCCTTTATATTATTCGTATTGCTAATATTTGGCAACTCTACATTCGAATTTGTGTTTGTACTTTTTGTTTCATTTGTTTTGAATATATCATTATACTTTTCTGGTTTATTTATATCTCCACCATCCTGCTTATTATCCTCCTTAATAATATTGCCATCGCTAAATGTTGGCAACTCCACTTTTGAATCTTTCAACTTATTCTTTACTAGTTCAATTAAATCCGCTTTATTGTCATCATTCCCTTTATTAGTAATATTTATTGATAAATTTGTATCATCAAATTCTTTTTTTGAAATTAGTGTTGTTTCAATAATTTTCAAATCAGTTTGCTTGATTTTGCTTATATCAGATATTTGACTTTGAATTTGTGATAAATTTATTTGTGGTAAT
>JAGOIG010000046.1 GCA_017995735.1 Candidatus Kapaibacterium sp. | reverse complement strand
GCTAAAAATGTTAGCGAATTTTTCGGCAGACCCCTTCCTGGCTATGTTTATAAGACAGCACCAATAAACTGTAATTAATTTATTTAATAATAAAATTTTAATTTTATTTATATTCAAATTTTATTTAATTATGAAAATTATAATAATAAATGGAGAAAAATATGAAAGTGCTTGAAGGTATTCGAGTATTGGATTTAACAAACGTTCTTTCGGGCCCATTTGCAACATCGTTGCTTGCATTACTTGGAGCGGAAGTAATTAAAGTAGAAAATCCTAAAGATGGCGATTTAGCTCGTAAGCTTGGCGCAAGACCTGACTATAATAAATTGCTTTTGGGGACAAGCTTTCTTGCGCAAAATGCAAATAAAAAATCATTAACACTCAATTTAAAAACAGTTGAGGGTAAAGAAATATTTAAAAAATTAGTTGCCGATTCTGACATCGTTGTTGAAAATTTCCGGCCTGGAGTTATGGATAAGCTTGGGCTTGGTTATAAAATATTAGCAGAAATAAATCCTCGTATTATTTATTGTGCAATATCGGGATTTGGACAAGATGGGCCCGATGCTGAAAAACCAGCATATGACCAAATTATTCAAGGATTAAGCGGCGAGATGGCGATAAATGGCGACAAGACTCTCAATCCATTGCGCGCAGGATTTCCCGTTTGCGACACCGTCGGTGGATTGAATGGAGCATTTGCCATAATGGCAGCGTTATTTTATCGCGAGCGCTCAGGAAGGGGTCAATTTATTGATGTCGCAATGCTTGATTCAATAATGCCTCTGATGGGCTGGGTTGTGTCAAATTGGCTTATTGGTGGAGTACATCCTGAATTGATGGGGAATGAAAACTTCACCGCAGCACCTTCGGGTATGTTCAAAACTCAAGATGGATATATGAATATTGCAGCAAATAAACAAGAGCAATTTGAATCGCTGTGCGATCTTATCGAAATGCCCGAGTTGAAAACAGATCCAAAATTTAAAGAACGAGACACTCGCAAGAAAAATCGTTATGAATTGAATGCATTGATTGAGACTAAATTAGCTAAAAATACAACAAAATATTGGACGAAATTATTTAATGATAATTCCATTCCATCAGGGGAAATTCTAAAACTTGAAGAGGCTGTGGTTCAAGATCAGATCAAATGGCGGAAAACATTCAATACAGTTAAGGTTGAAGGAATTGGTGAGGTGCCATTATTTAATTTAACAGCAAAATTTTCGGAAACCCCAGGATTTGTAGAAACTCCACCACCTTTGCTGGGACAACATACTGATGAAATATTGAAAGAATACAATTATTCAAGTGATGATATTAAAAATATGAAAGAAAAAGGTGTCGTATAAAAAATAGATTTTAATATGAAACAAACATTAGTTCAAAAAATTTTGGCAAAAGCTTGCGATAAAGATTCAGTGGGTGTAGGTGAGGTCGTCGAACCTCGCGTATCGCTTGCAATGAGTCATGAAAATGCAGCTCTAGTCATAAATCAATTTAAAGAAATATTTGAGGGCACAAATTTGCCAGCAAATGTTTGGGACCCTGATAAAATTGCAATTATTTTTGACCATCGTGTCCCCGCAGAAAGTAAAAAAACAGCAACAAATCAAAAGCTTATAAGGCAATTTATTGCAGAACAGAAGATTACAAAATTCCACGATATACGTGGCGATGAAGGCGGAATTTGCCATCAAATCCTTGCTGAAAATGGATATATACTTCCTGGTGGTGTAGTTGTTGGAACTGATAGCCATACAACAACACATGGTGCATTAGGTGCATTTGCTTTTGGAATTGGTGCAACGGAAATGGCATCAGTTTGGGCATTGGGTCATGTTCTAAATGTTGAGGTTCCTGCCACTATCAAAGTTGTAATCGATGGAAAAATGCCAGTGGGGGTTTATCCAAAGGATATTATTCTATATTTAATTGGAAAATTAACAAATCAAGGTGCAAATTATAAAGTGCTTGAATTCCACGGTTCCACTATTAAAAATATGGACACATCTGGTAGATTAACATTGTCAAATATGGCGGTGGAAGCGGGAGCTACTGCGGGTATTTTCCCCCCCGACGATGAAACCGTGAGATATTTACGTGAAGTTGCAAATTATAAAGGTGAGATTGATATGATACAGCCTGATTCTGATGCTGAGTATATACAAACAATAAATATAAATATTGAATCACTTGAACCGCAAGTTGCTGTACCACATAATGTGGATAATGTCAAACCAATTAGCCAAGTTGAGGGCATTCCAATTGACCAGGTTGTTATTGGTTCTTGCACAAATGGACGTCTTGATGATTTGAAAGTAGCTGCTGATATTATACGAGGCAAAAAAATTAGTCGTTCCACACGTATGCTTGTTTTTCCTGCTTCGGGTAGAATCTATCAAGAAGCATTAGAAAAAGGCTATGTTGAAGATTTTCTTAAAGCAGGTGCCGTTGTAATGAATTCAGGATGCGGTCCTTGCTTGGGTGTTCATCAAGGTGCGCTTGGTGATAATGAACGAGCATTTTCTACAACAAATCGAAATTTCAAAGGAAGGATGGGCAATCCCGATTCAGAAGTATATCTTGGATCGCCTGCAACGGCAGCAGCCACAGCTTTATTTGGAAAAATTACAGATCCACGAAAAATTTATAAAGGTGAATTATGAAAGTAGTATGGAAATTAGGAAATGATATTTCAACAGACCAGATTTACCCTGGAAGGTATATGGCAACCGTTTTGCCAACTGAAACTCCGCAATATGCTTTTGCTGATATACCGGAATTAAATAAGATTTTAAATGATAAAGAATATAAAGAGCCAAAGCTAATTGTAGCGGGCGAAAATTTTGGAACTGGTTCATCACGAGAGCAAGCTGTTTCCACTCTTGTGGGATGCAATGTGATAGTAATTGCCAAAAGCTTTGCAAGAATATTCTTTCAAAATAGCATAAACTTAGGTTTGCAAACTGTGATTTGCCCTGAAATCGATGCTGAAGTTGGCGATGATTTGGAAATAACTGATAATAAAGTCATAAATCATACAAAAAATAAAAATTATGATATAATTCCTATTCCGCCTGCACGCAAAGCAATTGTTGATGCAGGCGGACTTATTGCTTATACACGCAAGAGATTGGTAAAGCGATAAGATTGAAAATATTATTGCTTTGATATTAATTTAGATTATCTTCAATTCCAAATTCACGAGTTATAATATTCTCGATAGTCTCGAAGCTTTTGCGAAATGATTTATCGAATTGAAGATATTGATTTACTTTTTTGATTGCATAAACAACAGAGGTATGGTCTTTAGTACCAAAAGCCTCTGCTATTTTTTTGAGTGGAATATTCATATATTTTTTAATAAAATACATTGATAATTGACGAGCAATCACAAGCTCTTGTTTTCGGGATTTGGAAAGCATTTCCTCGCAAGTCAATTGGAAGTAGTTTGCAACAATTTGCTTAATATTCTCAATAGTCATCTCGCGATTTTCTATTTGATAAATACTTTGGACAACTTCACGAGCAAGGTCCATAGTGATTGGCTTATGATTAAGTGCTGAACGTGCAAGCAAATTAATATATGAACCTTCCAATTCTCTAATGCTGTCGGTTACATTTTTAGCTAAATAATTAACAACATCATCGGGTAATTCAAGACCGTCCAATGAACTTTTCATTTTCAGAATTTCCACCCTCATCTCCAAATCAGGTGGTTGAATATCGACTGTCACGCCTGAATTAAAGCGTGAAATCAATCTATGGTCAATACCTTTCAATTCTTTTGTAGATTTATCGCTTGTGAAAATTATCAGCTTTTTTGCTTGATATAGCGAATTAAATGTGTGAAAGAAATGATCTTGGGTTTTTTCTTTTCCTGAAAGAAATTGAATATCGTCAATTATAAGCACATCCACATTTCTATAAATTTCGCTAAATTCATTTACTTTATTACTTGTCACAGCATTTGTGTAATTAATAAAATATTGCTCACCTGTCAGATATAGCACACTCATATTTGGAAAGTTTTTTACAATTTCGTTTCCAATCGAATGGATAAGGTGTGTTTTGCCAAGTCCGGTATTGCCATAAATTAAAAAAGGATTATAGCGGGTTTTGGTTGGATTCTGAGCAATAGACTTAGCAGTTTTCACTGCAATATGATTGCTCTCGCCCATTACAAAATTGTTAAAAGTATAATCTTTATGAAGGGTATTATTTATAGGATTACTACTACTATTTATCATATTATCATTTTTTTGGCTTCTATATTTTTGTGTCGCATTGGCTCTATCATTTGAAGATTTTTTTACATTTTGCCTAATTTCATAAAAGATTTCTATGTCTTTATTGATAAGTCTTTCTAATGTTGAAGAAATTAAGTGTGAATAGTGTTCCTCGAGCCATTCATAAAAGAATTGGCTCGGAACTCTTAGGATTATTTTACTATTTTGTAATGAAACAGGTTCGATTTGCTCGAACCATATTTTAAATGCAGAATTGTCTACATTATCTCGGAATATCTCAAGAGCTTTAGACCAAATACTGGCAAGGTGCGAATGACCATTTTGGGTAGAATTCGTAATATTAGTTTTTGATTCAGTAATCAATTCTTCCATATTTTATTTATTTAAAAATTGAAATTTTCGAAATTTGTAAATTAAAGAAATTATAGAAACTCAAAAAGCACTTTTTTGATTTTTGAATTTTTCTAAAACGAAATTTTACAAAATTTCAGCAAATAACAATCAAAAAATTTTTTGCACATAGATTGACTTTTTTAAAATTTTATATTAATTCAAAAAAAAGAACAGTTTAATAATGTTAAGTAATATTTTTCAATTATTAACAGAATATTAATAAAACTTGTAATATTTTAAAAATCAGTCTTTTATTTTGATTTTCTCAATTTTTTTAGATTTGCTTATTTTAAAAATGTTTAGAAAAATTTTAAAAGTTATTCACAATTTCTAATTTTGGCATAAGAAAATTATTTTTTACGATTGAATTCCAATTATAAAAAATATAAAACAAAATTGCCTTTAAGTTGTCTAAATAAAAAACATATATAAAATGAGAAAATTTGTTATTGCATTTATTGTATTGTGTGCCTTGCCTAATCTATTATTTTCTCAATGGAAAAGAGTGCAAGGTATTCCTAAGCCATATAATGATGGCTTTTATTTAGATGTATATTTTCTCGAATCAAATCCACAATATGGATGGATTTGCGGATATAATGGAGTTGTGCTTCGAACAACTGATGGTGGCAATAATTGGGATTACGCAATAATTCCTTATGCATATCAGCTGGAAAGCATATTTTTTGTGAATGAAAAAATAGGTTATACTTCAGGGCTTGTGAGTAATATGAATGCTTATGGTGCTATATATAAATCAACAGATGGCGGAAAAAGCTGGTTTGATGTAAGCCCTACTGGATATTCAATTGATATATGGGGCAATATTTTCCTTGATGCTAATACAGGATTTGCAATAGGGGGAGGTTGCGACGATAATCAGCAATTTTATAAAACTACTAATGGAGGAAAATCCTGGAAAGTATTTTATGAAAATTATTATAATTCGGGCTTATCTGATATCCTTTTTGATCAAGACGGTATAGGTTATGCATCTAGTAGTGGTGCAATTTGGAGAACTACTGATCTTGGAAATACCTGGCAAGTCTTCTGTTTAACGGGTGGTTATGATTGGCAAGAAGAAATTACTCTTTCGGGTCAAACTTTTCTACTCCCTTATTCAGGAGGTTGTACAGGAGGTGATGGCGGTGGTGGCTGGCGAATTTCAACTGATATGGGAAAAATCTGGAAGAATTATGAAATTGGTATTCCTATGTTTGGTTCATTTTTGCTTTCCCCAAAAAAAGGTTGGGTTGTTGGATGGCAACAATCAATTTACTATACAACGGATGCAGGTAATACCTGGGAATTGAAAAATTGCGGCATCGATAAAGGTATAGATCTTGATGATATTTGGTGTATAAATGATACAACTGCATTTGTTGTAGGTAAAGGTGTATGGAAATTGACACGCTTGGATACAGCAAAACCCGAAATATTTGCATCGCAAAATCCTGCTTGCCAAGGTGATACCGTTATTCTATCCTCAACGAAGAATTATGAAAATTATAAATGGTCAACAGGTGAGACCACCCCACAAATCAAAGTTACCAAGCCTGGTGAATATTGGCTTTATGCTTATAATACAATTTGCGATACAGGCACATCCGAAAAACTTAATATTAACTTTTATCCAAAAACTCCATTAACATTGCAAGTTTCTGATACTTCAAATCTATGCCAAGGAGATACAGTTAAAGTCAGTGTCAACGATGCTTTCCAAAATTATAATTGGTCAACAGGCGAGACTACAAAAGAAATTTTTATAACTCAATCAGGTAAATATTATATTACAGCTACTGATAGCAATGGATGCACTTCAAAAGATAGCTTTAATATATTTATAGCACCATTACCAGAATCAAAGATTAATGTGAATGGTGCTGTCGATTTCTGTGTTGGGGATTCTACCGAACTCGAATCAGCTTATGATTATCCATTTTATGAATGGTATGAGGAGACATCACCTCAACCAATTTCAAATGACAAAAAGGTAAAAATTGGAAGTTCGGGGCGTTATAAATTAAAAGTACGAAATATATACAATTGCGAAAGCGAAAGCGACTATATTGATATTATAGTTAGGCCTGATACTAACAAATTAGCATTTTCTATTAAGGAAAGCGAATTGGATTTTGATTCAACAAATTTTCCAAATATGGTATTTAGAATTATAATTATTAAAAATCAAAGTTGGGAAGATCAAATAATTTCAGATATTTATATTTTACATAATAAAGCGTTTTCAATCCCACAAAGCCAATTTCCAATATTTATCAAAGCTTTTGATTCTGCAGAAGTTCGTGTTTGCTATTATCCATCGCAAATGGGAACAGAGCGCGACACATTAATGCTTAATGATATTTGCTGGCCTCATTATCTTCCGATGGTTGCAGTAGCAGAACCTAACACGTATATTGCAAATACTCAATGCAATATTCAAATCAAATTAACAACAGAAGATCTTCAACCTGTTTATGAAAAAGCAATGATAAGTGAGCCTTATCCAAACCCAACTCAATCAATAATTACGGTGCCAATAACAATTGAAAGCAAATCACAAATTGATTTTGCCTCTATTCCCATTTTTATGTACAACCTTTATGGTGAGAAGATAATGACTGCTACTATTAAAGTTGAAAATTACAGAAGCCTTGGTGACATTAATTTTTATGATATTAAGGCTGTATTTGATTTATCTAAGCTTTCAAATGGTATTTATATAATTTCTATTGATGGAATTAACAGGCAAATTTTTAAAGTTATGAAAGAAAATTAGGGTTATTTTTTTTAGAAATATTAAAAGTCCTTAAATTTGTAAATTTATTAAATTTAGAAAATTGAGAAGATACAGCATATTATTATTAGCGTTATTGCTTGTTGCAGGGTGCAAAAGTGCAGATAAAGTTAATTATTCAAGTGACCAGGAAATATTTTTAAATGCTCTTAAATTATTCAAAGAAAAAAAATATGATGATGCATATTCACTGCTTGATGTTATAGCGTTGCAATATCCTGCAAGCCAATATGCAGACGATGCTCAGTACTATACTGCTGAAATAAATTATGCTAAGGAAGAATATATAATTGCTGCTTTCCAATACAATAAACTTCTTAGGAATTACTCAGCAAGCGATTATTCAAAAATTTCAATGTATAAAGTTGGATTGTGCTATTATCAGCTTTCCCCTCCTTATGATAGAGACCAAGATTACACTCAGAAGGCAATAAATTCATTCCAAGAATTTTTAACACTTTATCCTGATGATTCATTAGCAACTGATGCGAATAAAAAAATCCAGGAATTGCGTAATAAACTTGCCCATCGACAATATTTTACGGGGCAAATTTATTTAAGACTTTCTTCTCCGCTTTCTGCATTGATTTATTTTGATGAAGTAATTAATAATTATCCCGATACTGAGTATTTTGAAAAGGCATTTTTTAATAAAATTCAAACTTTATATAATATAAAGCATTATGAAGAATTGAAATCTCTCATTCCGGTTTTTAAAAATTTATTCCCTAATTCCCCTGATATTGCAAAAGTTGATGAGATTAGTAATAATATTAGATAGAGATGATTGTATTATATGAAAAGCAAAGAAAAAATATCAGTCATAACACTTGGTTGCCCAAAAAACATAGTAGATAGTGAAAGATTTATTACATTGCTTGATAAATCAAAGTATGAAGTGAATTTTACTTATGACCAACCTGATATACTCATTATTAATACCTGTGGATTTATTAAATCTGCTCGAGATGAAAATCAATCAATTATTGAAGAAGCAATTGATTTAAAAAGTAAAGGTGCTATTAAGCAATTATATGTTGCAGGATGTTATTCACAAAGATATGATGAGTTTCTTTCTGCTCGGTATCCACAAGTAGATAAATTTTTTGGCGTTGATTTCCAAAAGGATTTGCTGCATGAGTTGAATTCTGATAAATATGAATTGCAAGGTGAGCGATTTTTGTTAACCCCAAAACACTATGCATATCTGAAAATTTCAGATGGCTGCGATAGAAGTTGCTCATTTTGTGCAATTCCTCAAATTAAAGGGAAACACCATTCCTCGCCAATCGAAAAACTTACATCAGAAGCTCGCAATCTTGCTTTGCAGGGAGTTAAAGAATTGATTTTAATTGGACAAGATACAACTTCTTATGGAATAGATATTTACAAAAAGCAAATGCTTCCAAAATTGCTTGAGGAATTAAGCAATATTGAGCAACTTAAATGGATCCGTTCGATGTATGTATATCCAAAAGCCTTACAAGATGAAGTGCTGGATTTGATTGCTGAACGACCAAATATAGCGAAGTATATTGATGTTCCAATTCAACATATTTCGGATTCTGTTCTATCCGCAATGAAAAGAGCGACTTCAAAAAAGAATATCATTGATTTAATTGATAAAATTAGATATAAAGTTCCGAATATTGCAATTCGCACAACGTTGCTCACGGGGTTTCCAAATGAATCGGAAAATGATTTTATCGAATTGCTCAATTTTGTAAAAGAATACAAATTAGATAGGCTTGGTGTGTTTACATATTCACAAGAGGAAGGCACAAACGCTTACGAACTTGGCGACCCAATCCCCGAAAAAGAAAAACAACGCCGTAAGGAAGCCCTGATGCTGGCTCAACAAGAAATTTCATTAACGAAGAATCAATCCAAAATCGGGCAAACCCTGGAAGTAATAGTTGATGAAATAGATAATGGAACTATAATAGGGAGAACTGAATCAGATGCGCCGGATATTGATAATAATGTAATAATAAAAAGTAAACAAAAAATTGATGTTGGTGATATAATTAAAGCATCAATTACATCAGCAACTGAATATGATTTATATGGAAAAATAAGTAAATAAGATGTTATATTTAAATATTAATTTTAATTAAATTATGGAAAAAATTTTTAAAACAAAGCAATTGAAACCTTGGATACAGGCTGCAAGGCCTTTCTCATTACCTGCATCAATTATTCCAATACTTGTAGGAGGTGCTTATGCGTATTATCTTTTCGGGGGTAATGCACATTGGTGGCTTTTTCCGCTAATTTTTATCGCAGGTGTAATGTATCACGCAGCTACAAATATAGTGTCAGACTACTTTGATTATATCCACGGTGTTGACCGAGAAGATACTTATGGCGGAAGCCGTGTGCTAATCGATAAATTATTGCAGCCAAAAGAATTACTTTATGGAGGTTACATCATTTTTGGCATAGGCACATTGATTGGCTTATTTCTTGTTACTTATGTAGGATATCCTTTATTAATAATTGGACTTTTTGGTTTATTAGGGGGAATTTTTTACACAGCAAATCCAATTGCTTATAAATATAAAGGATGGGGCGATTTTGCTGTATTCTTATTTTTCGGCATATTGATGGTTCTTGGTACATTCTATACCCTAACTGAAACGTTTAATTGGAATGTAATTATTATTTCGATACCTGTTGGATTATTAATTTCCTCGATTTTAAATGCTAATAATATTCGCGATATAAAACTTGATAAAGTAGCTGATATAGACACTACTGCTCATAAACTTGGCTATCAAGCGTCTAAGAATGAATATGTATGCCTTGTATCTGGCGCGTTTATTTCCATAATTCTTTTTATTATCCTAGGTATTCTTGAACCTTATGCATTACTTGTATTTCTTGTTTTGCCGCAAGCGTTCAAAAATATGAAAGATATATCAGCAGGAAATATAGATAAACCCGAGCAAATTGCTATAATGGATGTTCGTTCTGCTCAGTTGCATTTGAAGTTTGGGCTATTGCTTACTGCGGGAATCATTATTTCTGCTTTTCTTTAATATATTTATTAATATTAATATGAAGAAAACCCCTCTATATATCGGCTATGGAATTGCTGTTATCTGCTGGTTCCTTATGTTTTCTCCATGGACAAAACAATATTTCAATTTCTGGATAATGATGATGATTGCATCGGGGACATTATCCATTATTGCTCTTACCAATACTCCAAAAGAAGAGCTAAAGGAACTGTACAAATTTAATTTTAAAAATATTGCCTATGGTATATTATCTTTTGTTGCATTATATGGTGTATTTTATCTGGGGAATATAATTACAAGGTCAATTTTTAATTTTGCACCACACCAAATTGAGAATGTATATGCAACAAAAACCCAAGCTGATGCAATTCTTATAGGATTAGCTTTGTTATTTTGGATTGGACCCTCAGAAGAAATTTTCTGGCGAGCTTTTGCCCAAAATTCATTATCTAAAAAAATATCGCCTGTAAGTGCTTATATTATTAATACATTTATTTATACTTTTATACATATATGGAGCTTTAATTTTATTTTAATACTTGCAGCTGCCGTAGCAGGCTTGGCGTGGGGTTGGCTTTTTATGAAATATCGGTCGGCTTCGATGATTGTTATATCTCATGCAATATGGGATTTATTTGCTTTTGTTATTATTCCTTTTGTTTAATTCGTCAATATAATTAATAAATAAAGGATAAATATGGAATTTAAAGATTATTATAAAATATTAGGTGTATCTAAAAATGCGACAATTGATGAAATAAAAGCTGCCTATAAAGAATTAGCAAAAAAATATCATCCCGATAAGAATAAACAAGATCCTAAGGCGGAGGAGAAATTTAAAGAAATTAATGAAGCATATCAAGTTCTAAGCGATAAGGAAAAAAGAGCTAAATATGATAACCTTGGTTCAGAATGGAATTCTTACCAAAGCAGAGGTGGAAGCTCTGAATCATTCAATTGGGAACAATGGTTTAATCAATCATCTTCGAGAGGTAAGAGAAAATCCCGAACAGTTGGGGATTTCTTTTCATCAGGTGGCGGATTATCTGATTTCTTTGAAAAGATTTTTGGAGAGGGTTTCGCGCCATCTTCTTATTCTCAAAGTCAAGGTTATCAGCGAACACCCTCTCAAGGTGAGGATTTGCAGACCGAAGTTGAATTGTCCCTCGAAGAAGCTTTCAAAGGCACTACCCGTATGCTATCAGTCGATTCAAAGAAAGTCGAGGTTCGCTTCAAACCAGGAATACAGGATGGGCAAGTTCTGAAATTACCTCAATTGGGAAGAACGGGCAAATATGGTGGCTTAAATGGAGATTTATATGTCACTGTTAAAATTTCTCCACATCCTAAACTCCAACGCAAAGGTGATGATCTTTTTGTCGATGTTTGGGTTGATTATCTTACTATGATTCTTGGCGGATCGGCCAAAATTAATACATTAAGCGGTCCTGTAAAGTTCGATATACCTAAATTTACGCAGAATACTAAGGTGTTCAAATTGTCAAACCAAGGTCTGCCGAACTATAATAATCCCGAAAAACGTGGCGACTTATATGTAAAATTACTGGCTAAATTGCCTGAATCTTTAACTGATTCAGAAATTCTTTTGATTAAAGAATTAAAAGAATTGAGTAAAAAACAAAAGAAAAATAATACAAAGACCAATGCTTAATGGATTTTGAAGTATACAATTTCCAAGATGTTAGCTCTACAAATGATTATGCTCGCGAATTATTAAAAAAGCATAAATTTGTGCTTGTTTCGGCAATGCATCAAACAGCAGGGCGTGGGAGAAAAGGAAACAATTGGTTCGGCAATTATGGCAAAAATTTATATTTATCTATAGGAATCAATCACCAAACTTCGCCTGCAAGTAATCATCTTGCAAGTCTACAAGCAATGTCTGCTTTGATTACAAAAAATGTACTTTTAGATGTCACTAATTTAAATATTTTCCGTATTAAATATCCTAATGATATTTATGCACTTGATGGTGAAAGTTATAAAAAACTTGCAGGCATCCTTATTGAACATAATTTTTTAGGTTCAATTTGCAATAATTCCATAATTGGAATTGGAATTAATGTTCTTGAGGATAATTTTCCAATTGATTTAAAAGATACTGCAACCTCGTTAAAAAAATTGAAATTAATCAATGAAAATCAATCTATATTGAAAAGTGAAGATGCTTTGCAAGTACTTCAAAATTCAATTGTCGAATATTTCAAAGATTATTTCGATAAATATGAAAATGGCGACATAATGCAAATCTTTAATGAGTGGAAAAATGATTTAAATGTTCTTGGAAAAGAGGTGCTTATTCTTGAAACTGGGCAAAGAGCGATAATTACTGAAATAATGGATGATTGCAGATTGCGCGCAAATCTTTCTGAAAATAATGAAGATATAATTATAGATAATGGAAACAGTATTAGATACTCGCTTGATTGATAAAAATATTCTCGATTCCTACGCTGCGGTGGATATTGGTAATTCCCGATTGAAAATACTTTTTGAAGATACTTATGAAACATTTTTCTACGATTCAAATTTTACAAATTCACTCAATAATTTCCTTTTAAATTTTTCTGAAAATGAAAAAATATTTGCAATTTCAAGTGTCAATTCGATAATTTTTGATGAATTTCTTAAAATTATAGCCAATTTTAAAAAATTTCGTTACATATTAATAAGTTCTTTGCTTGATGAACAAACCTTAGTAGATTTTTCTCAAGTATCAGGTACAGGTGAGGACAGGAAATTGGGAATTATAGGTGGGCTACTATATTCAAATCCTCCCTTTGTTACAGTAGATGTTGGAACAGCAATAACAATTAATATCTTAAATGAAAATAATATTTTCGAGGGTGGTATCATTATGCCAGGTCCTATAACACAAATGAGTGCTTTAAACCAGTCTACTACTGGACTAAAGGATTACAGAATTGAAATTCCTAATGCAATTATCGGGAAAAATACAGCTGATGCTATAAATTCAGGAATTATCAATGGAAGTAGTGGATCTATTTTATTTTTTCTTGATTATATAAAAAATAATATTATATCAATTGAAGATTTTCCCGTATTCGTAACGGGGGGTTCTGCGACTATGATTTTAAATAACCTTCAAAATTACAAGTCTAATATAATTTACACACCATTTTTAGTCCTCTTCGGTATATTATTCTTATTAATGAATAATAAATTTTAATAAGAAAAATTTTATTTAAAATATTTTTAAATAATTATTTATTATTTCATAGATAATTATTAATTTGCATTTGCAGTATAATGAAAGAGTGGATATTTTGAATTTTAATGATACAATATTAAGACAAATTGATTTATTAATCTTAATTATTAAAGAATTTAATTTGGAATTAATAAATTTTAAAATTATCAAAAGAAGTGCTTCTTCTTTTAAAATCAAGTGTGTAAATTATTTAACAGTGTCAATATATGAATCGATTGTATTCTGATTAATTATATATGAAAGTGATTTATAAATCAAATAGAAACATAATAAATACTTTAATTTGAAGATAATATTAAAATTAATCAGAAGAAAAGATTTTAAGAATAAATTTGAAAAAATTTTTAAATAATTTCATTTTTTTTCATTTTTCTTTCTTAAATTTGTTTTATTAGAAATTTAAGAAAGGGGAATTTTGTATTGGCATATAATTTGTTTATAAGTTTTGAATATAATTAAGTGTAAATAAATGAATTTATTAATAAATATAGGAGTATCATAATGAAGAACAAAGTTAGACTGTTCTTAGC
>JAGOIG010000045.1 GCA_017995735.1 Candidatus Kapaibacterium sp. | reverse complement strand
GTGTTATGCCCATTAATAGCAGAAATTGGGAAGGGTTCGCCAAGCCCCAGATTATAGAATTCATACGCAAAATTTTCCTGAACAGTGTTATCACATTTATTCACAACAAGGATAACAGGCTTTTTTGAGGTTCTCAAAATCTTAGCAATATCAATATCAAAAGCAGTAACACCATCACGAGCATCCACAACAAAAATAATCGCATTTGATTCATCAATAGCAATCTGAGCTTGTTCACGAATTGCAGATTCAATTGTACGAGTATCGCCTGGGATAAATCCACCCGTATCAATTATTTGAAATTTCATCCCATTCCATTCGCAAGTGCCATAAATCCTGTCGCGAGTAATTCCGGGTTCAGATTCGACAATTGCCTCACGTTTGCCCACTAATCTATTAAAAAGAGTAGATTTACCTACATTTGGACGTCCTACAATAGCCACTAAATTCATACTTCCTTTATATTTCTAATTAATTATATAATTTTGCATAATAAATATATAAAAACGAATGGCAAACGATTTAATTGGTAAAAAAATACTACTTGGTATAACAGGTTCAATTTCTGCATATAAAACACCATATCTTGTTAGGGAATTAATTAAGGCAGGCGCTGAAGTTAAAACAATATTAACTCCTTTTGCAGGAGAATTTGTTGCTCCTTTAGCTCTGGAAAGTGTTAGCAAGAATCCCGTAATTATTGATATGTTTGATAAGAATGTACAAAATCAAGGTGCTTGGCATATCCAATTAGCACATTGGTGCGATTTAGCAATAATTGCCCCTTGCACTGCTTCTACACTTGGCAAATTGGCAAATGGAATTGCGGATAATGCATTGGTTACTGTGATGATTGCGTTACCCAAGAATAAGCCATTATTAATTGCCCCAGCAATGGATGAAACAATGTTTAATCATCCTTCCACACAAAGAAACATTGAATTGCTCAAGCAATATGGTGCAGTTGTAGTTCCACCTGAGAGTGGAGAGCTTGCAAGTGGATTAATTGGAGCGGGAAGATTGCCTGATTTTTCTATTATTATTAATGAAATAATGAATGCTTTAAATAGTAAGCAAGCAGATAATAAAATGAGTGAAATACTCAATAAATCCCAAGAAACATTGGATGAAGCAGTAGAAAAAATAAAATTCAATACAGAATTGGAACTCGAATTTTTAAAACAAAATATACACATTGATAAATTAAAGGAATATTATAAAGGGAAAAAAGTCCTGATAACTGCGGGACCTACCATTGAAAATATTGACCCCGTGCGGTATATCTCAAATCATTCGAGCGGAAAAATGGGCGTTGCACTTGCGGAAGCTGCCAATTCGCTTGGAGCAGAAGTTATTTTGATTGCCGGACCTATTTCTATTAATACTTCCGAATCAATAAAACGCATTAATGTTCAAACAGCAGAAGAAATGTATAATGAAGTAATTAAAGAATTCCCCGAGTGCGATATCGCTATAATGGCAGCGGCTGTTGCGGATTATACACCAAAAGAAAAGTATACAGAAAAAATAAAGAAAAGTGCAAATCAAGAATCTTTGACAATTGAATTAATTCCAACAAAAGATATTCTCGCGGAAATTGGAAGACCAAAAAAGAATAATCAAACGATTGTTGGTTTTGCTCTTGAAACAGAAAATGCAATTGAAAATGGGCGGCAAAAATTAATTGAAAAGAATGCGGATATAATTTTAATAAATTCTGCAGTGCAGGATGAGTCAGTATTTGGTAGCGATTATAATAGTATAATAATTGTCGATAGGAAAGGAAATATTGCAGAATATGGAAAAATGGAGAAAAAACTTTATGCTTATAGGATTTTGCAATATATCAAAGATTATAGAACAAATAGCGTTAATTAATTTGATTAATTGACGATATAAATTTATGGGAAACAAATAATATGGCAGAAAATCAAAATATACACGAATCTGAATTATGGATTGATAGGGGAGATGACTTTAGTGCTCACGATGATATAATCAGAGCAATTGAATGTTATGGTAGGGCAATAGAATTCAATACCCGTTCATATACAGCATATTTCAAGCGTGGCACTATGTATGAAAAAAACAAGGATTATGCAAAAGCAATAGACGATTTCAATAATGCAATTTCGCTTAATCCTGAATTTTCATTTGCTTATTTCAGAAGAGGAAGTGTATATTTAGAAGTTCATCAATATGAGAATGCTTTGAATGATTTCAATAAGGCAATTGAACTTAACCCAAATCTATCATTTGCATACCACAAACGCGGATTAATATATTTAAAAGATAATAATTTAGACTTAGCTTTAGAGAATTTTAATCGCGCAATTGAGCTTGATGAATCTTCAAGTCAATCGTATTTTCAGAGAGGCAATATTTATTTTACACGCAATGAATTTATGAGAGCTTTGCAAGATTATACAAAATCCTTACGATTAGAACCATCAAACACAATGGCATTAATATCACGAGGATTAACATATTTGAGATTAAATAATTATTCTGATGCGCTAAATGATTTCACATTGGCAATCAAAATGAATCCAAATCAAACGCTTGCTTATAATTACCGAGGAATGACTTTTGTAAAATTGAAGGATTATGTTTCTGCGCTTAAAGATTTTCAATCTTTATTGGAATTAGAACCACATAATTCCGAAGTTTATAATAATTTGGGAGTAGTACATTTTTCAATGAGAGAATTTACATCAGCCGTACAAGATTTTTCAAATGCTTTAGAACTAGCGCCAAATTCTGCACAAATTTATTTCAATAGAGGTAATGCATACTATTATTTACGAAAATTCAATGAATCGTTGTCTGATTATGACAATGCTATTTACCTTGACCCAAGAATGTATTGGGCATATTATGGAAAAGGGAATGTGCTTTTAATGAAAAATAATACTATGGAAGCAATTAAAGAATATACAAAAGCCATTTCAATTAATCCAAAATTCTATCAAGGATATATAAGTCGTGGGAATGCATTTATGAAAATTCGTTATTATTCAAAAGCTGAAGAAGATTATACATTAGCAATTGAAATTGATCCAAAAAATTCCGTTGGCTATTTAAATAGAGGAATTGCATTTAAAACAAATAAACAAATTGATTATGCTGCCCGCGATTTTAAAGAATTTCTAAGATTAGTTCCTGATTCCACAAAAGCAGCACAGCAAGTAAAAAGATGGTTGAAATCAATGAACTATGATATTGATTAAAAAATATATACCTATCAATTTCTTGATTGTCTATTCTAAAATAATATATAATAGAATCTCTATATTGTCATAAAAATAATTATCGTTTATTTTCAATGAATTTGGTTGAGGTATATAATGAAGCGAACTGCTTTTTCTATCGAGATAAGATATAGAATAGAATCCATCATTCTTTCCAATTTGCCTAAAATAAACGACAAATTTTAATTCTACAGGTTTGTTTTTAATGAACATATTTGCAACTGTAAAATATGAATTATCACGTTTTCTATCAATACGTTTATCTACAATTCGTACTTCGGGAAAACTATCGCAATTGAAAAAACCCGGTGAACATACAGCCTCCACTAGTTGTTGTTCGTTCAATCCCGAATCCCTTTTGGTAATCTGTATATTTTTCATATCAGCTATAAATTCAAAAGATTTCATTATAGTATCGACATAGTTTATCTTGCCACTCTTAAAGTTAATTTTGCTTTCAATAACTCCCTTTTCTGTTTGAATTGTGAAAGTTATGTAGCTCTGCTTTAAATCCAGTTTTCGGACGTTTTCCTTTTGCGCAAAAATGAGATTTGTTGAACAAATTAAAACGACTGCTATTACTAAGCAATTTAAAATTCGTGCGTTCATTTTAGACCTCTTGAAAAAAATTTAAAATTCTAAAATATCAACGTATATTAAAAGAAAAAATTAATATTAATTAGTTTTTTCTATTCTCTGACTTATTATATTAAGTACTTTTTGAGATTCTTGATGAGCAGCCTCAACAATTTGTTTGGCTTCATCGAGAATAGTATTTCTATAATTTTCATCTTCAACCAGAGGAAGATTTATCAATACATTTTTATAGGCTCCCCAAATGCCTGTTTCCAAAGCCTTAGCACCAACTTCAACATCAGAATGTGACGCAATATTTCCAAATTTGGCAATTGCTTGCATCTCGTTCCAAATAGAATTTGCCAATTTCATAGTTGTAAGAGGTACTTCTATTGCTTTAATAATGCCCTCTTGCATCTTGCGATTTCGGATTTGTTCCTCTTCGGGAGTATCCTTTGGCAAATGCATTGCTTTCATATATTCATCAAATGCCTGAGTATCTCGGTCTATCATTGGTATAAGTGCTTGGGTTGTATCATATAGTTTAGGCAATACAGCTCGAATTTCTTTATCAACATTTTCAAATTTTCTTATGCCATAAGTTAATTGCCCAACCATAGTGCCCAATCCTGCACCTATTGCTGCGATTGCTGCGGAGGCAGATCCTCCACCTGGCGAAGAAGTTCTTGCCGCAATTTCATTAATAAATTCCTTAACTGTTAAATTCACAAGTCGCTCACTTGATTTATCTTCAATCATATACTCAATTATCTTCTTTTTTGGTTCAAATCGAGTAATTGAATTAAGTCCTAATCTATCGATGGCTAGTTTAATTTTTTGCTCTTCTTCGAGAATTATTAGATTTTCGTTTTTTATATAATAATCTGCTGCCATTAATATTGCTTTCAAAGGAATTAACCCAACCAATTCCGAGCCTGCAATTCCAACATTAAGCAGCTTAGCTTGTGCCTTTGCAGATTCAAAAGCAATATGGGGTGGAGTAATTTCGTAATTTGTAAGATTCATTGATATTTGTGCCATATTATATTCATCAACCCACCAACCAATTGCTTTGACTTCTTTTAGTAATCCAGGATTGTCAATTCCACGACCTGTCTCACGCAAATTTAATGCAATGCGATGTGCTTGCTGCTTTGTGCCTAGCACATTAACATTATAAGCAATTAAAAAATTTCTTGCACCTGTGGCAGTTGCGCCCCAATTAGGTATAAATTCAGCAGGACCAAAATCGGGTCTCCATTCAGGTTTCAGTAGCTTTTCAGGCAAGCCTTCATATTCTCCTGCTCTAATATCGGGCAATTTTCTACGATAATCTGCTTTTGCTGAATATTCATATAAATATATTGGAATTCCAAGCTCGGCAGAGGCTCGGCGTCCAAATTCTTCTGATAATGCAACGCATTCATCCATCGTAACATCGGAAACAGGAATAAATGGGCAGACATCCATTGCACCCATTCTTGGATGCTCGCCTTTATGATGTCGCATATCTATTATTTTATATGCAACTCGAGCCGATGCGAGTGCCCCCTCCAATACTGCCTCAGGAGAACCTACAAATGTATAAACTGTGCGATTCGTCGATTTGCCAGGATCAACATCCAATAGTGTGCAGCCTGGTGTATTTCTAATTGCATTTGCAATTGCTTCTATAATTTCGGAATTCCGTCCCTCAGAAAAATTTGGGACACATTCAACTATTTTTCTCATTTGTATCTATATTTTTTTAAATTTATAAATTTCAATATAATCAAGATTTCCAATCCATCTTTTTACAGTCTGGTCTTGAGGAAATATTAGAAAAAAATTTGTAAATATGCGTTTTTCATCCTCTTGTGCTATTGAATTAAATTGTAAATATATTTTATATTGTTTTAAAAAAGTAGTCAATTTTTCAAGTTCTTGAATATTATTTTTTGATAAGGATTTATCGACATTTTCCATTCGTGTTGTATCTTTTATAGTAATTCTTTCCCGAAATGCAATAAAAACAGGTATCTTCGAAATATTTGAGGAAATATCAGAATAAAAGAACTTCTGACTTTTTCCATCCTTAGAGTGTGCAATAAAAATCATATCTTCAATTTTCTCATTTGTTAAATTGCAAGATCCGCTCTTTACGACTTCTTTAAATTCATAACCAACAACCGTCTTGAAAAATTTTTTATTTTTAAAATACAAATTCAATAATACACGATCTAAATTATTAGTAAAAGAAGTATCATTTATATCAATTTTGCATACAAGCTCCATATCTTGCGAAAATACGGCGTTTTGTTGCATACATAACAGTAAGCAGATAAATGTAAATAGTAATTTTTGCAAATTTCTCATAATGCATTATTGAATTAATTACAAAATTAAACATAAAAAGAAAGGAAATGAGTAATATTTTTAATTTTGTCATTGCAAATCTTGAACTAACTACTTAAGTCGAAGGTTCAAAGTAGGGCTCAAAATTTTGAACCCCTACATTTCCTTGTCATTTCGAACATAGTGAGAAATCCATTTCCAAAAGGATAGATTCCTCGCTATGCTCGGAATGACCAATTTATACTAAAGATATCAAACCAAATAATTCCCTTTTCTCAATTTATTACTTGACTTGTCGTCAATAACATTTATTTTAAAATTCAAATTATCTATGTATAAAATCGATGATGATGTTGAGGGACTAAAAGCTTTATCACAGAGAATAAAAGATATACGCTCAGAAATAGCAAAGGTCATTATTGGGCAGGAAGATATCGTTGAACAATTGATGATATCAATTTTTGCAAAGGGTCATGTATTGCTCATTGGTGTTCCGGGACTTGCTAAGACATTGCTTGTGCGAACACTATCTCAAGCATTGGATTTAAAATTTAGCCGTATTCAATTTACACCTGATCTAATGCCAGGCGATATTACAGGCACTGAAGTAATTGAAGAAAACGTATCAACAAAAGAAAAGGTATTTAGATTTGTAAAGGGACCAATATTTGCAAATATCATCCTTGCTGATGAAATCAATAGAACACCGCCTAAAACACAAGCTGCATTGCTTCAAGCAATGGAAGAAAAAGAGGTTACAGCATCGGGAACAACTTACAAATTGGAAGAACCATTTTTTGTGCTATCTACACAAAACCCAATTGAACAAGAAGGAACATATCCTCTTCCTGAGGCACAATTGGACAGATTTATGTTTAATATCTGGCTCGATTATCCAAGCTTTGATGAAGAGATGGAAATTGTGAGAAAAACTACAACCGAATTGACTCCACAAGTCAATAAAGTGCTAAATGCAGACCAAATCATTGCTTATCAGAATCTAGTAAGAAGAATACCTGTGGCTGATAATGTTATAAAATTTGCAGTAGAACTTGTTAGAAGCACAAGACCAGCCACAACTAATTTCAAAGTAGTAAAAGACTTTATTAGCTACGGAGCTGGACCACGTGGCTCACAATTCTTAATACTTGGGGCAAAAGCCAGAGCCGCTCTTTATGGAAAATATACACCCGATATTGAAGATATAAAGACTGTAGCATTGCCTGTATTACGTCATAGAATTGTTACAAATTTCAATGCAGAGGCAGAAGGAGTATCGATAAATCAAATTATTGATGAGATTTTAAATCAAATTAAAATATAATATGCAGGAACTCACAATCGAAAGATGCAAAGAAATTCTAAAAAATGCTGAAGGTCAAGAGATTGCCGTCATTGGCGATATTATGCTTGATAGATTTATTTGGGGCAATGTTTCGCGAATTTCACCCGAAGCTCCCGTGCCTGTGCTCGAATTTGAAAGAGAGACCTATCATTTAGGTGGTGCTGCAAATGTCTCAAGCAATATTAAATCATTAGGTGCAAAACCTATCCTGCTTGGCGTGTTGGGGGATGATAGAGAAAGTGAAATTTTTCTTGATATTATGAGACAGCAGGGTCTGACTAATGATGGCATTTTTATTGACCCCGATAAAAGTACTACTGTCAAAACCCGCCTGATCGCTGTCAATCAACATATTGCTCGTATCGATAGAGAAAATAAGCAATATATAGACAAAAATATTCAAGAATTTTTTCTCAATTATCTTAAATCTATTAAAAATTTAAAGGCGATTGTTTTTGAAGATTATAATAAAGGACTTTTGCCAAAAGAATTTATTAAACGAGTAATTGATTTTGCGAGGGAGAAAAATATCTTCATTAGTGTCGACCCAAAGCAAGAAAATTTCTTCGAATATAAAAATGTAAATCTGTTTAAACCGAATTTGAAAGAAGCACAATATGCTTTAGGATATCCATTGAATTCATTGGAAGAACGCACACGTGGGGGAAAGGACATTATTGAGCGATTGCAATGCGATAATATTCTTTTGACATTGGGAGCAGATGGAATGATGCTGTTTGGGAAAAATTGTCAGACCCTTATAATTCCAACCCGAGCAAGACAAGTTGCAGATGTGTCAGGTGCCGGCGATACTGCAATTGCAACATTTACTATTGCGACTATAGGGGGCGCAAGCATTGAGGAATCGGCTATGATTTCTAATTATGCGGCGGGCACAGTCTGCGAAAAACCCGGCGTTGTCGCAATTGAAATAGAAGATTTACTGCGTACTATTAAGAGAAATTCAGGACTATAAAATATGTAATATTTTGCTTCTTATTGTTAATTATTTGATTACCTATGTATTATCAACTAAATATTTCAATTATTTAATTTTGCTTTTTTTATTATTTAAATTTAAAAATGGATAAATTTAATACAAAACTTGAAAATATACCTGTCTCAATTTTTTCGGTTATTACACAATTAGCCTACCAATATAATGCAACAAATCTTGGGCAAGGTTATCCCGATTTCAATGGGCCGGAATGGATCTTCGATTATGCTCTCGATGCGATGAAGGAAGGAAAAAATCAATATGCACCTTCTTTTGGAATTAACTCATTAAGAAATTCGATTGCAAATTATCAAAAGCATTTCTATGAAATTGAATGGAAACCAACTGACGAAATTATTATTACAGCAGGTGCAACCGAAGCATTATACGATACAATTAATGCATTACTCAATCCTGGCGATGAAGCGATACTTTTTGAACCCTATTATGATTCTTATTTTGCAGATGTAATATTGGCAGGTGGTGTTCCTAAGTTTGTGACTTTGAAATTACCCGATTTTTCGTTTGATTTTGATGAGCTTGAACAACAAATAACATCAAAAACAAAGATTATTATCTTAAATAATCCGCACAATCCCACAGGAAAAGTTTTCAAAAACAATGAATTAGAATTTATTGCACAAATTGCAAAAAAATACAATCTTTATGTAATCTCGGATGAAGTCTATGAATTTCTAACATTCGAAAATATTAAGCACACTCCAATTGCTTCACTTGATGGGATGCAAGATAGAACTATTACAATTTCATCTTGTGGGAAAACTTTTGGTTTTACGGGTTGGAAAATTGGTTATGCAATGGCTAAGAAAGAATTTATCGAAGCAATTCACGGAGTGCATCAATGGACAACTTTTGCTGTAAATACCCCTGGGCAACATTCAATGGCACAAGCATTTCAAAGATTAGATGAGTATTTGCCTAGTTTCAAACAATTATATGAACAAAAACGCAATTTTGTGTATAATGAATTATTAAATTCAAAATTTACACCGTATAAACCTGAAGGCTCATATTTTATGATGTTAAAATTTTCCGATAATTTATTTAAAGATGATATAGAAGCATCACAAATATTAATCAAAAATTATGGAATTGCAACAATTCCACCATCTGTATTTTATTCTAAATCGCAAGAGGGAAAACAATTATTAAGACTTTGCTTTGCAAAAAAAGATGAAACATTAAATGAAGGTATTAAAAGATTAAAGAGTATATAAATGGCAATAAAAGTAGTCACAATAGATTTCTGGAATACGATTTTCGATTCAAGTAATGGTCAAATGCGTAATTATATTAGAAATCAAGAAATTCGCAAAGCTATGAAAAAGATAGGATTTGAACCAACTGACCACCAAATTAATGACGCAGTTCGTGCTGCCTGGGGCCATTTTAACCGATTATGGACAGAAGAAATGCGAACGCCAATGCCAATTGAGTCTGTTGAATTTATCTGGAATTACTTTTCACTTTCTTATGATAAGGAGATAATTAATGAAGTAGTGAGAAGCTTTGAAACTGCGATTTTGAAATATCCACCAAATCTTGTGCAGGACGCGAGCTATGCTATTTCAAAATTGAGTGAGGAATTCCAAATTGGTCTAATCTCCGATACAGGATTCACTCCCGGCAGTGTTCTGCAAGAACTTATGAAACAAAAAAATATATTTCAATATTTCAAATCCTTTAGTTTTAGCGACGAAACAGGTGTTTCTAAGCCACATCCAAAAGCTTATGAAAAAGTCTTGAGCGAGCTAAATTGCAATCCCGAAGAAGCTTTACATATTGGAGATATAGAAGATACTGATATTAAAGGTGCAAAAAATTTGGGTATGAAAGCTGTGCTATTCCTTGGGGACCCAACAGCAAATCAAACTGCGCATACAAAACAACATAGTAAAGCCGATGCAATTGCTCACAGTTGGAATGAAGCTTTAATTTATATACGAAGGTTATCAACTCAGATATTTTAAAAATGAACATTGTAATATTAATATTTTTTTGTAATTTTGTAAATATAAAAAAGAGAAATATTCCCGAATAGCTCAGCTGGTTAGAGCATCTGACTGTTAATCAGAGGGTCGGGGGTTCAAGTCCCTCTTCGGGAGCGATGGAAAAAAGGCATAGTTATATGCCTTTTTTTATTGCACAAGCGAGGACGCTTATGCCACCTAATGAAAAAATGCGTATCCAGTTTCTGCAAGTGGCACAATCATCCTTGATTGTGCAACTCTGTCATTCTGAACGCAGTGAAGAATCCATACTCCAGGGATAGATTCCTCGCTATGCTCGGAATGACAATGCAATTGTAGGGGCGTATTGAATATACCTTATTTTCTATCTGTACACTTCAACGTGTCTCTTCTATTATCTGCAACTTTGTCATTCTGAACGAAGTGAAGAATCCATACTCCAATAGGATAGATTCCTTGCTATGCTCGGAATGACAATTTTTTCAGCTATACTACTGCTCCATCTTTTCCATTTCCTGCATTATTTCCATTGTACGGACGCTGACGGTGGTAATGCGATTTAATAAATCTATTACTTTTTCTTTGTAATCTGCAAATTTATATGTATTGAATTTCTCAGCGATGGTGGGGTCCTTTGGCTTCTTTTCTTTATACTGGTCCAAAATCCATTCCAAAGCACTGCGATTGCCCAGCTTATATTCCCAAGCGAGTTTTGGAACGCCGCTCAAATACGTTTGCTCATCCAATTCGATTGTACCCGCTTCTTTATCTGCACGCAATTTTGCTTTTGGCAATCGCTCTAATTTCCATTCGATGTCGTGCCGCTTTAATCCGTAAGGTTCGACTTCCTCAAAATTTATATGCAAATCCATCAATTTTTGTCCCCATTTTGCCCACTGCCAAAAATCTGCATAAAAAGGGATGCGTGGAAATTCCCGCTTCAAATTCAATTCATATTTTTTGCGATATTCGGAATTGTGAAGCACGCCATAAACATAATGGAAAATATCTTCTTTTTCAATTGTTAGGTCGGCATAATGCTCGCGAAATTGAGCCAGTCCCCAATCAGTGATATTATCGTGTCTGTTTCCTTCGGAATCATATGTATAAAGAGGGAGACATTGAGTATCACCATAGAATAAGCCAAAATCAACAATATATTTTGAAGCCAAGCAATCAAAGATGATATTATTAGGTCCATTATATGTTATGAAACAATTCTTTTTATCTTTAAAAATAAAAAATTTAAACTGTCCGTGTATATCAATTGGTATATAATCGTAATAAATATACCTTAAACTAAAAGGACGATATAAACAATTTGTTATAAATTTAGTATCAGCTGTTGTTTTTCTGAATTTTGTTAATTTATCTCTAAATAATCTACCACTCCATTTTATTGTAGTATTATTTTTAAAAACAAAATCAGCAGCTTTTTTTAAAATCTCATCTTTTTTTTCATTAGATAAATTTTCATTTGATATTTTATTTTTCCATAAATCAACAAAGTTGTTGTACTCATTTAAAAAATAATTTATTTTATTTATCAATGAAAATTTGTCAAAATCATAGACCCATTCATCACGTGCTGTAACACATCCATTTGAATAGTACTGAAATAGAACATTTTTGTTTATTAATTTTTTTGATAATTTATTTGTTTTATCAATTGTTGGATTTAGTTCCTTCCAGTCATTATCTAATACTTTAAACCAATTCCCTTGTGCATCAGGTGTAATATTTTCAAATTGAATATTATTAAAATTAACAGTACTATAATATTTTAATTTTTCTAATTTATCTTCCTTTTTATTACCTTCAATTTTATGATATTTTATTCTGCATTTATTATTTTCCCTATCTTTAACTAAAAACATAATTGCCACGCCTACCATTATACCAAATACATTTCCTAAATCATTTTTATTATTTGCACGTATATTTCCACCCAAATCAATAATATAAGCATAATCGAATTCCTTTTCAATAGTTTTCCGAAATCCATCAAATGTGCGACTATCAATAAATGAGCGATTTGTTATAAAAGCAATAATTCCATCATCGCCAATTCTATCCATAGCCCAGCGATAAAACCGCGCATACATATCATACATTTTTGTTTTTTGAGCAGTGCTTTCGTGAATAAATGTATCCTTAATTCTTTTATCTATTGCGGGATAAGAGCGATTTTTATTATTTTCATTTTCGTTCATTTGATTTGCATTATACGGGGGATTGCCAATAATGACAGATATTTTCTTTTCATTTTGCCGTTGAATACGTAAGGCATTTTCGTGTGTCAATCCGATTTTGGAAGGAATATGCTGGCCTTTATAATTGAGTCCGCCAATATTATCAAGTGTATCCACAAAGCAAAGATTAGGAAATTCACAATAATAATTCATTTTTTGCTTAAATGTAAATTCAATATTTAAATTAGCGATATAATATGGCAGGATAGCGACCTCATTGGCGTGAATTTCCTGTTTATATTTATATTCAAGTTGATGGGCAGGAATTGCATTTTCAATTATCTCGCAAATAAAAGTGCCCGTTCCCGTTGCGGGGTCCAAAATATCTACATTTGGGTCTGCCAGACTTTTGCCAAAGTGTTTGAACAGAAGTTGATTAGCACCGCTAACCATAAATTGCACAATTTCATTTGGTGTATAGATTACGCCAAGTTTATCGGCAGCTTTTGGATTATAAACTTTATAGAAATTTTCATAAACAACCTTGAGGAACTTTTGTTTTTCGTGGTGGTCGATAATTCCCGCAGCAGTAGCGTTAATTGCTTCATAATAATGTGAAATACTATCCAGAAGATTTCTGCGTTTAGCATAATCGAAAAGCGCAGAAATCAATCTTTCCAATTCTGCAGCAATTGTATTATGTTGGTGAAAGTTAGGGTCATCGAAAATGCGATTAAAAATATCACTTGTTAAAATATGCTGGATCATCATCTCGCGAATATCGTCAAGTGTAATATCGGGATTGATTTCCTTTTGGCAAAGCAACCAGAATTCATTTTGCACTTGTATAAAAGTGGAATTATTTTGGCGGGCTTTGTCAATTTTCTCACGTAGTGTTTCGATAATTATAGGAATATCAGCTTTAAAATGCTCTATTGCAGTTTCAAATTGATAAACAACCTCGCTTTTATAAGAAAAGAATTGAGTGAGCAATTTATCGAGTGCTGCGGCATTGCGTATTTTGCAGCTAGCGGCTTCAGTACCATTTTGGTAAAGCACAGCAGTGGCACCATCCTCGAATAGAATATTATTCAGAGGGTAGCCTTTATCGATTTTTGCTTGAATTTCGGCATCGAGGTTAGTTTTCTCGTCTTTGCTTTCCCAATAACCTACATCAAGTCCCCACGTATTTCGGACAGTGCCGTCGGGTATCACGCGTTTGCCAAGCTTTCCAAGAATGGGGATTTCAGCTATAACACTATATTTAAATTTTTCGGCATAATTATTAAGGAGCATCCAGAAATAATTGCGGATGCTAGTTTCGTTGAGAGATTTGCCAAGCTTTTTGGCATTATCCACTTCTTTATAATATTTATCAATTAACAGTAAAGACATATAAGAGAAAAGCAAAAACAATAATTGCAATTTATGAATAAATAAGAGAATAAGAAAGGGGGAATATATGAATCATCGTATGTAGAGAAAGCATCACTGTCGTCTTTACAGATTATCGCAGAGGGCTAAAGCCCTCTGTTGCATATTCCCTGTCATTCTGAACGAAGTGAAGAATCCATACC
>JAGOIG010000182.1 GCA_017995735.1 Candidatus Kapaibacterium sp. | reverse complement strand
AAGGGATGGTTGTGTGATGGGCTTGAACACTCTTGCTTTCTTTGAAAGTGTTTATTCAATTTCTCCATTTTCACGGTTTCTATTCTTTGTTAAACTGTCGCTTGTGCCTAACGTTCGGCGGTATGTGCAGTTGGCGCAGAGTCGCGGTGGCGCGTGTTTTTGCACTCGTGGTGCGATGCAAGTATATGATGTTGTTTTGTTGATTCTCGCGTTGGCAAAAACCGTGTCACCAGGAGGGAGTCCCCGGCGGCAGCCGGGGCGGCCTGCACCGCCATTAACAGTCTATCATTTTGACCAGAAGATTCTCGCGGTGCAGAAGCCAATTGCATATACCGACCTGTTGTGTGGCGCTTGTTATCAGATTATGCACTACAGTCTCCTGTAACTCTATCTAGAACTGTTAAATACCATTTATTATCAATTAATGTCAGATAAAAGATTAACACGCCATCCTCATTATCTATTAAGACTATTCTATGACTGCTGGATTCAATTTCTTTGAATTTTGCAATTGTCTCCTTTGAAATCTTGTCTTTACGATATTTGATAAGATTGATAGCTGTTGTTGACACTAGGCTATCTCGTATGGTTAAGTCACAATACAAACCGAATTTGCTCCATTTTCCTTTATCACAGTCATATGTTGGTAATGATTGATAAGTTATTGTTGTATCAATTTGAAAGTCAAAGTATGGCAAGTATTCTGGTACTGGATTCATAAAATCTATCTTTTCAACTTTTTCAAATTCATCAAAGACTCCTCGTCTATAAAGCACTATCAATCCAAGATCATCATGTATCATTTGATTTATTGATTGTGAATCTTGATTATGAAATGCTTTAACTATTTTAATAGCATGTTTCTCAAATTCATTGTTCTCAATATTCTGACATGAGGAGTTTAATGCAAGGATGAGAGCTGCCAGGATTAGCATAATCGATTTCTTGTTTATCATTTTCTCAACTTCGTTAATGCCACACAACGTTTGGCGGTATGGTTAGTTGCCGATTTCGAAGCACTTTCCTATCAAGTTACAATTACTTTTGATACGAGCTGTGCTGCTCGAATACGCACTGCACCGGCAATTAACTATACCGCTTGTTAGCATGCGTACTTTATTTATTATCAGTTTATATCAATATTTTTCTCTCTTTCAAAATACCGTAAAATTTGTCTTTATAACTATCAGAAATCGGAATCAAATCTTTTCCAATTCGGATTCTGTTTCGCTCAATATTCTTAATCTTTGAAATTGACACAATATATGAATTATGAACTCTTTGAAAATCAGTCTGAGGTAATATTTCCAACAAATTCTTAAATGTTTGTAAAGTCATAATTTTTCTATCTGTAGTATGAATCTGTAAATAGTCTTTCATTCCTTGAATGTACAAAATATCCTTAATTTCAATTTTCTCAATACGATATTCTGTTTTTACAAAAATGTAGTCATTAGAATTATCGCCTGTTAATACACTTAACTGATTATAAACCTTATCTACAGACTTTAAAAACCGTTCAAGCGTGAACGGTTTTAATAGATAGTCGGCAACATCTAATTCATATCCTTTTAGTGCATATTCATCATACGCAGAAGTAATTATTACTTTTGGCTTGATTTGCAATGATTCCAGAAACTGTATTCCTGATAGTTTCTTCATCCGAATATCTAGGAATATCAAATCAACTGGGTTTTTCTTTAGAAATCCAATCGCATCAACTGCATTGTTAAAAGCTTCCAATAAATTGAGGTAATCAATTTGTTCAATAAACTCCTTAATCTTTTTTAAGGCAAGGGGTTCATCTTCTATGGCAATGCAATTAATTTTCATTTAGTTCTAATTCCAAATTAACTTTAAATATTGAATTCTCTGAATTGATTATCATTTTATATTTGTTATTATAAATCAAATCTAATCGTTTTTGCACTGTCTCTAAGCCAATACCTTGAGTTTTATCTTTATCAGTTTCGGCTTTGTCGTATTGGTTTTCACAATTAAAAACTAACTTACTATTGTTTATTGAAATTTTAACAATTATACCATTTTCAATGCTAGAATCAACAGAGTGTTTAAATGCGTTCTCAATAAAGGGAATTAATATCATGGGAGCAATTTTAAATCCTTTATAACTACCACTTATTGAGTAATTGAAGAAGTTTTCGTTTTTAAGTCTCAATCTTTCCAAAGAGAAATAATTCTCTAAATACACGATTTCGTTTTGTAAATCAACAAATTCTGATTTGCTATCTTTTAGCATATAACGCATAATATCAGATAACTTGACTAATGATTTTGAAGCTTTGTCCTGGTTATCATGAATTAAAGTATCAATATTATGTAGTGTATTAAAAAGAAAATGAGGGTTAATTTGATTTTTTAATAAAGCTAAGTTGCTAGAGATGTTTTCTTTTTCTAAAACCAATATATCATTCTTTTTCTTAAACCAATCAATGAATAATCGAAATAAACTTCCAATTGTTGTCCATAAAAAAATAGATGACAAAGGTGCAAGTCCAAAAGCGAAAGCCTTTTTTGAAAAAATAAAAAGAATCAGATAGGAAGTTACTATTCCAATAATAGTATATAACAAGAATTTCCGATTCCACTTAATTTTCATTATAAGTAGATAGCCAACATAAAAGAATACAGGTTGCGATAACTTCACGTATGTTGAAATTATCCCAAACTCTTTCGGTGATAAATGTCTGGCTAAAACAGGAGCAATAAAATTAGTAGCTAATAATGCTATCCAAAAAAAGATGTGAATGTAAATAATAACTGACTTTTTCATTTTTCTAATTTTTAGTTATACAATGATTCAAAAGTCAGTCTTTAAAAATTGCCTTAAAAATCCATTATATTCTTGCTTATATTTTATCGACGCTTTAACTAATTCAATCTATACTTTTGGTTTGTATCGCTATCTGTATGCATGCTAACGTTCGGCGGTATGTGGCGTTGGCGCAGAGTCGCGGTGGCGCGCGTTTTTGCACTCGTGGTGCGATGCAGGGTTATGATGTTGTTTGTTTATTCTCGCGTTGGCAAAAACCGTGACACCAAGGGGAGTGCCCCGCGGGAGCGGGGCCGGCCGACTG
>JAGOIG010000181.1 GCA_017995735.1 Candidatus Kapaibacterium sp. | reverse complement strand
ACTTTATTGAATTTTAAACTTGATACAATGGTAATTGCGTTCAACCGCTCAATTTTTTATCCAACAGGACTAAGCAATCAAAATTCGCGTATTATTAAAAATGAAATTCAAAATAATCTAAGAGTAATTACCCTTGAATTTAATAATGTAAATTTAAGCGACCGAGATAGTATTTTGACAGAAATAATTGGTAAAACAATGCTTGGCGACGTAGATGTTGCACCATTAATGATTACAAATATTGTATATAAGCAAATTGAATTAGTCTCAAATATTTCGCATAAAGATGGGAGCTTGACAATACCATATTGCAGTAGAGGAGGAAATAGATTTTTAATTGTCAATCCAAAATTGGAAGCACCAATTGTACAACCGAACCCAACAACAGGAGAAATAATAATAACATTTAGCGGGATTGAGAGCGGACATTATTCGCTCAGCATCAGCGATATAAATGGAATAACTAGTCTTCTTGATGAATGGGATTTTACAGCGGGCTCAGAAAAATTCTATCAAAAGGCATTTGATTTGAGCAATTATGCAAATGGTACATATTATATAATTTTGAAAACACCAACAAATATTTATAATTTATCATTAGTAATTATTAAATAATTTAGAAAAATATGAAAAAAATAAAGTTAATGAAATCAATAAACAATAAGTTGTCAGAAATCGTAAGAACTATACAATTTATAGGGATGAAAGGGTCAAATTTATCAAAAATAACTAATTGGGAAATTATTTGCCTTCTCATTTTCATAAGTTTCCCAAATTCTATTTTTTCTCAGCAATTAACGCCTGAGCCAAATTTCTTTATTGGGGGGTATGGTGGCGGCAATTATAATATCCATAATGCAGCATTCAAGGAATTACCAGGCTATCCATCTTGTTGCCCAAAATTTGAGACAGGCAATGGACTGGGATTTACTCTTGCGGGTTTATTACGCTATCCCATAAATGAGAAATATTCTGTTTCAGTACGAATTGGATATCAAACATTGAATGGAAAGCTTGAGAAAGTCGAGCAAATTGGCAATACAGAAATACGGAACGCAACTCCACCGTATGAAACTCAAGATATAGTTAAAGCATATTCAAATCATATAGTGGATTCTAAAATTGGAATTATTGCTATTGAACCGTATTTCAATTGGTTTTTTTGGGATAAATTTCGGTTGAATATCGGGTTACCGATTGGATTTCAATTACAAAGCAAATTTTCGATGAAGGAGCAGTTGACATCACCTGATGATGTTGTTTTCAAGGATACAGATTCGAGATTGAGAAATGTTTATAATAATCAAGATATTCCTGAAACGCAGACATTGCAAATATTTGCAAAAGCTTCGCTAAGTTATGCATTGCCAATAGGAATAAATAAGTATTTAGTTCCTGAGGTGGGGATTGCTTATCCATTTACAAACATATTTTCAGGCGATTGGAAAGTGATGCCTATCAATTTTGGCGTGGCATTGGAACTCCCGATTTATCCCGTAATTCATAAGGAAAGAATAGAACGTGAGGAATATTATCGCGATACAATTATAATAGCACAATATGGATTAGCAGAAAGCAGAGTTTATTTACAAAAAGAAGAAATAAAAGAAAAGAGCGAGGAAATTGATAATAGAATTATAACCACAAAGCAGCATTTTGAAAATTACATTAGAGAAGTACCAAAAAGTGCAAAAATTACAGGCAATCTTGATATTGTAGGTATAGATTATCAAGGAAATCGCACAAAAGATCCAACGCTTGTGATTGAAGAAAATCAAGTTACAGAAAGCTTTCCTCTGCTACCTTACGTATTTTTTAAGGAAAATAGTGCAGATTTAAATCAAACTGCGATGAAATTAGATAAAAACCTTGATATGTTTTCGATGGATTCTCTAACTTGGGAGACAATGGAAATATATTCAAATTTATTAAACATTATTGCCACAAGATTAGACAAATATTCAAATGCAAAAATCAAAATTACAGGAACTAATAGTAATACTGGTTTTGAGCAAAATAATCTGACTCTATCGCGTGAAAGGGCAGAAGCAGTAAGAAAGCATTTTATTAATAATCTCGGAATTCCACAGAATCGAATTGAAACAGCTTTTCAAAATCTGCCAACAAATCCATCAAATCCCACTATACCTGATGGAATTGAAGAAAATCAAAGAGCAGAAATATCAAGCAATAAATTTGAAATAACAGCACCTGTCGAATTAAGCCAAATTGAAAAAACAGCAAATCCACCAATTGTTGAGTTCATTCCCCATATTCAATCAGATTTACCAATCAAAAATTGGACGATGACAATTAGCCAAAATGAAAAAACAATTAGAAGTTACGAAGGCACAAATATAACTCAAATAGATAAATGGACTGTTGGCGAGGCTCCTATACCATTATATGAATCACCAATTAATGTGAAGATGATCTTGCGGGATAGTTTAAATAACGAATTCACTATTGACAAAAAACTGAATATATCACAAAAAACAATCAAAAAGAAAAGGGAAGAAATCCATAATGATACAATTTACCAGCGATATTCATTGATAGTTTTCGATTTTGATAAAGCTGACTTAACTCCGTCGCATAAGAAGATACTTGATGAGATAAAACGCAATATTAAATCTACTTCTAAGATTACAATTTATGGTTATGCAGATAGAACGGGCACACCTGAATACAATAAGGACCTTGCAACAAGGCGTATTGAGGAAACAGTAAAATATTTGCAATTAGACCCTGCAAATGTCTCGAAATATCCAATTGGCAGCGATGAATTAATCTTCGATAACAATACACCACAAGGTCGTTCGTATTCGAGAACTGTGAGAATTATAATTGCAACACCTGTAAAATAAAAACTATGAAAAAAGTATTTTTTGGTTTTTTATTTTTTTTAATTTATTCAAGTTCAATTTTTGCTCAACCGTTATTGCACCCATATAATTTGGATTTTGGACTTTCAGAAAATGGTTCAATGCCTTTAGGATGGAAAATTAATGATAGCGATAGAAAATTAGGATTTAATGCATATTCGACTGATTCGCTTGCGGAAAAAAATTGCTTTTTTTTAAAAATTACAAGTTCAAAGAAGCTATTA
>JAGOIG010000180.1 GCA_017995735.1 Candidatus Kapaibacterium sp. | reverse complement strand
TAACAATACACCACAAGGTCGTTCGTATTCGAGAACTGTGAGAATTATAATTGCAACACCTGTAAAATAAAAACTATGAAAAAAGTATTTTTTGGTTTTTTATTTTTTTTAATTGATTCAAGTTCAATTTTTGCTCAACCGTTATTGCACCCATATAATTTGGATTTTGGACTTTCAGAAAATGGTTCAATGCCTTTAGGATGGAAAATTAATGATAGCGATAAAAAATTAGGATTTAATGCATATTCGACTGATTCGCTTGCGGAAAAAAATTGCTTTTTTTTAAAAATTACAAGTTCAAAGAAGCTATTAGCATTTCAGCAGGACACAAATTCAAATAAAGAAAATATATCCCGAGGGATTGTATTTCAAACATTTGTTGCTGATTGGTTTAGAGGAAAAAATGCAAGATTTTCAGCTAAAATAACATATAAATCGAAGGACACAGGTGATTTTCTTTTACTAATTGTTCAAAGCGAGAGTCCGCGAAACAAATTGATAAATGCCAAATTTTCCGACACAATCAGGAATGCAAAAGAAGATAATTTCTCTGTAATAGCTTCAATTGATACAAATGCTGATTTAGTACGGATTGGTTTTGCATTATATGGAACATCGGACGCGATTATTGAGGAATGCAATTTTGAACCTATTATCGAGAAAAGCACATTTCAAACAAAGATTAATTTAAGCAATGAGAATCTACAAAATTTAAAATTGCTTGCACGAATTTATGGAGAAGCGAGGTATTTTTATCCCGATTCTAATTTAAATTTCCAATTCTGGGAAAATTTTTTATACAAGAATATAGAAGATGCATTGACAATTCGAGGTAAGGACGAATTCATTAAAAAGATCCAAAAAGATTATTCTGCAATTATCCCAAAATTTTCAATATCTGAATCATATAAAGGAAATAATTATCAAATCATATCAAAGCCCTACAAAGCTATTTCTGACACAACAAAAATAATGTATAATTATTTTTATCGAGGTGGTGTAAGCATTTTGCAAACTGATGTGATAAATTCTAAAATCAAGAATATATATGAATCTCAGCGGTCTGCTCCTGCATTATCACTGCAAATTTTGAATGTTAAGAATATAGTATTAAAGGAAATAAATCTATCTGCAAAAGTTAAATTTACTCCCTTTTCGCCATCGGGAAATGCATTAATTGCTTTAAGGTTTGATGACCCTAATAATTATGATTTATTAAATCAGTTAAGTCAAGTAATTTGGGATACTACCAATGGCTGGGCAGATTTAAGTATAAAAATTGAAGTACCTCAAAATACTGCTTATATAAGATTAGGATTAATGATGAATGGCGACGGAATTGTCAATTTTGATAATCTTCAAATTACGGCAAAGGATGAAAATGATAATTCAATAAATTTAAATATGCGAAATACTGATTTTGAAGACCCATTGATACAGACTGCAATACCAGCATGGGTTTTTCCAAAATATTGTAAAGAAGCAGGATATACGATGGAATTGGATACAATCAATTCTTTTACGGGCAAGTATTCCTTAAAATTATCATCAGATACAAACTATGTAAAATTTTATCCACCACAATCATTTTTTGATGAAGTCTATAATAATATTGAATATTCAATTCCAATCCAAGAAAATAAATTTATCGAAAAAAATATAACTAAATCAATCACAAATCCTTCTCCTAATCTCACATCCAACAATGCAATTGCACGAATTTGCACTTCAATAGATTTGTGGAATATTTATAAGCATTTCGGGCTTAAGAATATTGAAGATACGGCATTTGATAGAATTTTAGAAAATACTTTAATAAATATTGCAAACAAAACTGATGAAAATGAATTTAGAAAATCATTAGAGGAGATTGGAAGACTTGCGGGCGACCTTTCATTTAAAATTTGGAATGGGTTTGATAAAACTTTGTATTTTCCCTATATTAAAATAACTTTTGAAAATGATAAATTCTTAATATATTCAAAGAATGATAAAATTCCAAATGGTAGCCAAGCTATAACAATTGAGGATTGTGATTTATCAAATTTAAAAACAGAAATTTTAAAAATGAGCAACAGATATGGTGACAGGAATGAATCAGAAATAAATCAAAAGTCAATTATTGAAAATGAAATTTTAAAAATGCTTGCAGGCAAACAGAATACAGAATTAAAGATTAAATTTATACCCCCTGATTCAAAAAAGCCGCAAACAGTTAGTATTACAAGAAATTTAAACAAAATTTTGGATCTAGAAAAGCCATTTTTCTCAATTGAAATTGTTCCGGGATTGATTTATATAGATGCAACAATTATGACAGATAAGGAATTCAAAAGCATTTTGCCAGAATTGGAAAAAGCTGAAACTAATGGAATAATATTTGATTTTCGAGGTTATTCTTTGCTTTCAGAACATATTTTAGGATTCTTTAGCACAGCAACATTAAGGGGTGGAAGTACAATTATTCCACAGTATATTTCACCATTTAAATTAAATATACAGAATCAAATACTTAACGCAGAAATTTCCCCGTTGCAGAAACTTAAAAACAAGAAAATTGCATTCCTGATGGATTCAAAGACATCATCTTATTCTGAGTATATATTAAGTTTGGCTAAAATAAATAAAATTGGTACCATAATTGGTTCGCAATCGCAAGGGAATTTCACAGAATCAAACAAAGTAATGTTGCCGGGTTATTATTTTATAACAATGAGCGGGCAGTATTTTACATTTGAGCAAGAAATTGATACACATTTACCTTTGAAGCCTGATATTGAGGTCCAAAATACAATAGAATCATATTTAAGAAATGAAGATACACAATTGAAAGCAGCAATTAATTATTTAAAAAATCAAAATTAAAATAAAAATTAAAAAGAAACGCGAACTGTTTTAGGAAGTTGTGTGACAATTTTTTCTTTCTGGCTATCAGGTAATTTATTTTTTTTGATTGATAGAAGTTTAAGAGAGTTCATTTTTGTGATATTAGCAGGCAGATAAGTTAAATTATTATTGTCAAGCCAAACCCATTTAATTTTGCGAAGTGAGCAAAACGATTCAGGTAAAGAAGAAATTTGATTACTGATTAAAATGAGATTTTCTAACTC
>JAGOIG010000044.1 GCA_017995735.1 Candidatus Kapaibacterium sp. | reverse complement strand
TCATAGAGATGCAATCAGGTGAGTTCAAAGAAGTGCAAAAGATTGTAGTAAAGAAATAATACGCTGCAATCTCAGAATGAAAATTAAAAAGGGGCGATTTTATTCGCCCCTTTTTTTTAATTGAAATAATTAGAAATAAAAAATTTAATGTTTTAAAGTATTAACTTCGTCAACATAAATAGTTTGTTTTTTGCGGAATAAAGCAAGAATAATTGCGAGCCCTATAGCACTTTCTGCTGCAGCAACTGCCATAACAAAGAACACAAATACTTGCCCTGAAATATCACCAAGATAAGATGAAAATGCTATAAATGTTAGATTGACAGAATTCAGCATAATTTCAATTGCCATAAATATAACAATTGCGTTTCGGCGAATTATTACACCAAGTATACCGATTGCAAACAGAACTCCTGCTAAAATTAAATAATATTCAATTGGAATTGCATTCATAATAATTTCCTCTAATCAATTAATTTCTTTTTTGCCATAACAAGTGAGCCAATGATGGCTGCAAATAACAGTATCCCCGTTATTTCAATTGGAAATAAATAGCTGCTAAATAGCACATTACCAATGGATTGAGCATTAAAAAGATCTGCTCGTGAAACTAGTTCGGTTGGTTGAGAATTATTGACCATTATTATATTTGCTAATATTATAACAAATATTGCAATTAGGGCAATTCCAACTCCTCGCCTCGATTGTCCCTGTAAGGTTTTCATTTCTGATTCACTAAGGTTTAGTAATAGAAGTACAAATACAACCAAAACCATTATAGCACCTGCATAAACAATAATTTGCAATATTGCAATGAATTGAGATTGCAAACTCAAGTATAAACCCGCTAATGAAAAGAAATGAACAATTAATGATAGTGCTGAATATATAGGATGCCGACTTAAGACTGTAAATAATGCACTTGCAATAGCAAGGACACCCAATATTAAGAAAGTGATTAATAACCAGTTCACTGTATATTATAATTTTTAAAAAATCAAAATTAATTAAAAAAAATGAAATATTATTGATTTATTCTAAATAAAAAGTAGTAATTATTAAAATATTCATTTTTAAAAAGTGTCATTAAACCATTATTATTTTAATATAAAGGATTAATATGAAAAAATTACTAATTGTTCTGCTTATGAGCGTTCTTCCCATCGTCTTTTGGTCTTGCTCGGACGATGATGATAACAATCCTGTCAATCCTGCAGTGAAAAACTATTTTCCTCTAAGCGTAGGAAGTTATTGGGTCTATGAGAAATACACACTTGATTCCAATAATAACAGAATATCAACATCACTTGTTGTTGACAGTGCTTATTGTAAATCAACAGCACAAGAGATCATCAATGACGTAACACAAAATATTTATACTTTAGCTCATTTCTCCTCAAATTTAACAAATCCGGACCAAGAGTTCTATGTATATAATGATCAAATTTACCAAAAGTATCAACTTGCTCCAGGTATAGACCTTTCTGCATTTGGTGTTAATGTTAATGATTACTTAAATCTTGATTGGATGTTATTGATTGACCAGAAAAATTCAAGTTGGATTAGCTATCCGCAGAAATCACTGGAATTGCCCGCAATAAGTTTTCCTAATGTTGGTGATGTAATATTAACTTTGATTCTTAAATTAGATGGAACAAGCAAAGGTGATGGAAGCTATGTTTTAAACAATAAGCCAATCAGTACTAAGGATTATGAACTTGATTGGACTGTATCAGGGACAGCAAAGATTCCTTCTTTAGGTGCAATAGGAAGTGCCATCCCTATTCCAGAATTTAAGCTTCAAACAATTTACAAACTTGCCGACGGTATAGGTATTGTAAATATTGTAACAGATTCACAGAAAGTGAGCATTTTGAATTTAATTTCCTTCCAGTTCCCTGGTTCAGAACAGAATCTTATCAGATATAATATAGCAAAGTAATGAATTATTAAATCCCCTTATAAATCAATTATATAGGGGATTTATGTCAGTATTATATTTTTAATAATTTAACATTATTTATTCGAGCTTATGAGTATTTTTAAAGATATTAAATCTAGCTTTAAGAAGATTCAAAATGGGCTAGATAAAACACGCTCTAATTTTGTTACTAATATAATATCGTTATTTAGCAGTCATCGAAAAATTGATGATGATTTAATCAATGAAGTAAAATCAATTATGTTGGCAGCAGATATCGGTGTTAGTGCAACTGAAAAAATTATAGAGAACCTACGCCAAAAAGTAAAAGAACGAGGTTATGAAGATTCTAATCAGCTATTTGAATTGCTAAAGGAAGAAATTTTAAAAATACTCAATGAAAATCCAAGCAATGATGATATTTTTAAATTGAATGGAATTGAGCGACCGTATGTTATTTTAGTTGTAGGTGTTAATGGGGTTGGAAAGACTACTACAATCGGGAAATTAGCATATAATTTTAAAAATGCAGGACAAAGCGTTGTGATAGGTGCAGCCGATACTTTCCGAGCTGCAGCAAATGAGCAACTTGAAATTTGGGCAAAACGTGCAAACGTGGATATTATCCAGCAAATGCCAGGTGCAGACCCCGCTGCGGTGGCATTTGATACAGTTAAATCAGCAATTTCAAAAAATAAAGATGTTGTGATAATTGATACAGCAGGTAGATTGCATACAAAAGGCAATTTGATGGAAGAATTGGCAAAGATTAATAGAGTAATAAAGAAATTAAAATCCGATGCCCCAAATGAAGTATATTTAGTTCTTGATGCAACAACGGGCCAAAATGCAATTATCCAAGCAAAAGAATTTAAAAAAATTGTAGATGTTACGGGGTTAATTCTTACTAAATTAGATGGCACTGCTAAAGGCGGTGTTATTATTCCAATAGTAGATGAATTAGATATACCTGTTAGATTTATCGGGGTTGGCGAGCAAATTGATGATTTGCAAGTTTTCAATCCAAAAATCTTTACAGAAGCATTATTTGAAACCAATTAATTTTTTTAGGATTATAAAAATGCGTAATTTTAGAATCATTCTTTTTATTATTAGTACTTTTTTAGTAGCAAAGAATATTTATTCACAGGATTCAATTCGTGTGTACCAGTTAGGTACAATTGAAGTAATTGACCAAAAAGTGGCAAGTAATATTCAACTTTCAAGTTTTGAGAAGGTTAATTACTATACTATTCGCAAATTTGAACCAATACTATTTTCTGAGATTAAACAAATTTTACCGACAGCCTTAGTTTATACTAATTCAAGAGGGGAGATGCTAATTAATCTGAGGAATTCTGATGAAAGGCAATTAGGACTTTTTTTCGATGGTATGACATTAAATATTCCGTGGGACAATCGATTTGATATGACGTTTGTGCCGATGGATATAATTGGCTCAATTGTTGTTAATACAAATCCATCATCTATATTATATGGTGCAAATGTTCTTGCGGGTGTAATTGACATTGCAACAATTGAGCGTAAGAATAATGGATTCGGCGGCAATTTCAGGCTTTCTGGAAATGATGCAAGCACAATGTCAGGGTCATTTACTCTCGATGGTAGGTACAATAAATTCAATTATATAGTAAACGCTGGCTACACTGAAAGCGATGGCTTTTTGTTATCGTCTAATATGCCACAAATGCCCAATCAGACATTAAATACAAAACTACGAACTAATACAGATTACAAACTGTTCAATACTTACGCAAGAGGCGAGTATCATTTTTCTCCAAATTCAAAATATGGTTTATCCATTAATTATACAAATGGCGAAAAAGGTGTTGCCCCTGAAGGTTATAATCCTGATGCACGGTATTGGCGATACCCTGATTGGAACCGTACAATATTAACACTAAATGGTGTTTCTACTTTTTCAGAAAAAAATGAAATGTCATTGCGATCAACAGTATGGTATGATTATTTTACTCAAACTATTAATTCGTATAATGATATTTCTTATAAGGATTTACTTGAAAAGCAAATTGATGAAGATAATTCGTTTGGAGGCCGTTTTATATTTTCTACTAATACTTTTGCTAATCAGAACCTAAGAATTGTTTTAAATGGGTTATATTCAGAGCATAATGAAAAGATAAAATCACCAAGCGATTCATTAAAAAGTGACCTTGATTTCTCATCATTATTAATAAGTGGTGGCGCAGATTATAATTTTGATTGGAAAAAATACTTATTGTCTTTTGGATTAACATACGATTATTTATTGACCCCAAAGACCGGTGCATTCGTAGAAAATGAAAATGAAGATTATTCCGATTTTGGAGCTTATACATCATTTACATATTTGCAATCTGAGAATCTTCGTTATATTGCTAATTTAAGCAGAAGGACACGCTTCCAAACTATGCGTGAAGCATATTCAGGGGCATTAGGTAAGTTCCTTGTTAATCCTGATTTAAAACCCGAAAATGCAATAAATGCTGAATTAAAAACTATTTATGAATTGAATAATTTTGAAATTAGCGGGGCTCTTTTTGGAAGGTTTTCAAATGATTTAATAATCCAAAAAACGGTTGTTGATCCAGTAGATGGAAAGAAAAAGAAACAAAGATTTAATCTCTCTGAATCGCAAAATTACGGTGTGGATTTAAATGCAAGCTATAGATTTCCATTTAACTTATCTGCTTCTCTGTATTTTATGTATATGTATTCTACAGGCAAAGAGGAAGGAGTGGAAATCGAGCATCTTGAATATAAACCCGATATTCTTTCAAGTCTCTTTCTTGATTATGGGTTTTCCTTTGGATTAGATTTACACGGAGAAATCATCTATACAGGCGAACAGTGGGGAATTGATGTTTCTGATGATTCGTGGAAAAAAATTGATCCAACATTTCAATTGAATTTTATAATTTCACAAAAGATTCCTATTTCGACTGAATTTTCACCAAAAGTATATTTAAAAATTAATAATATTACCGATGAATATATTCAAACAAGGATAGGCTTGCCTGAGCCTGGACGGATGTTTTACTTTGGAATTAGTTCGCAATTTTAATGGATACAAGTGTAGTTCATTTATCCGATAATTTTCAAGAGGCAATCAATTCCTCAATAACGGTATTAAGAAGTGGGGGGGTGATCATTTTCCCTACCGATACCGTTTATGGAATTGGTTGCCTGGGAAATTTTGAAGATGCCATCAAGTATATTTTTGAAATAAAGCATCGTGATTATTCTAAACCATTATCTGCATATTTTTCCAATATCGAAATGGTAGCGGAATATGTTGCTGAAATACCCGATATTTTTTATAAAATTGCAGAAGAATATTTACCTGGTGCATTGACAATTATACTAAAAAAGAATAATAAAATTAGCGATATTGCTACATCAAACTTGCAAACAATTGGAATAAGGATTCCAAACAATACTTTTATCTTGGAATTAGTTAAAAAATTAGGTAAACCAATCCTTGGTACTTCTGCGAATATATCAAATGAAGGTTCAATAAAATCAGCGGACACTGTGTTTCAAATATTTAATCACAAAGTGACATTAATAATTGAAGATGATGAAAATATGATAGGCACTGAATCTACAATTATTGATTTAACAGAACAGCCAAAAATAATACGCCAGGGTGCTTTAAAAATTGAATATTTCCTGAAATAATATTGATTTTGACAATAATACTTTATATTTATTAGAAATTTCTTAATTTGCATTTCTAAAAAAATGAAAATAAAAAAATGTATTCAATATTATTAATTCTTGGAATAATAGCTTCAATATTATTAATTGCAGTAGTTCTGATGCAACCAGGTAAAGGCGATATGCTTACGGGTGCAGGAAATTTAACAAGTTCATTTACATCAATGTTTGGCAGCAGACAAACATTAAATTTATTGCAAAAAATTACAATTGGATTAGCAATTGCTATCTTAGTTTTTACATTAATTACTAATAAGTTTTTTGTAAGCCAACAACAAACTGTACCTAAGCCATTTATTGAAGGGACTCAGTTGCCACCAACTGCACCACCTGTTGGACAACCCCAAATTCCTACATTACCTGGTAAATAAAATAGAATTTTTAAAAAATTATTATAATTTCTTACTTAGTTCTAAAAGGATTTTCTTTTCTCGTTCGGTAAGGCTTTGATAGCCGTATTCGCTTATTTTATCAAGTATTTCATCTATTTTATGCTGAGTAATTTCTTCACCCTCAATAAAAAAGCCTGAAGTAGTATTTGGGCGTTTTTTGGACTTTAAATCTTCATCATCGTCTTCGATTTCATACATTCTTCGTGGAGGAGGTGTATCCTTTGGTTTCTGCCAACGAGGTTGAAAAAATGATGGATTAGTAGCGTTGGGTCTATCGCTTGCTTTAGTGAAGGATGATTGAGAATAGAAATCACGAGTCGATGATGGCTTTTTCTTGCCTGAAAGTAATTTTTCCAAGAAAGGCATCAAATGGGTTTTATCTCCAAATAATATTAGAAGTAATCCAAAAAGTGCACCCCCAAGATGAGCAAAATGGGCAACACCATCCTGAGCAGGACTCAAACCTGAATATAATTCAATCCCTGCAAATATAATCACAAAAATTTTCGCGGGTATTGGTATAAATAATGGGAACATAAATATTGGTCGATTTGGGAAAGTCATTCCAAAACCAAGCAAAACACCATAAATTGCACCCGATGCACCAATTGTAGGTGCTGTTGGACCAAATAATGGGCTAACAAATAACTGGCATAATCCTGCTCCTATTCCGCATAATAAATAATATATGATAAATCGCTTGCTACCCCATAAACGCTCTAATTCGATTCCGAACATCCATAGAGAAAACATATTAAAAAATAAATGCCACCAGCCGCCGTGCAAAAATTGATAAGTAAGCAATTGCCAAATCCAAAAATGATGAAATGAAAACGATCCATAATCTCCAGTAAATATGGGTTGTAATGCAAATATATTTGTTACCCAGTTACCAAGAGGTTCTCCTCCAATTGTAAAAAAATTCAAAAAAAATACTTGAAACAAAAATACTGCGACATTTATTATGATTAGCCATTTTATTGCAGGTGGAAATATACCTGAAATAATACTACCGCGTTGATTTCCGTAATTTGCCATTTAAAAATCTTTTATTTAAAAGTTTGACGAAAATATTGATTTGTAATTGCTTTTTAAAATTTTAGATTTAAATCATTTAAAAGTATTAATACAGATTGAACAATTTCATTGGGATCTATATTATTCATACATTTAAAATGACCAAGCGGGCAATGCGCCCTCCCTATGTGAGAACAAGGCCTGCACCATATTTTATATTCTACAATTATATTGGGAGAGCGGAAAGGAGTAAATCCCAATTCTTTTACAGATGAACCAAATATTGCTATAGTGGGTATTTGACGTGCAGATGCAATATGCATAATTCCTGTATCATTTGTAATAAGTAAATCGCTGTCATTTAAAATTTGTGTTGTTTGGATTAAACTTGTTTTACCACAATGGTTAACAACATTTTTATTTATTGAGCTTTCTAAATAATTGCAGATTTCAATATCATTTTTGCCACCAAGTAAAATAAAATTGCAGTGCATAAGCTCATTGAGATTTTCAGCAACTTCAAAGAACTTTTCTTTTGGATATCGCTTTGTGAAATGAGCGGCACCAGGAGCAATTGCAATATTTAATATTTTATCATTATTTGTTTTTCGGGGGTAAATTAAATATTCATTTTCGTTTGGAAGCCATAGCTCAAGACCTTTTCCATCATCATTTATTTTTAGATTTCTGATAGTGTCAAAATATAAATCAGGTATTTGAAAATTCTTTTTTAAAGGTTTTTTGAACAATACTAATGATAGCTTGTGTAATCTTAATTTATTTACTTTGAATATGAATGGTTTTTTCTCTGAAATTTTAGATATAGTATTTCTTATTTTTCTTGAATACTTATTTTTATGCAAGTCAATTATTATATCATAATTATTAACATTGCTTGTAATAAAATAATTAATAACATCTTGTTTTGAAGCAAATTTTAGAAATTGCTTGGGAATAGTATATAAATTTGTTAGTCGCTTATTTTCTTTTAGTAAATCTGCATAATCTGAAAAGCATAAATAATCAATTTGAGAATTTATGAAACGATTACGCAAGTTTCTAATTAAATGTGTAGAAAGTACAATATCGCCAATTGAACTTAACCTAATAATGAGAATTTTATTAGTTTGATAGTGAATAATTTTTCGATTTTTCATAAATTAGTATTTTTGAAAAAAGAATATATCAAATTAGTAAAGAAAATGAAATTAACAATTGAAAATGACGACGATATTGTAATTATGAATATTAAAGATGCGAACGTAGGTGCTGATATTGCGCCTGATTTGAAATCTAAAGTGCTAATTGAAGCGCAACCGAATATCCGGGCTTTAATTTTTAATCTTGAGAACGTTGAAACTATGGATAGTTCAGGCTTGGGGGCTTTATTGCTTGCTAATAGGCAATTACGCAATTATTCAATTCCAGTCTGCATTGTAAAAGCGCAACAATTTGTGAAAAATCTTTTTGCTATGACAAAAATTGATAGCCTTTTTCTATTTTTTGATTCAGAAGAACAAGCGATTGAATATATAAAAAAAAATGGTAGAATTAATTAAGGTATTAAAATGTATATTGATAAAATTAAAGCTCTTGATATAATTTCGAAAATAGATAGTTCAGCACAAATTTATGAACATCTTAATCAATTAAGTATTATAATATCAAAAGAGAAAATGCTTGACGTGCTTAGGGAACTCAAAACAAATCCCGATACACTTTTTGATATGTGTATTGATATTACAGCAATCGATTGGATGAAAAAGCCTCAAAGATTTGAAGTAGTATATAATCTATACTCAATGAAATTAAATCATAGATTGAGAATAAAAGTAGCATTAGAAGGGGATTATCCCGTTTGTCCTTCGGTGACAAGCATTTGGGAAAGTGCAAATTGGTACGAGCGAGAAACTTATGATATGTATGGGATTAAATTTGAGGGTCATCCGTTTTTACGAAGGTTTTATATGACTGAGGATTTTAAAGACCCCGAAACAAAGGAACCACTGTATCCATTACGAAAGGATTTTCCTTTGATGGGTATTCCAAATGATTTGCCTTTGCCACAATATCCAGAAAAGTATGGTGATTTGGAATAGTTTATTGTGCTCTTAGTAATTCAATTGCCTTTTGCAATTCATTTGAATTGATTGCTGAAATATTAGATTTTACAATTGCAACAAATTTTGAATTTAATGGTTGCCATTTGACTAATTTTTCATAAGTTTTATAGAACGCTATTATAGGTACTTGTAATGCGGATGCAAGATGGACGGGCCCAGAATCGGGCGAAATGAGGCAACATGCTCCCGCAAGTAATGCAGTGAAATTCATAATACTTAGGTTGATTCCCTTACAATTTTTATTATTAATCTTTTGCTCGATTTGTTCTATTTTTTCAATATCATTTTCTGCTCCTGATATAAATACCATTGTATTAGGAAAATTAAATAATATAGTATTTACTATTTCGAAAATTGTGTTTTCTTCAAGCTTCCGATTACTTTCAAAACCTGAAATATTAAATATTATGTAATTTTGAGGATTTGAAACATTTGATTGTAATTCACAGGTATTATTATAATTTACTTTTATATTATATTTTAAATTATATTTTTTTAAAATCTCAGTTATATTATCAAAATTAAATTTGGAAAAATAAGCAGAAGGCTTGATTTGAGGAATTAAATTTCCACTTATATTGCGTCTTACTAATTCCATTAACGTCTCGGACCAATAGCTAATTTCTTGAATATTTGTGGAATTTGAAAAAGCAAGCTTGTAAGTTTTTTGTCTAATTGGATTAGAATGTCCCATAGAAATTATGGGAACATTTTTAAGATTAGCGATACTTAAAAGTATTAATTGTTTTGTGAATTCTGTATGTTTTAAACAAATTACTAAATCGTATTTATTAGATTTTCTAATTTTTAGGGCTGTTGAAATTAACTCATTTATTGGCAGATTATGGTGAGCAGTATATATATTTCTTATGTAGGGATTAACTCGAACTAAATCATAATTTCTATTCGAAGCAAGCACATCAATATTTATTTGTGGGTTAATTTGTTTTATATATTCAACAATAGGAGTTGAAATTATCCAATCACCAATCCCATCATTTCGAATTATTAAAATATCATTGATTTTTTTTAAATCAATAATTTTTGCTTCTAATGGCTTAATTCGATGTGTCACGATGCAATAAAAGATTCGGCGAATATATTCTTTAAAATTATGTTGATTAGGAAATGTTTTGGAAATGTTAATTTCAGAAATAAAGTATTCTTTTGCAAGATGGATATTGGCGGGGGTGAAAAATTGAGATTCATTCATAAAGAGATTCTATGAAATATAATTAAATTTATTTTTTAAAATTGCTATGATTGAATTAAATATTGCATCAATAGATTGCGTGGCATCAATAATTTGTATTCTATCTTTATTAGCTTTTGCAATTTCAAGAAATCCATTATATACTCGCTCGAAAAAATCAATTGAGGATGTTTCTATTCTATCTTGTTTTAAATGTATTGTCCTTTGCCTTGCTTCATTTAAAGGTAAAGTAAGTAAAAAAGTTATATCAGGGATGCAATTTCCGACGGCTAATTTGTTACATATATTGATATAATCTATATTTAATTGTCGCCCATAACCTTGATATGCAGTAGTTGAATCATAAAATCTATCAGCAATCACTATTATGTTTTTGTCTATTGAGGGTTTTATAATTTTTCTAACCAAATCAGCACGTGCTGCTTCAAAAAGCATCAATTCACTAACCGAATTAATTGAGTGACTACTATTAAGTAATATATCACGAATTTCCTCCGAGAAATCTGTCCCACCTGGTTCTCGAACAGATATGTATTTAATATGTAATGACGCAAAATACTCTTCTAATAATTTTACTTGTGTGCTTTTACCCGACCCGTCAATTCCCTCAAAAGTAATAAACATTTAATCTCCCGAAATTACTAAAACAATTTCACCTTTAATTGACCGTCTTTTTTCCAATTCGTTTTTTATTTCTAAAAGCGTTCCTCTAATAGTTTCCTCGAATATTTTTGTGATTTCACGTGAAAGCGATGCTTTTCTATCTTCCCCAAATATTTCAATTAAGTCGTTTATTGTTTTTAATATTTTAAAAGGGGATTCATAAATCACAGCTGTGATATTATTATTTTTAATATTTTCAAAATATTTTCGGCGATTTTTCTTTACAGGAGGAAATCCATAAAATGCAAAATTATAAATTGGTAAACCGCTTAATTGCAAGGCAGGCACAAATGCAGTTGCACCAGGCAGGGCTTCAATATATAAATTATATTCAATTGCAGATTGTACAATTCTATAGCCAGGATCTGATATTATAGGTGAACCTGCTTCGCTAATCAGAACAATTGATTTGCCATTTTGAATTTCGTAAATCAATTGTGGAACTCGTTCAACTTCGTTTTGGTCATAATAGCTTATTAATGATTTCCCTTTTATTTCAAAATGGTCAAGCAATTTGTGGGCAGTGCGGGTATCTTCTGATGCAATTATATTACATTTTTCAAGTACATTTAATGCTCTGAGTGTAATATCACCTAAATTGCCAATCGGAGTTGGAACAAGATAAAGGCCTGCTTTAAGGGTTTCCTGTGATTTTTCTTTTTGCATTATTGATTTCTTATAAATTGAAAGAATTCTGTAATTAATTCACTTGATTCTTTAGATAGAACTCCACTTGTAATTTCAACTTTGTGATTTAATTTTGGATGATTTGTAATATTAAAAACAGAATTAACCGCCCCTGATTTGGGATCTTTTGCAGCATATACTAATCGTTTAATTCGTGCAAGCACTAACGCACCTGCGCACATTGGGCAGGGTTCTAATGTGGTAAATATCTCACAATCGAGCAAATGTTTATACCCTACTTTTTTTATTGCTTTATTTAAAGCGATAATTTCTGCGTGTGCAAGCGAATTTGTTACTTTTTCGACTTGATTATAGGCTCGGGCGATAATTTTCCCATCATATACTATTATAGCACCAATGGGTACATCATCATTATCCAATGCTTTTCTTGCTTCATTCAATGCGATATTCATATAATATTCATCAGTTTTTTTTGCCATTGCGTTTAAATGTTTGGTCTTTCCAAGTAATTTTTGGATCTAATAAAAAAATGGGTAATATCAGTTCAAATAACATAAAAAACACAAGAGCAATTGGCATATATTTTATTAATTTATGTTGTTTTAATTTAAATAGTGGTTGAAAAAGTATGACAGCGTCACCAAGCAATCTTAAAATAAGAAAACCAATTGCAAGAGGTATATTTCCAATTATCAATGAAAATAAAAATCCAACCCATATTGAAAGTGTTGTGATCACAAACATTGGAGCAATCCATCCTAGCTCTAATCCTCCAAAAGACCACCGTTTGTGCTGACTAATATAATCGCTAAAACTATGGACGGGCTTAGTTTTTATGCAAGAACCTATATCGCAAACATAATGAACGCTATGCCCCGCTCGATGTATATTTAAAAGTAATGATAAGTCTTCATTTGTTGTAAATTTTAAACTTTCATAGCCACCAATTTCTTCATAATTTTTTTTCCTCACAGACAAATTATTTCCATAACATCCAAGTGGAATTCCAAACCCTATACCTGCCGATGCCATTGCACATAATAAAATCCACTCAAGTGATTGAATTTTATCGAATAACTTAGAACCTTCAACCATTGTGTAAGAAGAAACAAGTCCTATATTTGGTGAATTATATAACTGTGAAATTATTTGAATCCAATCAGGTGGAACAACACAATCAGCATCTGTAAAAAGTATTAAATCATTTTGTGATTGTTTAATACCATAATTCAATGCACCTTGCTTTCCCTTTAAATTACTATGATTGATGTTTTCATCAACTTGAAATACTTTTAAATTTGGAATATGTTTTTTTAATAAATCAAGCTTTTCTTGAGTATTATCGGTTGAACGATCATTTACTGCAATGATTTCAAATTTATCCTTTGGGTAATTTGAATTGGCAATAGATTCAATGCATTCTTCAATAACATTTTCTTCATTTCTTGCAGGTACAATAACAGATACTGATTGTTTATCATCCCCTAAAGTTTTCCTCAATTTACCAACCTTATAATTTTCGAAGATCGAGCCCGCAAGCATAAATAATAATCGAAATAAATAAATGCAAGCACATATAATAATTATTAATTTCAATATTAGCTCCTATTCAAAAGTTTCTAAGGATTTATTGAGGGCTAAGCAAAATTCGTCAATATCTTGCTTGTTGATTATTAATGGAGGTACAATTCTCAATACATTTTGATTTGTTGCATTTGAAATAATTCCATAATCAAGTAATTTATTTACAAGATCTTTTGCAGGAAATGTCAATTTTAAACCTATCATCAAACCTTTCCCTTGGACATTACTTATAAACTTGGGAAAATTGCTTGCGATACCTTTAAGCTTATTAATAAAGTACCCGCCTTGTATTTTTGTATTATCCATTAAATTATTTTCGATTTCAATTAGGCTTGCAAGACCTGTCGCGCATGCAAGTGGATTTCCTCCAAATGTAGATCCGTGTTCAGATTTTTGAAATACATCTTTCAAATAATCTCTCACAAGTATGGCGCCAAGAGGTAATCCTCCCCCTAAACCTTTTGAAGATGTTGCAATATCTGGTTCCACATTATAATGTTCAAAAGCAAAGAATTTGCCTGTTCTGCCCATTCCTGCTTGTATTTCATCAGCAACAATAAGAAAATTATATTTGTTCTTTAATTCAAATAATATATCTATAAAATCTTGATTTGCAGGAACTACGCCACCCTCGCCCTGAATGAATTCGAGGAATACACCACTTGTTTTTTCATTTATATTTGATTTTAAATCACTAATTGAATTATATGGTAATATTTTAAATCCATCGAGAAAGGGTCCGAAATTATTTTTATAAAGTGGTTTATCCATCATTGATAATGCGCCATAAGTGCGACCGTGAAAGCCACCTGTAAAACTAATTATTTCATCTTTGTTATGCTGATTGCCCCATTTTCTAACAAGTTTTATTGCTCCTTCAATTGATTCAGTACCTGAGTTGCTTAAAAAAACTTTATTAAAGCCTGACATTTTTTTTAATTTCTTTACAAATTCAATTTGTATGTCTTGATATAAGTAATTAGAAGTATGCAAATATCGTTTTGCTTGTTTTTCGATTGCTTCGATTATTTTGGGATGGGAATGGCCAAGCACATCAACAGCTATTCCTGCTAAAAAATCCAAATACACACGTCCATTTTTATCCCATACTTTTATACCATCTGCTCTATCAATTACTATTGGTAAGCGATTATAAACTTGAATAAAATCA
>JAGOIG010000179.1 GCA_017995735.1 Candidatus Kapaibacterium sp. | reverse complement strand
ATATTGAAGGGATGGGTATTTATTGGAAATCTTTACGCCACGAATCAAAAAATACTAATTATTTGGATCAAGTCGAATGGCTTGCAAATGGAGAATATCAAATTAGTAATTTGATTGACATCGGACTATATATGGATCAATACCTCATTTATGAATTTAACGATTGGTGGTCTGATTTTTATTCTGTTTATTTATGGCTTGGACCTTCAATAAAAATAAAAGTTAATAATAATTATTTATGGTTTTCTGCGGGGGTGGATTTGATTGATTATCTTGATAAGACATTGCCAAGCAATAAAAAATCATTTAAAGATTATTATAAACTCACTGCAAATTTTGAACTATAAATTAAAATATCTTTAATATCGTTATTAAATAAGAAATTCGTAATTTTGTAAATAATAAAATCGCGGAGAGGAGCAATTGGTAGCTCGTCGGGCTCATAACCCGAAGGTTGCAGGTTCGAGTCCTGTCTCCGCTACTAAAATCAACATTCTTACGAAAGTTTTATTTTTCAAGCAAATCCAAAGCACGAATAAATCGAGTCATTCCAATACCACCGCCAAATCTTGGCGTCATTGGCAAATCTAAGAATGCTCCTAATTCCTGCATTACTCTCGCACGTCCGAATTGTGCATATAGCAATTCTGAATATTTTCCGTTAGATATTGTATGAAAGCGATTGAGCATAATATTTGGATCCACTTCACGTTCGGCGCTTCCAAATGTTTCTATTCCATAAAGAATAACGTCCACTTTATTTGCTGTTATGCCATCACTATTTCGCTTCATATTCCAAAAGGGGGATGTATATTCGGGGAAATTCTCTAAAAATAGAACGTTTGCTATATCATTTCCTATTTTCTCTTCGTATTCAGCACTGATATCCTTTGTGTCAAATATTTTTGCTAAATCAAGATAATTTATTTCAAAGAAATCATCTCCCGAATGCTCAATATTCTTACTCTTTACAAATTCTGATTGAAGAATATATTTAGGAAAGCCAAGGTAATTCAGTAAGTCCTTCTCAAGATTGATTAAATCCTTCATTCCACCGCGCGCCTCAAACTCAAACATTGGAAAAATAAGGTCGTGCCTTCCTGGAATTGGATTAGGTTCTTGCCGATAAGAAGTCGATTGACAAAATACACCCGGATATTCCGGATTTGTTAATAATTCATATTCTAAATCCATCTGTCCCGTTTGCTTCAGAGGCCAGACTTGTCCCGAATATTGAAATGTTGCAATTGTTAATGGATCCTCGCACGCTGATAATATACTTAAACGTGATTGTGTGGCAACTTCCACAAATCCGCTCTTCTCGAAAAATGCTCTCAATTTTTGAGATGCTTTGTAGTATTTTTTTGAATTAATTATTGGTTGTGAATACATTATAAACTCCTATTGATAAAATATTAAAAAAAAACCGCTCATTTGCGGTTTGTGAATTGAAATTCGATTGAAATTGTTGGGGTAAATTAAGGAATATAAAAAATACCCAACTTGTAAAAGTTGGGTTTGTTCATTTTCTAATTTTCTCTTTATAAGAAATAAGAATTCTTTTATTCTTTTTGTTTCTTGCAATGTTTTTCTTTCAGTAATAATTACTGAAAATCAAAATTACGGAAAAAAATTTAATAGCAATACAATATATTTTTAATTTTTTTTCTCATTGTCAGGTTTTAAAGGAGATGTAATTATTTGCTTTAATTCATTTATCTCATCATAAATATTTTGAAGTGCATTATTTTGGGAATCAAGGTTCTGAAGAATAATTTTAACTTCTTCTTCTACCTTTTGATTGATTTCATAATCATTATGTGCATCAATTCTGTCGCGTTCTTCTTGGCGATTTTGACTCATCATTATAATAGGTGTTGCATATGCCGCTTGCAGTGATAGCAATAAATTCATAAGGATAAATGGATAAGGATCCCAATGATAAATAAGTACAACCACATTTAATAATAACCATATAACAATAAAGATTGATTGTGTTATTAAAAATTTCCATGATCCGATTAATTTAGTGACAAAATCTGAAGCAATTTGTCCTGGAGTACGCCTTTCGTCTATGATATCATTGATGTTTCGGATAGGTTTATGAAGATGTTGGTAGGGTTCTGGAAAGGTAATTTTCATCATTGATTTTCCTTATATTATTATAAATATTTTACAAATATAGCAAAAATAAGTTGAAAGCACCGAATTATAACATACTTTTACTATTATAAACTTATTTTAAAAATTTACGTCTACATAGGGTATTTAAACGGAAAAATCAATGCATCTGTGTAATATAAATCGGAAAATATTGCTCTTGATTACTGTATTGATTACAGGAACACTCTTTTATTCTTGTACATCAAATGAATCTCGTAGCGAAAACACACGAAATCAAAGCATACAAGAAGTTGAAATTTTTATTGCAACTCCCACTTCAGTTATTAATGAAATATATACCACAGGGACAATTTTAGCCGATGAACAAGTTGAAATAAAAGCTCCAATTGCAGGTCAAATAATGTCTATTAATTTTAAAGAAGGTCAAAATGTTCGTCAAGGGCAATTGCTTATCAAAATTGATGACCGAGATTGGAAAGCTCAATTAACGGCGCTTGAGGTAAAACTTGCGAAAGCAAAAAAAGATTTGGATAGAACCCAAGAATTGTATAAAATTAATGGCGCAAGCTTACAAGATGTAGAAAATCTTCAAACTAATATATCAGATTTACAGGCACAGATTGAACAATTAAAAGTCAATATAGATTATGCGAATATTACTGCTCCTTTTGCAGGAAAAATTGGATTGCGCAATATTAGTCCTGGCGCTTACGTTTCAGCAGGACAATATATAACAACGCTTGTCAAAACAAATCCAATTAAAATAGATTTTCAAGTCCCTGCAGAGTACATTGGGCAAATAAAAGAAAACCAAATGGTTCAAGCTATATCTAAATCCACAAATGATACAATCTATGCAAAAGTATACGCCTTTGACCCTGGAATATCGACTACATCAAGAAATTTGAATGTAAGAGCCATCGCAGATAATTCACGTAATAAATTCCGGCCCGGCGATTTTCTTGAAGTAAGGGTTATGCTTGGGAAAATTGAAA
>JAGOIG010000178.1 GCA_017995735.1 Candidatus Kapaibacterium sp. | reverse complement strand
TAGTCAGCTCAATTGAAGGAACAATGTTCGGATATTTTTATAAAAGTGGGGACACAACGTCAGCATGCAAATTTTTGCAATTAAAAGCATGGATCAACAAGGGCGCACCAAACAATTAAATATTTTACATTAATAAACAATACTTAATAATTTTAAAAGTCTAATATATTAAATTTTTTTATTAAGGAGAAAATTTATGAGCATAAAAAAAATAATTATAACATTAGGGATAGCAGGTTTGCTAAGCGCAAGTGTATTCACATCCGCCGAGGAAGTGACGGGAAAGGACATTTTTTTAAACAAAAAATGCAATAATTGTCACTCAATAAAATCACAGGGTATAGAAAGTAAGCAACCGGGCAAATATCCCGATTTATCATCTATAGGAAGTAACGAGTTTAGTCCTGAATTTCTTCAAAAATATCTTTTAAGGGCAGAAAAAATTAATAATAAAGCTCATCCCTTTAAATTTAATGGAGGGCAAGCCGAACTAGATACATTAGTTAATTGGTTGCAGACCTTAAAATAAAATGCGATTAAAATAATTAAGGGCTGCAAGTGAAACATTCATTTGACAGCCTTTTTTTATGTTTATTTATATTAATAAAGAAAGAGAGAAAATGGACAAATTTAATACTATATTATTCTTATTGGTATTAGGTTTAGGTAGAATATATGCACAAAGCAACGAAGTATGCTTAGATTGTCATAATGATCCAACTTTGGAAATGGATAAAAATGGGCAAACAGTATCAATCTATGTGAATAAATCTATATTTTTACAATCTGCTCACAACAAATTAAAATGTATAGATTGCCATAAGGGTTTCAATCCTGATGAGATTCCGCACAAAGCAAATATAACTCCAATAAATTGTAAAGAATGCCATAAAGCTCCAATGGATAAACATATATTTCATCCGCAAATAGCAATGGCGGATGGAGTTGGTGGCTCACCCGATGTAAATTGCAAGGGATGTCATGGTCATCATGAAGTCAAGACAAGTCAGAGCCCATCAAGCCCCATCAATTTTTTAAATTCGACAAATTATTGCGGGAAATGCCACACGAAGGAAAAAGAAGATCACTTAAAAAGCGTCCATTATGTGCAATTACAAAGAAACAACCCAAATGCACCAACCTGTATCTATTGCCATTCTAATAAATTAACACCAAATTGGAAACTCGATATGGCAACATTGAAAAAAAATCAGGAAAAACTTTGTCTAGATTGCCATTTAAAAAGCTCTATTGGAAAGAGTCAATTTGCTAAATCATTAATAAATTATGACAGTAGTGTTCATGGACAGGCAATAGCACGCGGAAACTCAAATGCTGCAATATGTACAGATTGTCATGGTACCCACGATTTAGAGAGGGCATCATCCCCTACTTCAAAAATTTATAGGACAAATGTTCCTAATATTTGTAGTCAATGCCATTTACCAATTTCTCAGGAATATAGTATTAGTATTCATGGAGTCGCTTTAACCAAAGGCAATCCTGATGCGCCAACCTGTACATTTTGTCACGGCGAACATAATATTAATCCTGTAGTTTATGCGCCACGGCGTATGTTTAGCGATAATCATATCAATTTTGACGTTGTAATGAAAACAAAAATGGTTTATTGTGTGGTTTGCCATGCGAATGAAACTATGATGAAAAAATACAAGATTTTAACAACAAATCAAGCTCACAATTGGTTACCCGAACTTTCAACACATTATGAAACTGTGAGATGTATCGACTGCCATTCATCCTATAGACCGCCAAATTTGTCCCACAATATTTTGCCACCTTTTCAAACAATTAAAAAATGTGAGGAATGCCATAATAGGAATTCTGTTCTAATGTCCACATTATACAAACACGAAAGAGCCGTATCAAGGCAGAAATATGGATTTATTAACGGTACTTTGCTTAGCGATGCTTATGTAGTCGGTAGCACAAGAAATATAATACTTGATACCCTCAGTTTAATAATATTTGGAGTAGTGATTGTTGTTCTATTACTGCATGGATTTTTACGCTGGTATTTTTATAGAGGTAAATAATGAGAAAAATTTATTTTTATCCCATTTGGTTAAGGATTTGGCACCTTTTAAATGCTTTACTTATGCTACTTTTGATACTCTCAGGGATAAGCATGCATTACTCAGCAACTAGCAGTTTATTATTTCCTTTTAAAACTGGAATGCTAATTCATAATATATCGGGTATTTTATTAACCATAAATTATATTTTCTATTTTATAATGAATATAATTTCAGGTAATATTAAATATTATGTACCAATTTTTAAAAGAATAATGTCGGATTTATGGATTCAAGCAAAGTACTATTTACTAGATATTTTTGCGAGAAAGCCTCATCCATTTAAAATAAATGAAAAGCGCAAATTCAATCCATTACAGCAAATCACATATCTTGGAGTGATGTATTTCCTTGTGCCTATTATAATTTTATCAGGTTGGGCATTATTATTTCCTGAGTTAGCACCCGATGAGATTCTCGGGATGGGTGGTGTTTGGCCTATGGCAATTATCCATGCAATTGTTGGTTTTTTTCTAACCATTTTTATGGTAGGCCATATATATCTTGGAACAACAGGCGAGCATCCTTCAGAATATTTTCAAGCTATGATTACAGGATACCATATTGTACATAATGAACAGAAAGAAGAAATAATTGCTCCTCAATTTGAAGAGACAAGCGAACAGACCTATAATTTTTCTCTTATATTCAAAAATCCAATAACTATTGCAGGTGGAACTATATCTGTTATATCATTTACATTAATCATTGTACTAGCTATAATTGATTTGTTCCGGGAAAATCCCAATCCCCTGATGAGTACAATTAATTACATTATTTTACCCGTAATATTATTTATTGGGTTAATTTTGATGGCAATAGGTGCAATTCTTAAGCACAGAAGTATTTTAAAGGGTAATGAAGTAACTTAATAATCGAAAATCAAAAGTTAGGACAAATTAATAATTGTTAATTTAGAATAAAGAGAGAAATAAATAAATAAAGGGGCATAAATTTTATGCCCCTTATTTTTTACATTTCCAATGCAGCTAATCCAGGCAATATTTTACCCTCTAAGTATTCAAGGGATGCACCACCACCTGTAGAAATAAAAGTAACTTTATCAGCAAAGCCACTTTTCTGTAT
>JAGOIG010000177.1 GCA_017995735.1 Candidatus Kapaibacterium sp. | reverse complement strand
GCCTTAAAGCATCTGATATTTCTTGACTTTGGGAAATTTGAAATACTTGCTTGTATAATAAATTAGTAAAATCTTCAAAATTATATATATTATAATCGCTTAGTGGTTTTTTATGATTATCGAAATACTTATTTACTAATTGAAATTGTAAGTATTTTATAATTCTTTTAGTTGGTAAAATTATTGTTAAGTTTTCTAATAAATCTTTCCGAATATATTCATCAATAATTAGCTCAAAATTGCAAAAATCATTTATTCTATGAGAATAAATATCTTTAAAAGCTTTATTATAAATTATATATGCCATAATTTACAATTAATTAATAATTTTTAATATAATTTTTGCCTGCAAGTTCCTTTATATAGCCTTTAAATTCAAGATTTAGCAAATTAACAAGCAGCTGAGACATTTCAATATTGAGTTTATTGCTCAATTCATCAATTTGGATAGGTTCAAAAGATAGTGCATCAAAAATTTTTTGTTCTAAATCATTATCAAATTTCAATGAATTCTGCCCATTTTCTTTAAATATAAATTTATCCCAACCAAGATCCTTAAACATTTGCTCGGGGCTAAGCGCAGGAGTAGCAGAATTATTTTTGATTAAAAAATTAGTCCCTTGACTTTTCTCGGACGTAATGTTCCCGGGAACAGCAAAAACATCGCGGCCCTCCTCAAGTGCATATTGAGCTGTTATAAGCGACCCGCCCTTAATTCCGCTTTCTATTACCAATGTTGCACTGCACATTCCACTTATTATTCTATTACGTTGAGGAAAGTATCCTGGCTTTGCAGATGTGCCTGGCAAGTATTCGCTAATTATTGCGCCACCTTGTTCTATTATTTTATTTGATAAATCTTTTGCCAATTGCGGTCCAATTTTATCTAGCCCTGAGGCAACTACGGCAATAGTTTTGCCCTTACGTTCCAATGTCGTTTTATGTGCAATTGTATCAATTCCGTATGCAAGCCCGCTGATAATTATCACATCACGTTCAGCAAAATATGAAACAAATCGTTCGGCAGTCAATTTCCCATAAGTTGTATGCCTGCGAGTACCAACTACTGCTATACTATTTTTATTTTCTATATCTAAATTACCTTTAAAATATAAAAGAATTGGTGGGGAACTGATATTCCTTAATAATTCGGGGTACTGATTATCCCAAAATGTTATCGCTTGAATATCTAGCTTCTGGCATTTCTCAATAAATTTCGGAATGGAATCTTTTATTTTTTCTTTATGTTCTAAAGTTTCGAAGAGATTTGTATCATTTATAATTAAATTTGATTGAGGGCTATCCAAAAATTTCGATAGCGAATCGTATCTATCTATAATATTGCGAATTTGATGTGCTTGCAAATGCTTATTTAAATATAATATAAGAAATTCATCATCTGTCCAATGATTTGGCAAGGTCATATTTTGCTTGTTTTATAATTGAAATTATATCAAATTACGAAAATTTAAGAAAATTACGTAATTTTGTGAAAATTAGATGGCGCATTCGTCTAACGGTTAGGACGTAACCCTCTCAAGGTTAAAATAGGGGTTCGATTCCCCTATGTGCTACAAGAATAACAAAAAATTTTTTTGTAATTTTGTGTTCCTCGAATTTGCGGAAGTGGTGAAATTGGCAGACACGCCATCTTGAGGGGGTGGTGCTCAAAAGGCATAGGGGTTCAAGTCCCCTCTTCCGCACCAAACCTAATTTAGTCTAATTTTAAATTAATTTGCATCATTTTTCGGTATAAGCAAAGTAATTCTTATAACCCTATATTCTCAGCAATTTCTTGCATTCCTTTAATTGTCTCAGCAATTAGATCATCCAATGGAATGCCAAGCCTTTCAGCACCTGCTTGAATAACTTCTCTATTTACACCACTTGCAAATTGCTTTTCCTTCCATTTCTTTTTTACTGATTTCACTTCGACATCTGCAATCTTTTTGGATGGTCTAACCAATGCTACTGCTGTAATCAAACCTGTTAGCTCATCAATTGCATAAAGAGTTTTCTCAAGCTGTGTTTGCGGTTCAATATCGGTTGTAAATCCATAAGCATGTGATAGAACTGCTCGAATCCACTCACTATTCCAATTATGCTCCTCAAGAATTATTTTAGTCATTGTGCAGTGTTGGTCAGGATATTTTTCATAATCTAAATCGTGGACTAATCCAATTATACCCCATTTTTCTTCATCCTCATTATTCAATCGTGCGAAATGCCTCATTACTCCTTCTACTGATAGTGCATGATTGATTAATGATTGATTTTGATTATACTCGAGAAGCAAAGTCCAGGCTTCGTCACGCGTTGGTATTTTATTCTGATTTTGTTCCATTTTAATCTGTTATGATTTTTGTGATTAAATTTATGGGTATTTTATCAAACCCATCTTCCATTTCGATTTCATCAATGAATTTCAATTTTTCAGAAACTACATAAAATGGTAAATTGACTTTTTTTAATTCTTTTGCAAGCAATAACGATGGAAACCCATTGATAATGTATTTATCTGTCACTACTGCATCAGAACCAATCATACCAAAATCAATTTCTCTTATAACTGATTCTATATTACTCAACTCGAGTGTTTGAACTTTTATGGAACTATTAACAAAATCATTTACATATTTTTCTGTTACATTCTTATTCTTAAATATTGATACAATCAAATAAATATCAATTCTGCAAATATTTGAAAAATGCAATAACACATCTCGAATTGTGCTGCTATATGAACAAGTTATAATTTTGTATTTATCATTTTGATTGAATATCTCCAATTGAAGAGTATTTATAATTCTATTAATTGAATCTTTAAAATTAATTTCAACATTTTGCAATTTTTGTAAAAATTCATATTTGTTTTTACAAATAGAAAGGAAATTTTGAATTTGCAGAATTTGATTTTTTACAATTGCCATTGATTTTTTTTGCATTGCGATCTTTGAAAGATATTGACTTAATTCGTTTTGCCAATTATCAGTATTTGCATTATTAACAAAATCCAGAACAAAGTCAAATACATTTGTAGCAATTTCGCGGCTTCCACTCTGATAATCGTTTATAATCAAATTTAATTTTTCTTGATATGAATTATTCATAATTATAAATTATGCATAAATTAAAAAAGAAATACAAAAGCTTAGGGAAATTTTTTTGGTATGATGCGGGGCCGAAG
>JAGOIG010000176.1 GCA_017995735.1 Candidatus Kapaibacterium sp. | reverse complement strand
AGAAAGTAAATATTTCTCCATTTTTTTATTATTTTTTAACAAAATTAAGAATAATTATTAATATAAAAAACAATTATTTATAATTTTTTTAAATGAATTTCTTTATAATCCACTTCCCCTATTTTTCTCCATAAATGACGTTATAAATAACTCTTTTGCTACTGATTTATATTTTTTTCTTAATTTATAAAAATTGTATTTGTTAATATTAAATTTAAGGTTATTATGAGTAAATTCATTCCACAAGGTGTTATAACTGCTATTGTCACACCTTTTAAAAGTAATCTCGATATAGATTTCGATGCATTCGAGCGGTTGATTGAATATCAAATTGAAAGACAAGTCGATGGCATCGTAGTTTGTGGTTCAACAGGTGAGAGCGCCACTCTTTCCCATAAAGAACGCATTGCATTAATTATTAAGGCAATTCAAATTGCAAATGGTAGAGTTCCAATTATTGCAGGCACGGGCACAAACGATACTAAGGCTACAATTGAATTATCGACCTTAGCTAAATCCGAAGGTGCTGATGCATTATTGCTCGTCGCACCTTATTATAATAAACCAACTCAGCTAGGATTATTGCAACATTTCCTCGCAATTAGCGAGCAAGTAGATTTGCCACAGATAATTTATAATGTTCCCGGTAGAACTGCTGTAAATATTTCGGCTGATACACAAATTGAAATTGCCAAACAATGCAAGAATGTTGTAGCCACAAAAGAAGCATCGGGAAATCTTGAGCAAGCAATGAATATAATCAAATCCGCACCTGAAAATTTTGCTCTTCTTAGTGGCGATGATGCTCTGACATTGCCTTTGATGTCAATCGGTGCCAGAGGTATTGTTTCGGTTCTATCTAATTTTGCACCAACTGAACTAAAATCTATGGTTCAGCTTGCACTTGCTAATGATTATTTGCAAGCTCGCAAAATTCATTATGAACTATTGGATTTAATGCAGCTCAATTTTATTGAAACTAACCCTGTCCCTGTCAAAGCAGCTCTTGGATTAATGGGACTAATTGAACCTTTTGTTCGTCTACCATTAGTTCCAATTGCAAAATCTAATTTAGATAAAATTAGCGATGCAATGAAGGTACTAAAATTAATATAAAATCCTATGGATTCAGCAAGTCAAACTCAAAAGCGAATATATAAATTAGTTGAACAAATTGCAAGCCAGCAATTCTCGGATGAGTATACATTTTTGAAAAATTTAGTTCGCCAAGTTGTAAATAGTCCCGAATTTCAAATTACGGGGGGCCGTATTTGGGAATTATTGCCCGATAAAAAAGCATATAGATTACTCTTTCAATATGGTAATGTTAATAAAATTCCCGATGATTATATTTTGAATATTGATGACCAACCCATTCTTAAAGAATTACATATCGAAAAAACCAAGTTGCAATATGAAACCGATAAACTTTTAAAAGAAAGTGGAATATTTATTTATTCTGCAACAGGTGTAGGAGAGGTCGTGCGAACCAAATGGGGCAGATTTTATGAGTACGTTCTTGGATTCAATGCACCCGAAATCCTTCAAAGTTTTTACGAAACATTGTCAATTATTAGCACAATTGCATCGGCAAGATTGCACGATTTTAGGTTGATTAAAAGTCAAGAAAAGATACGTCAAGACCTCGCTCGTGCTGCTGAAATTCAAAGAAATTTACTCCCCGATCATACTATTAATTTTTCTGATTTCGAAATTTATGGAATTTGCGTTCCTGATAGCGATGTTGGTGGTGATTTTTTTGATTACCTTCCCAGTCTTGAAACAGAGGAAAATAGATTAGCTATTTTAATAGGTGATGCTTCAAGCAAAGGCTTAACGGCTGCAATTCAAGCTCTGTTTGTATCTGGTGCTATTTCTATGTCCCATAAATTTGCTCCCAAAATTTCAAGCTTGATGTACCATCTTAATAATATTGTTTATGAAACTTTCCCTCTTGAAAGATTCCTAACTATGTTCTATTGTGAGATTTCAGAATCCTCCAACCGTCTTGTACTTTATGCTAATGCGGGGCATACCGAACCAATTCATTATCGTCGTGAAAGCGATAGATTCTCTTTGCTCCAATCTACGGGTGGTATTTTAGGCTTAGTCCCCAATCAAAAGTTTAATATCGAAAATATCCGAATGAAAATTGGTGATATCCTCGTTTTAGTTACTGATGGAGTAGTCGAAGCAGAAAATGAAAAGGATGAATTTTTCGGCTATGACCGCCTCAAAGAATTGATTGCAAAATATCGCGATTTTACTGCTAAAGAAATTGCTCTTCAAATCCTCGAAGAAGTGCAAAAATTCTCAGCTTCCTCTCAATTTAATGATGATAGAACCTTAGTCGTTATAAAGCGTACAGGGCTATTTTAATTTAATTATTTGTATTTTTCTATCTTTATGTTAGATAATCATCCCGAATATATTGAGCAAAATTTTGAACTCATTGTCGCAAAAGGCCAGAATCCCGAAAGAGTGGATGTTTATTTGACTCATTGCTTCCAAAATGCAACACGAACCAAAGTTCAGCATTCAATTTCTCAAGGTAGAGTGCTAATTAATGGTAAAGTCGCAAAGCAAAACTCAAAAGTTTATCCAAATGATTTTATCCAATGTAAAATACTTAAACCGCCACCAATGGAACTTGTTCCCCAAGATATTCCCCTTAATATTGTTTATGAAGACGACTATTTAATTGTTGTCAATAAGCCTGCGGGAATGGTTGTACATCCTGCTTTTGGCAATAGATATGGTACTCTTGTTAATGCTGTGCTTTATTACCTTGGCAATCGTAATCCAATCCCAATTGAACTTGATAGAGATTCTGATGATTCAGATGAAGAGGATATAGATGAATCCAAAATTTTTGAAAGTCCTGAAATTCGCCCAGGCATAATTCATCGCATTGATAAAAATACGTCAGGATTACTTGTCATTTCAAAAAATTCATCAGTCGATACAATTCTTTCACGACAATTTCATAATCATACAGTATCTCGTGAGTATTGGGGAATAGTGTGGGGAAAATTTCCTGAACCCCAAGGAACAATTGATGCTCCAATTGATAGATCTAATCAAGATAGAAAGAAATACACTGTTGTTAAACGAGGTGGCAAATCTGCAATTACTGATTTTGAAGTTCTCGAAGAAGATGAATTTACAAGTCTCGTCAAATTCCGTTTACACA
>JAGOIG010000043.1 GCA_017995735.1 Candidatus Kapaibacterium sp. | reverse complement strand
ATGTAGCACAATCATCCTTGATTGTGCTTTGAACCTACGACTAAAGTCGTAAGTTCATACGGAAAGAAATCCCCCTATCCCCTTTTTAAGGGAGAATATCTATGTAGAAAAGTCGTGTATGGGGTTTTTACTGAAAATATTTAAATTTATTGAAAATTCCTTAAATTAGCAATATTCAATTTTAAAAAAAAGTATTATGAATATTTCATTAAAAAATAAAACTGCCCTTATTGGCGGCGGATCACAAGGCATTGGCAGAGGTATTGCCAAAGTATTTGCAGAAGCAGGCGCAAATCTCTTGATTATTTCACGCTCGGAAGAAAATCTAAAAAATTTAATTGATGAATTGCCTCGCAATAATAATCAATACTATGATTATATTGCTTGCGATTATGCAAATCCAAACGAATTAAAAGAAAAAGTATCTGAAAAAATTTCTGAAATCCAACCTATCCAAATTCTTGTAAATAATACAGGCGGACCTGACCCAGGACCAGCATCGACAGCGCCGCTTAACGAGTTTCAAAAGGCATTTAATATGCATTTGCTTTCTTACCAAGTTCTACTCAATTTATTATTGCCTGAAATGAAAGCAAATAGGTGGGGACGCATTATTAATATTACATCAATTGGTGCAAAACAACCTTTGGATAATTTAGGCGTTTCAAATACTGTGAGGGGCGCTGTTTCAAGTTGGGCAAAAATTATATCACGCGAGCTTGCCCCGTTCAATATCACAGTTAATAATATTTTACCAGGCTACATACTTACTGAAAGACAAACAGTATTAATCGAATCGGAAGCAAAGCGTAAAGGCATTACAATGGAAGAGGAGCTTCAAAGCCGTACCAAAGATATACCAATTGGATTTATGGGGACGCCCAATGATATTGGTTATGCTGCAGCATTTCTTGCGTCAGATTATGCACGCTATATTACAGGTATTAATTTCCCTGTGGATGGTGGATTCTTGCGCACATTATAAAAGTTAATAAATTAATCGGGATTTTGTTTTTTATCTTTTTGCTTTTTTGGAATTTTCCCGGCTGCGACTTTTAATATTGGAAAATCGTTGCCAGCATCATCGATTTTCATCAATTTTTCAATTTCAGATTTTGAATTAATCTCAAATTTAATATTTTGTTTAAATCGGCGTCCTGCTTCATTTTTGGCAAAAATATCACCATCGCCTGTAAGCAACCAAATAATATTAATTCCGCGATTATAAAGTTCAATAAGCATACGAATTGGAATTGCCGACCTACCTAATTCATAGCTAATGATTTTATCGCGCGTTTCATTGAGCAAAAATGCGAATTGCTGAGCCGAAAGCTTGCCTCCTTCATTGAAAATATTTCGTATTAGGCGCAATCGCTTGCCAATTGCTTTATTTATCTCATCCATTAATAAAATATATTTTTTAAATAAAATATGTATAATTTACTTTGTATATATGTAAATATTACATAATTTTGTTGTAAATAAATTTGCAAATATTTGAAAACAATTTATTACAAAATTATAAAAATTATTTTAATTATGAGGTAGTTATGCAAAACCAAAAATCAATCAATTATTCAATTCAGATCAATTATCCCCGTGAGGAAATTGCTCGAATTCAAGCCGATGAGCCACTGGAACGTGATGAAAAAAATGCTTTGATGCTTATTATTTTTAATGAATTTTTTAAGCAATTGAAATTGCACAATGTATTTGATGAAAATATTATAGAAGAATTACAATATCTTATCGAAGGATTTTTCGATGATTTAGAAATTGATGATTTTTTTGAATTTAATTAAGGCAATCAAATGAAAGATATTTTTGAGGAAATTGAGCGTGATGATTTAACTCCTGACTTATTATTGCTTGCTGATGCTATTGGAATTGAGCCAACGCGGGATTTGCTTAGAAAATTATCGGGAATGTATATTTATATACCGCGCATCTCACGTTTGGAAAAATTCATTGTGAAATTTATTCAAAAGCATTTGCAAATGAATGTAAAAGAAATGGCGTTACAATTGCAAGTGAGTTCACAATATATAATGAAATTAAAGCGAAAATATGGGCTTTGAAAATTTGTGCAAGATAATAGAGAATTATTGAAATTAGTGCGATTATCTCCATCGTTTTTTGCAAATTATGTCTCGCAAGGGCGATGGAGATATGCCAAGCATTTTGGACTAATTGAGGAATATTTGTTTAAAATTCTACGAGGGGAAGAACGATTTTTGATTGTAAATCTCCCGCCACGCCACGGCAAATCGGAATTTATTTCAAAATATTTCCCCGCTTGGTATCTTGGGAATTTTCCTGATAAACGCATTATATTATCGTCATACCAAGCGAGTCTATCGGAAGGCTGGAGCAGAAAGATTCGCGATATTCTAAAGGAATTTGGGCTTCAAATATTCAATTTGCAAATCAATCCTGAACATCGCCGTGCGAATAGCTTTGAATTTCTTGGGCATTCGGGTGGGTTATTTGCAGTAGGGACAGGCGGTGCAATCACAGGCAAAGGTGCAAATATTATGATAATCGACGACCCTATAAAAAATGATGCTGAGGCAAATTCAATAACATATCGCGATAAGGTTTTTGAATGGTTTAATTCTACTGCTTTCACACGATTAGAACCTGATGGTGCAATGATTATTATTATGACACGCTGGAATGAAGATGATTTGGCAGGTCGGCTTTTGAGCAGCAATTTTGCGACATCGGGTTATCAATGGCAACATATAAATTTGCCCGCAGTTGCAATTGAAAATGATGTATTAGGAAGAAAGATTGGCGATTCATTATGGCCAGAAAGATATGATATAGACAAACTCAATCAAATCAAGCAATCAATTGGTTCATATTGGTTTTCTGCATTATATCAGCAGGAACCAGTACCAGCGGGTTCAAGTATATTCAAACGATTATGGTTCCAGTATTTTGATGAAGATGATAGGAATTATATTTTAAATTATAAAAATGGGCAGAGGGAACGCATCAGCAAAAACTTATGCAAAATCTTTTCGACAGTAGATTTAGCAAGTTCTACAAAGGAAACAGCGGATTTTACAGTAATTCTTACATTTGCTCAAACAATCAATAATGATATACTTATTTTAGATATAATTCGGGAAAAATTCGAGGCGACAGAGCATTTGAATTTGATTAAATATAATTATCAAAAATATCGCCCTGTATTGATTGGCATTGAAAATGTGCAATATCAAAGCAGTTTGCTGCAATCCGCATTGAAAGAGGGATTGCCAATAAAATCATTAAAAGCGGATAAAGACAAGATTTCTCGAGCCTTACCAATGGCATCTATGGTTGAGGCAGGGAAAGTATATTTCAAAAGAAATGCTCAATATTTAGAAGCATTTGAAGGAGAATTGTTAAATTTTCCACGAGCGCGAAATGATGACCAGGTGGATGCTTTTGCATATATATATCAAATTATATCATTTTCAAGTGGATTATTGCCCTTATAATCAAATAAATATTAATTTAGTTAAAACTAATTTTTTATATTTTCGTTAATAAGTTATATTAATTTTATATTTTGTTAATTAATTATTTAAAGGAGATTAAAAATGGGTATATTCGTTGGAGAACCCGCACCAAAATTCAAAGGCAGTGCTGTTGTAGGCGGCAATGCAGCTAATTTAAATCCCGAGAATGCATTCAAAGAGATTTCGCTTGATGATTACAAAGGGAAGTGGCTTGTATTTTTCTTTTATCCAGCTGATTTTACATTTGTTTGCCCCACAGAAATTGAAGAATTTGGCAAACATTACGAAGAATTCAAAAAAATCAATACAGAAGTATTGGCTTGCTCGGTAGATAGCCAATTTTCACATCTCGCATGGCGTCAAAGCTTGCCTGGGTTGATGAATTTGCCATTCCCAATGCTTGCTGATTCAACTCATCAAATCTCAAAGGATTATAATGTATATCGCGAAAGTGCAGGCCATGCAGTTCGTGGATTATTTATTATTGACCCCGAAGGAAATGTGCGTTACTATGTTGTTCATCCCGAAGAAGCGGGCCGTAGCTCAGCCGAAACATTGAGAGTGCTTCAAGCATTGCAAACAGGTAAAATGACACCTTGCAATTGGGAACCTGGCACACCGACATTATAATGTATTTGCTTATTTATTTTGTAGAGACGGTATATATACCGTCTTTTTTTTATTTCCCCACTTTTAAGGTGGAATTGTCCACTTGTCATTCCAAGTGAAGCAAGGAATTCATTCTGATGAGAATAGATTCTTCACTTCGTTCAGAATGACAATGTGGCATAAGCATCCTTGCTTGTGCTTTGAACCCACGACTTAAGTCGTGGGTTCAAAAATATGTGTGTAGCGATACGCCCCTACACAAGCAGAGATATGCTCAGGGTATCTCTGCACCAAGATGGTGCAGGCACATAATCCACATTACATCATTAATATATAACAAATAGACCCCGCATTTGGAGTCTCTTCGTTATAAATAAAAATAAACCGATATAAATACAAAATAATTATCGGTTTTAAACGAATATATAATAGTAATTTTTACTTTTTTCATAATTTAGTATTTTTTATTAATAGTAAAGAGAGGGAAAATCGTAATTTTGTTCGATATAATAATAAAAGGATAAAATGTGGCATAATGAAATAAGCCAGGAAGATAAGAATTTGCAACAGCAAATTCAGGAAAAAGGGAAATTACCTCATCATATTGGAATTATAATGGATGGAAATGGAAGATGGGCTGAGCGACAAGGTTTATCAAGATATGAAGGGCATAGGCAAGGAATTGAAAGCGTTCGTGATATTGTGAAAGCATGTTCACAATTAGGTATTGAATATTTAACTCTATATTCATTTTCTATAGAAAATTGGAATCGTCCCGCCGAAGAAGTAAATGGGCTTATGCAATTATTAGAAATTTATTTGCGTAGAGAAGTTGCAGAATTGCATGAAAATAAAGTGCGTATTAAGACAATTGGAAAAACAAGTGCGCTACCCACAGTGATACAGGAATTGCTTTATAGTGCTATAGAATTGACAAAAAAGAATAAAGGGTTGACGCTGACACTTGCATTAAGCTACAGCGGGAGATGGGATATTGTGCGTGCTTTGCAAATGATTGCTTTGGATGTACGTAGCGGTAAGTTATCCCCAGAGGACATTACCGAAGAGGTTTTTGCTTCTTATTTGCAAACACGCGATTTGCCTGATGTAGATTTAATGATACGCACGTCGGGCGAGCTCCGATTGAGCAATTTTATGCTTTGGGAAATGGCATATGGCGAATTATTTATCACTGACAAGCTCTGGCCCGATTTTCATAGAGAAGATTTATACGAGGCACTGAATGATTACGCAAAAAGAGAACGCAGGTTCGGAAAAACTTCCAAACAAATTAAAAGCGAGAATTTTAATTTTTCAAAATTCTGGAACAAGTAAATCGCTAATGAATAAAAGTATCATTTATAGTATTTTTATTGCTCTACTACTATGTTATACTCAATCTTTTGCGCAAGTAGTGGAAAACACAATTAAGCCTGTAACTATTTTGGGAATTTCCACAGAAGGTAATAATTTTGTGGATGCTCAAACAATTATCACATTATCGAATTTGCATATTGGCGATGTAATAAATATACCTTATGATACAAAAATTCAAGAAGCCACATTAAATATATGGAAAAGAAGCCAATTCCATAAAGTCGAGATAAAAATAGATAAAATTACTGAAGGCGGTGTTTTTCTGTTGATTGAAGTTGAAGAATATCCCCGTATTAATGAAATTATAATCAAAGATAATGATAAAATTAATACAAAGGATTTGATGAAAGAAGTGCAAAAGAACAAAGGGGATATTTTATCAAATTATGACACAATGCTGATAAAGAAGCGATTGAAAGAAGCGTATAATAAAGAAGGGCTTGCATTTGCACAAATCAGTCCCGAGGTGCGTTATACAGATTTAAAGAATTATGTAGATTTATACTTGTTTATAGATGAAGGCACAAAATTTAAAGTTCATTCGATAGATTTTGAAGGCAATTCTCATTTTTCAGATAAAAAATTAGCAAAAGCATTTAAAGATACAAAGACAAAGACTTGGTGGCAATTCTGGCGTTCAGCAAAATTCGATGAAAAGAAATACCAAGAAGACAAAAAATTGCTTGATGAATTTTTTAAAAAGAATGGGTATATGGATGGTGAGTTAGTGAGCGATTCAGTAAGTTATGATGTGAAAAAAGGATGGGTAAATATATTATTAAAAGTTAAAGAAGGCGATCAATATTTTGTTCGCAATATAGATTTTGAAGGAAACACAATTTATTCTGATGAATTGTTAAGGAATCGGCTAAATTTCAAAAAAGGTGATGTATATGATGGAGAAAAATTCAAAAAGAATCTCGAAGGGAATGAAGATCAATCCGATGCTGCATCACTTTATCTCGATAATGGTTATCTGCAAGCCCGCTTTATTCCTAATGAAACGCGGGTGACATCCGATTCAGTAGATATTAAAGTCTATGTTTATGAAGGTCAGAGATTTAAAATTGGCAAAATTGATATTGTTGGTAATACAAAGACAAAGGATAAGGTAATCAGGCGTGAGCTTTTCACAATGCCTGGCGATTATTTTGACCGTTCAGCAGTGATACGAAGCATTCGCGCACTGGGTATGCTCAATTATTTCAATCCCGAGAAATTACAACCGAATGTCGCTCCATCAAAATTAGATAACACAAGTGTGGATATAGTTTATAATGTTGAGGAGCGCTCGACTGATACCTTCAATGCATCGATAGGATATGCGGGTGTTATTGGATTGACAGCGTCAATTGGTTTGACATTTAATAACTTTTCACTTGCTGAGCCATTTAGAGGTGGGAGTGGGCAGATATTAAATTTAAATGTAGAAATTGGCCAGCTTAATAGGTATCAGACATTTTCGTTAGGGTTTACGGAGCCATGGTTATATGATGAACCAACAACATTTGGATTCAACTTATTCGATTCACGTTATTCAGATTATTTTTATATGCGAAGGGCGGGCGGAACGGTAAATATTGGACGTCGATTTAAATGGCCTGATGATTATTGGCGTGGCGATTGGGATTTTCGAGTTATGTATAATGATGTTGATAACAGCACACAATCAAGTTTCATTCCCGGATTAGAAGTCGCAATTTCGCAGCAATTTTCACGAATAAGCTTAAACAATCAATTTTTTCCTTCGGTAGGTTCGAAATTTACATTTTCAAACACTTTTGCAATGGGTGCTTTAGGAATTGGGAAAACTGATTACTTCAAAACAGATATAGGTTTGGACATTTATAATCCCCTATTACAAATAAAAGGGCAAGACCGATTAGTGCTAATGTTAAGTTCAAAATGGGGATATATTGTAGGATTAAAGTCAGATTCAACGATACCACCAATCGAGAGGTACTATATGGGGGGCAGTGGAATAAGCGTTTGGGGTGTAACACCAATGCGAGGGTATACCGAAAGGAGCTTTGGGCCTGATGACGGAAGTTATGTACTTGCGAAGTATTCAACTGAGCTGCGGTTTGCGGTAACAATGGATCCATATCCCATATATTTTTATGCTTTTGCAGAAGCTGGGAATATTTGGCAATCCTTTCGCAAGACCGATCCTTTCAATTTAAGAAGGTCAGCTGGTATTGGGGTGCAATTATACATTATGCCTTTAGGAATGATTGGATTTAGCTATGGATATGGGTTTGATCCTATTTATGGAGCAACAAAACCCTCAGGTTGGCAATTCTTATTCAATATAGGGCAACAATAATTATTATTATATGAATTATAGTTAAATTTGATATATGTAAAACATAAAAGGGAAGAAAAATGAACTACAAATTAATTAAAATTTTATCGATTTTTGTATTTGCTTTGCTTTTGAAAATACCAGTCAATGCTCAGCAATCACCACCCCCTCAACCACTTAAAGTTGGGGTTGTCGATCTTGAAATTATACTTAAAGAAATGCCTGAAGCTGTTGACGCTGATAAGAAATTGAATGATATTGGTAAAAAATGGCAGGATTCTCTGCTTGCAATGAAAAAAGACCTTGATGAAAGGTTGTCTAAATACCAGAAGAGCAGGTCAATAATGAACTCTGAACAACAACAAAAAGAAGAAGAATCATTGCAGCAAATGAATTTACAAATGCTACAATATCAAGAGCAAAAATTTGGGCAAACAGGTGAACTTACAGCGACTCGCGAACAATACCTTGCACCAATTAGAGAAAAAATACTTAAATCCATCAAGCAAGTTTCAAAGGATGAAAAAATCAATCTTGTATTTGATAAAACGTCGCAAGCATTATTATATTACGATGAAAAGTTCGATATAACATATAAAGTACTTGATGTAATAAAGCGCGGCAATAATTAATACTTAGAATTTGATAATGAAAAAATTTTGGATTTTAATTTTTCTTGTACTAATCCCATTTTCTTTAAAAGCACAACGCGTAGGATTTATTAATTCTCAAACAATTAGGGATAATTTTATCGAAGCGCAACAGGCGGAACAACGTATTCAATCTTTTGTTGATGAATGGAAGCGGGAATTTGCTACAATGCAAACAAATATAGGCAATTTGGAATTCGATATAAATAAGAACCGTTTGATTTGGACTGACGCTGAAAAAGCAGCAAAAGAGCAGCAATTAAAAGAATTAAAAACCAATGCGGATGCGTATTCAAAATCTAAATTTGGCCCTGGCGGTGAATATGATAAGATGGTAAAACAAATCCTTTTGCCTGTTGACCAGAAAATAGCTGCAGCAGTTCAAAAAGTTGCAAATAAGCGAAACTTTGACATTGTTTTTGACCAAAGCGTCCAGCCATTAGCTTATGTTAATTTTAAATATGACCTGACGGTTGATGTATTACGTGAGCTTGGTGTGGATGTAAAGGAATTGGAAGCTCAACTAGAAGAAAAGATTGCGAAAGACCCAGCAAATCAAAAGAAGGAATCAGTGGCGCCACGTCGTGTATCCCGAACTCAACCACAAAATCCAAAAACTAAGCAGTCACAACCTTCTGATGAACGTCAATTTGAGCAAAATAATCCCACTGATTCAACAGATTTAAAAACCAATAATCCTGTAAAATAAACAAATTAGATTATGAATATTTTAGTAGAAGAAATTGCTAAATTAATAGGTGGTATTATTGTAGGGAATACAAACACACCAATAACAAATTTCAATCGTATTGAGCATAGCGGACAAGGCGATATAACATTTTTTTCTGATGATAAATTCCGAAAGTATTTTGAAAATAATAATGCTACTTGCATTATTATTAAGACAGATGAAATTGCTCAGCCAAAAGAAAATCAAGCTTTTATAAAAGTAGAAAATCCATTTTATGCTTTCATTCATCTTGTTGAATTGTTTGTTCCAAAACAGGAAGTTCCAAAAGGAATTCATCCAACTGCTATAATTAGCGAGAGCGCAGAGATTGCACCTAATGTATCAATTGGTGCATATTGCTGGATTGGCGATAACGTAAAAATTGCGGATGACGTTGTGCTAAAACCCAACGTTGTACTATATGAAAATTGCAAAATTGGCTCGAGAACTGTATTGCACGCAAATTGTGTTTGCTATCAAGATACAGAAATTGGTGAAAATTGTCTAATTCATTCGGGCGCTGTGATTGGCTCTGATGGATTTGGATTTATAGAAAATCCTGACGGTTCATACACAAAAATTCCGCAAATCGGCAATGTAAAAATTGGAAACGACGTAGAAATTGGTGCAAATACGACAATAGACCGTGCCTTTGTTGGCTCAACAATTATTGCTGATGGAGTGAAATTGGATAATCTTATTCAAATTGGACATAACGTAGAAATTGGCGAAAATACCGCCGCGGCTGCACAAGTAGGCATTGCAGGAAGCGTTAAAGTAGGCAAACGTTGTAGATTTGGTGGCCAAGTGGGTTTGGCAGGACATTTTGAGATAACAGATGACGTAATATTAATTGCACAATCGGGTGTAGCAAGTTCAATTACTAAAAAAGGCGTCTATGGTGGCTCTCCTGCACGAGATAGGCTGACTTATTTCAAAAATGAAGCTGTGATACATAATCTTAGCGAACTTGCAAAAGACGTTGAGAAAATTAAGAAACATCTCAATATAGACTAATTCATTCTTGATATTTCATTCTTGATTTTAATTCTTTTCTGCAAATTGCAACAGCAATTCTTAACTCAGGGAGAGTAATTTCAGAATCAATTCTCTCCCTGATTTGTATTAATCGAATATAGGGTGCATTTTTGATTATCAAATATACCTGATTTAACAAATTTCTATCCAAAAACCAAAATTTCGGAAAGATTTCCCCTGAGTTTATTTTTCTTTCAATAAATGAAGCAAGCTCGGGCGATGTAAAGTCCAAAGCATTTGCAATTTCATCAAGGCATTTATGAGCCTCAAGCATTGATTTAATTAATTCCACTTTATCAGCATCAATGTCGGGATTAAAGACTGAATATGTCTTCTTAGGATAAATTTTTGCGTTATTTACAAGGTTATGTGTTGTATTTTGTGCTTTTTCAAGTAATTTTTTGCCTAATTTCTTACCTGATTGTTTGCAAGATGAGCAAACGCCACAATCTGTATAAGTATTTTTTTTATCAAAATATTCCATAATAAAACGTTGTTTACATTTATCTGTATCAGCATATTGACGGACAATTTCGACCTTTTTCAAAGCGATGTTTTTCCTATCAAGAATTATATGAAGCACTGATAAAATTGTTTCGTTCTCCATTCGAGGTTGAAGAATTTTTATACCCGAAAGAATTGCTGATTGGTCAATATCAATTAAATTAAAAATTTCAAATGAATGTAAATGTTCCTCAATTTCATCAAGCGTCAAATCCAAATCCCGACCAATTTTTGCTATTGGCAATTCAATAAATTCATTTGCATCTTTATTGCGATAGGATAATATTTTATTAATTAGTTCTTTTCTTTTGCTGTTAAATTTGTCTACTATTTCATTAAATTTTTCTAAGTATGTATTAATACGTATTTTTATAACTTTTTCTTCATCATAGAAGCGCAATATCCCAGCTTTTTGCAACACTTTTAATATTGAATATAGCTTCTTTTCAGAAATATTGAACATATTAGCAAAATTGATAAGCTTACCGGGTAGAAAGTTGTTAAATGTATTTTGTTTGTTTAAATAATCATAAAGTGCATCATAAATTTTACGGGATTCATTGAGACTTGGATATTGCTCACGAATGAAATAGTTTTGCAATTTTTCATCTTCTTTCGAATAAAGCAAATAGCAATCTGATGGCAATCCATCACGGCCTGCGCGTCCAGCTTCCTGATAATATTCCTCTAGAGTCAAAGGTAAATAGACATTAACAACCATTCTAACATCTGATTTATCAATGCCCATACCGAAGGCAGTAGTTGCTATAATGACATTACTTTCATCATTTAAAAATTCCTCTTGAATATGCTTGCGCTGGGCGTCCTCCATTCCCGCATGGTATGATTTACAATTGATTTGATTTTCTTGCAAAGCTTCCGCAATTTCCTCTGTTCGTTGCCGGGAGCCTGCATAAATTATCATTGAGCCTTTTTCCATTGAGTGATATAGTGCAATCAGCCGCCCTATTTTGTCAGAGCATTCCTCAGTATGGAATATTAGATTGTCACGTTTAAAACCAAGCACAAAGACCTTAGCATTTCTCATTTCCAAATTTGAAATTATATCCTGCTGAACATCTTGTGTTGCAGTTGCTGTAAATCCTGCAATAGGCACTCGTTTTATATAATTAAATATTGTTGTTATCTTTCGATATTGGGGTCTGAAATCCTGCCCCCATTCAGAAATGCAATGAGCTTCATCGACGGCAACAAATGAAATATTTGATTTTTTCAATGCCTCGATAAATGTGCTGCTTGATAATCGTTCAGGCGCAAAATATACAATTTTGTATTGATTATTAATTAAATCGTTTAATCTTTTTGCCTGTTCATTAGTCGAAAGTGAGCTATTAATATATGTAGCAGGTATATTATTTTTTTTTAAGGCATCTGCCTGGTCTTTCATTAAAGAAATTAAAGGGGAAACAACAAGTGCTGTACCTTTCATAATCAAAGCGGGAAATTGATAGCAAAGCGATTTTCCACCACCCGTAGGAGCAACAACAAGAGTATCTCTACCCGATATTATTGAATTGATTATCTCTTTTTGGTGAGGGCGGAAATCATTGAGCCCAAAGTTATCTTTTAGAATTTTCTTCCAATCGCTATTTTGTATTTCCGAAATCATTAATCGGTCTCATTTTTAAGTTGAGCAATCCGTTCGGAATAATATTCATATTTATCGGGGTGCATTTTGATTAATTGTTCATACATCGTTATTGCTTCGGGGATTTTCTTTTGTCGAATGTAAATTTCAGCAAGAGTTTCTGTGGGCATTATTATATGTGAATTTAATTCTTGTGAATTTTCATCGATTTCAAGCTGTTCAATTGCAACATTATTCTCAATTTTATAATTTTCGATTGGTTTGTCCAAATAGCTTTCGATATTTGGAATATCTTTAGAAATCTGATCATAGAATAATTGCAAATCAGTAATTTTTGGAGTATAGTTTTGAATTTTAAAGGGATAGAGATAAAATCCGGGAATTAAATCAATATCATTAGCTGACAATTCCTCTAAATTAATATCTTTAAATTGGGAAAACCCAGGAAAATCAATGAAATCATCTTCAATAGTTGGGAAATTTTCAATTTGTTCGGTGTGTATGGTAATTTGATTTGGTTTATTTGCATCTTGATTTTTTGAATTAATCAAACTTCCATATTTATCACGTCGTCTTGCAATTTGTCTAAAAAAAAGATTATTAGCAAATTTGATAGAAGCTGTTTGAAAAATCTTATTAGCCTCTTCATAATCTCCAATTGATTCATAAGATTCAATAAGAATTACATATCCAAGATAATAATCAGGAAAATACTCAATGCTGCGTTTGCAGAGTTCGATAGCTTTATCGAAATTGCCTGTTTCGAGTGATTTCTCAGCATCAACTAAGATAATTGGGGTCAAATCTTTCTCCAATTGTAATAATCTCCTCCTGCATATTTGAAATAAACTTAACTACATACTACTTTGACCTATTGGCAACATAATAAGAGAATTCTTTTAATAAATTTTTTATGGAGGAATCCTGCATACCATCTAAGGATTCATTAGCATCATTAGCAAAATTCTCAGCTGTTGCCTGCGATTTTGCAATACCGTTCTTATCTTTCACAAAGTCAATAATAAAATTAATATCTTTATTTGCAATATTCTTTGATTTAAGAAGATGTAAAATGTGTTTGACCTCTGCTGTAGTGGAATTTTTTAATGCATAGATAAGAGGTAATGTAATTTTGTGCTCTTTTAAATCATTGCCAACAGGTTTGCCAATAATTTTATTTGTTTGTGTATAATCGAAGATATCATCACGAATTTGGAAAGCCATACCAATTTTTTCGCCGTATTCTCCAATTTTTGTAACTATCTCAGTCGGTTGATTTGCAGCAATAGCGCCAATTTGGCATGATGCTTTCATAAGTACTGCTGTTTTTTTACGAATAATTTCTTGATATTTCTCCTCGCTGATATCAAGTTTGCGTGAAGCTTCAAGGGAAAGCAACTCACCTTCGCTCATAGTTTTGACTGCTTGGCTGGTCACGTGAAGGAAATCGAACTCATTATTATCAACCGAGATCATCAATCCTTTTGCAAGCAGATAATCGCCGACAAGGACAGCGACTTTGTTTCTCCAAACTGCATTAACAGAAAGCAATCCACGGCGTTCTGAGGATTCATCGACTACGTCATCATGAATAAGTGTAGCATTATGCAGAATTTCTACCATTGCTGCTCCAATAAATGTACGTTCTGTAATATCGCCAAATAGTGATGATGTCATAATAACCAGTGTCGAGCGGATATGTTTTCCGCTTGATTTTGTAAGATAACGTAGCACAGTATTCAGTAATGGTATATCTGAATTAAGTTGCGTATTATAAAATTTCTCAAATCTCTTTAATTCATCTTGAATTGGTTCAACAATTTTATCAAAATCCATCTATTTTAATCATACAAATTTTAAAAATACAATTTAATAATTTGATTGAAATTTTCAATCAAAATTTAATAATTCTTGTTTAATTGAATTAATTTTCTTTTTCTTTGGATATTTCGCACGCAATGAATTAGCCCCGCAAATAAATGTAAAGTCATTAAAAGCATCGCCTCCAATCTCTTGGAGCTTTTTATCGGCAAGAAATCCAATCATCGCGGCATTATCCATAGATAATGTTATTACAGGAAAAACAACCCGCTTATTTTCTATTTTTGCTTTTGCAGATGCTTGCTCTCGCAAAAACGAATTAGCAGAAACACCACCGCCAATCACAATATTCTTAATATTATATTCATCGGAGGCGGCAAAAACTTTTTTAATCAAGACATCCACAATTGCTGACTGCACCGAGGCTGCAAGGTCAGGAATGATTTCTTTTGGTGGATGATTATTATAATTATGCTCTAAAAAATTTTTAAATGATGTTTTAAGTCCGCTAAAGCTAAAATCATAATCATTGCTATTATACATAGTACGAGGGAAATTGAACGCTTGGGGATTGCCAAGTTTTGCCAATTTATCGATAATGGGACCGCCAGGATAGCCAAGTCCAAGCAATTTTGAAATTTTATCAAATGCTTCGCCCGCCGCATCATCTCGTGTAAGACCCAATGTTATATATTGATTAAAGGAATCTACTTTGAATATAGCAGTATGCCCACCGCTTACTACCATAGCAATTGCAGGAAAATCAAGCGTAGGGTCCTGCAAAAATCCTGAATAAATATG
>JAGOIG010000175.1 GCA_017995735.1 Candidatus Kapaibacterium sp. | reverse complement strand
GTGTATAATCGTTTGTAATTATATTTTGATTCCTACTATATGCAAGCGAAAGTGATGTGCCATTTTCAAAAGTTCTGTTATATCCGATATTCGACCGAAGATCTTGAACAACTCTTGAGGACAAATTAGTCAATGTATTGCGATTGAAATCCTGGGATGCAAAGGAAAAATTACCACTGATATTTTCCATAGGTGTGAAAATTTGATTATAGGTGCCATCAATACGCCAATTTGTTGAAAAAGGCATATCATATTTCTCGCGGGTTTTTCCATAATCCAACTCGATATTGGTATTTAAGGCGTCACCAATTTTTACTACTGTCTTATTATGTAGCATATATCCACCTTTGGTGAAATAATCAGCCGATAATTGAGTGTCCCAATATTCACTGGGAGCAAAATAATATCCAAGTTTTTCCAATACCACACCCCTTGAATTTGAGAAGAAAAATGTTGGTACCATCAATCCCGATTGCCTACCTGTCTTATTTGGAATATAAAATCCGAATGGTATAAGAAAAATCGGCATTTCCTCAACATAAAAAATTAATGGATCGACATATACTTTATCACCAAGCACGATTTTCATTTTTGGAGAGCCAAAATAATAATGCGGTTGTGGCGCATCGCAAGTAGTATAAAATCCATCTTTTACATTTAGTTCTTTATCAGAAACGCGCTTTACTTGTTTACCAAAATAAAATCCTTCAGAAAGTTGGGTTTCGCCTAATTCAATTGTTCCTTTTTGAGTTTTAAAATTATAACGAATAACTTTGCCATAATATTCCTCGCCTTTATCATTAAATACAGGGAAATTTTTAACTTTACCATTTGAATCAATTGTAGGTTCTGCAAGCAAAGTAGCATCTTTCATACTCATTTCGACATAATCAGCAGTTAAAATTTGGGTTTTATAAGTAAGTTTGGCATCGCCATATAATTTTATAATTTGCGATTTAACATTGAAAGTAATTGAATCACGAGCTTTTCCGGTCACAAGGCTATCAATCGATCCTTTTTTCTTTATTTTTAAACTATCGCGTTTGATAGAACTCGTGTCTTTTTGGATATTTTGAACGATTGAATCGAGTGGAGGTATTGGTAAATTTATTTTAATATTATTTGTATCACTTTGAAAAGCAAATAATTGATATGTGCATAAGATAAAACAAATTAAAAATGTTCTGCCTGCAAATTTTAGCATAGCACTATTCTACAGTGACACTTTTTGCTAAATTTCGTGGTTTATCTATATCCCTGCCTAATTCTTTTGCAGTATAGTAAGCAAGCAATTGCAATGGAACAACGGTCAATATTGGTGTTAGAATTGGTAAAGTATTAGGAATATAAATGATATGGTCTGCAATATCATTCAAATCCTCATTTCCTTCGTCTGTAATTGCTATGACATTGCCTTTTCGAGATTTCACTTCAAGAATATTGGACAGGATTTTATCGTATATTTCATCTTTAGGGGCAATAAAAACAACGGGCATATTCTCATCTATTAACGCAATAGGTCCGTGCTTCATTTCTGCTGCGGGATAACCTTCAGCATGAATATATGATATTTCTTTTAATTTTAATGCGCCTTCTAATGCAATTGGATAATTAAATCCCCTGCCAAGATAAAGAAAGTTTCTAACGTTTGAATATTTCTTTGCAATTTGCTCAATACACGATGCTGTATCAAGAATTTTTTGGATCTTATCTGGAAGTTGCTCAAGCTCACGAGCAATCTGAATACCATCAATTTGCGATAAATTTCGCATTCTTCCCAAAAATAGAGCAAGAAGTGTCAATACCGTCAATTGCGATGTGAATGCTTTTGTAGAAGCAACCCCAATTTCCGGACCCGCGTGAATATAAATACCCGCATCAGTTAGCCGAGCTATTGAACTACCAACAACATTTACAATTCCTAGAACGCATACTCCTTTTTGCTTTGCTTCCTTTACAGCAGCTAATGTGTCAGCGGTTTCCCCACTTTGCGAAATCACAAATACTATATCATCATCATATAATATCGGTGAACGATAACGGAATTCAGATGCATATTCAACTTCGACAGGAATTTGAGCTAATTGCTCTATTAAATATTCACCAACTAATGCAGCATTATAAGATGTCCCACAAGCTGTGATAATAATCCGCTTGGCATCTCGTAATTTGTCTCTTACTGTGCGCAAGCCACCAAGCTTCACATTCCCTTCTTCGGTAAGTAAACGGCCTCGCATTGCGTCTTTGATTGTTGTAGGTTGCTCATTGATTTCTTTTAACATAAAATGGTCGAACCCGCCCCTTTCGATTTGCTCGAGTTGCATTTCAAGGGTATGTACCTCGCTGTTTGTTTTGATATTTGATATTGTCTTTGTGATAAATCCATCTCTTGTGAGTATTGCCATTTCATCATCTTCAAGGTATATTACATTTTTTGTATGCTCAATAATTGCCGATGCATCTGATGCTACAATATATTCATTATCACTAATACCAAGTATTAGTGGGCTGCCACGTCGAGCAGCTATTATTTTATTAGGTTCGTGTTTCGATATTATTGCAATCCCAAAAGTACCTTTGATTTCATTTAATGCTAAGCGAGTTGCATATTCAAGATCGTGAACTTGGTCGTAAAATCTCTCAATAAGCACAGCAAGAACTTCTGTATCAGTGTCGGTGCTAAAAAAATATCCTTCATTCAATAATTGCTTTTTAATTGCTGCATAATTTTCTATAATACCATTATGCACAATCGCAATATTTCCCGAATTATCAGTGTGCGGATGTGCATTTGTGTCGTTTGGAAAGCCGTGTGTTGCCCATCGGACGTGAGCAATACCGACATTCGATTTTGACGAAATACCATTCAATGTTCTTTCTAAATCAGCAATTCTGCCTTTTTTCTTTTTTATAATTAAATTGTAATCATCATCGAAAATAGAAAGTCCCGCAGAATCATAACCTCGATATTCCATACGTTTAAGTCCTGTAATCAATAGATTTGTAATTTCCTTATTTCCTATATAGCCAATTATTCCACACATTTTGTAATTTTTTTACTTTTTTAGAAATGCAAATTATTATTTTTTTCTTAATTTGAAATATTACAAACTGCAATAAATGAAAAACATTAGGAATTCCCCCGCATTTAAATTCCTTGTTTTCTTACTTTTAGGATTTATTCCTTCAAGTTTATTACAATTTAAAT
>JAGOIG010000174.1 GCA_017995735.1 Candidatus Kapaibacterium sp. | reverse complement strand
CTCTTCCTTTGAAAATCCACCTTCAGGACCTGTAAATATAATTGAATCCTGTTGCACAATCTCATTTAATGGATTTTCTCCATCTTCATCAAGTAGTATAGGGCGATAACGCTTATCTAATTTAGATAAAAGAGAAAGCAATGATTGTTCAAATTTAATTTGTGGGAGCACTGATCTATGCGATTGCTTCAAGGCTGCTATTGCTTTCTTTATGATTCTTTCGGATATAAGATTTATTTTTTGAGAATAGGTGCAATGCACAATTATAATTTCAGAAACGCCGAGTTCAACTGCTTTCTCAATTAAAAAATCGAGTCTGTCACGTGATTGAATTTGGCAAATTGCAAGTGAAATATTATAATTTAATTCCCCATAATTTGGATAGTACTCAATTGGGCAAATAATTGGCTCATTATTTTTATAATTTACTTTTGCAAGAGCAAGAAGACCTTTTCCATTCGATATATAAACTTCTTCATTATCTTTCAAACGCAAGACTTTGAGATGCTTCAGTTCATCACTTGCCAATGAGATTGATTTGCTTGATTGATCAAAAACGGGACAATATAGACACTCCATTGAAATTGAGAATTTAATTTCTGCAAAATTAATTTATTTAGTGATATTAAAAAATTACTCTTTATATTTCAATGATTTTTCTTAAATTTGTTTTCTTTTAAAAATGTAAAATTGAATTTTGTTTAATAAATAAAACGGACAAACAATGACAAAGGCAGAAATAGTCGATGAAATTTCAAAAGTAACAGGTTTATCAAAGATTGATACGAAGCAAGTTGTTGATGGTGTATTAGAAACAATCAAAGACGCAGTATCATCGGGAAAACGCATCGAGTTGAGAGGCTTTGGCGTTTTCAAATCAAAAACCCGTAAACCAAGGATGGCACGTAATCCTAAAACAGGCGATAGTGTTCCATTAAATGAGCGAGCCGTACCAGTATTCAAACCTTCACCTGAGTTCTTAAAGAAAGTAAACGAAAATTTAACATCAAATCAATCACACAAATAAAGAGGTAAGAAAATGCCGTGCGGAAGGAAAAGAAAACGCCATAAAATGGCAACCCATAAAAGGAAAAAACGTCTGCGTAAAGATCGACATAAAAAACGCAATCGTTAATTCGCTTTTATGGATAGCAATAAAATGAGAGCAGATTTCTCTCAGTTCAAAACCAACGATAGAATTAATAAAATCAGGCAAGTTCTCGAGAGGAGACAGCCTGATTTTTCTTTAATTCTTGAAAATATTAATGACCCTCATAATCTATCTGCTGTAATTCGGTCATGCGATTCTGTTGGCATTTACGAAGTTTGCCTATTATATCATAGCGGACAGAAAATGCCAAAGCTTTCCAAAACCAGCAGCTCATCGGCTATAAAGTGGATGCAATTTAAAATTTTCGATAATGTATCCGATTGTGTTATTTATATCCACTCACAAGGAAAGAAAATTTATACTACAAAGCTTAATACAAATGCAATTTCTCTTTATGAGATTGATTTTATCCAACCCATAGCACTTGCATTTGGTAATGAACACTCGGGTATCTCCGATGAATTATTTCTGCAAGCCGATGATAATTTTATAATTCCTCAAGTTGGTATGGTGCAAAGCCTAAATATTTCAGTTGCTGCCGCAATTTCATTATACGAAGGTTATAGACAACGTTGCAACGCAGGATTTTACTCTTCACCACGTTTAGACCCCCAATTATTTGAAAAGTTAATTAAAGAATGGTCAGCCAAATAATATTCTATTGATTAGCTACTTTTAATGCTTCATAAAGCAATTCTTCTGATTTAACGGGATATTTCAATTGCTTTTCTATACTCTTCGCGAGTGTATCACTTAGAGAATAAATTGGGACATTGTTTTTTAGTAGCATAATTGTTGGTAATGAATATATATGAATTATATTTTGATAAGGATGACTATTTGAGATAGAATTCATAACAAGAATCTCGTATCGATCATTAGGAAAATTGCACATTTGCAGAATTTTAATAATTTCAACAAACTGCTGACTTGCGGATGCACAAGGACCGCAGGATTTTACAAAAAATAGAAAATATTGTGAATTTGAATCAAGTAATGGTTTTATTTCATTGAAAATTGTTGTATCAGGTGTATAAGATGCCATAACTGAGCCAATCCAATCATAGCCAGGAAGTTCAGATAGCGAATCTAAAGACATTTCAACCGCATTTGTTTGCACACTATTATCATTACAGGAAATAGCAAAAAATAACAGGAAAAAAGATGCTGCTATAATTATATTCTTCATTTTCTTCTCAAAAAATTTGCAAAAAAATAATATGCAATTTACAAATATTTTATATTTTGCAATTTTTTATAAGAAATTATCATTAATTAACTAATTTTGTAATTTAACATATTATCAAATGGAAGAAAATCGAATAATAGAAATTGAAGAAAAAAACAACTACGTTATTTTACATCTCTTTGGAAAGTTTGTATCTGAAGAGGAAGCAAGGATATTAAAATCTATTTTAGAAAAATATGCGACACAAAAAAATAATCGCGTTATACTTGATTTTACTTATGTTCTCTATTTCAGTTCCCTCTCCCTTGGAATACTTGCCAAAGAAGATGAACAATTCACTTTGAATCAAGGTAAATTAGTTATAGCTAATGTACCTGAAATATTGAAAAATATATTTAATCTCACAAAATTGAATTCAATTCTGAATATTGTCGATACACTCGAGGATGCTGAAAAAGAAGTTTTGAACTAATGAAACCTCAAAAATTATACGATGAATTGAGCGAAATTGCCAAATCATTGGGTTATAAAATCCGCAAAGATATAGGCAATTTCAAAAGCAATAATTGTATTTTAAAAGAAGAGAAAATAATAATATTAAATAAATATGTTTCTATTGAAGGGCATAATTCAACTCTTGCAAAAGCAATTTGCGATGCAAATTTTGAAGGAATATACTTAAAACCCGTGATACGTGATTATATTGAGCAAATCGCAAGCATCGAGAAAACAGAGCCCCCCATCTCTTGAGATTTCTCTTAAAATATAAATTGCTTTTATAATATGAGATAGCGAATCAAATTAATAATTCTCTATAAGCTTTTCTGCTGAATTTCGCTTCCCGTGAACAACATTAGGCGGAATAAATGTAACCGTTGGTTTAACCCGCTGTTCAAAATCTGCTCTAAATTTTGTGACAAATCCTCTAACAGGCCAAGCTGC
>JAGOIG010000042.1 GCA_017995735.1 Candidatus Kapaibacterium sp. | reverse complement strand
ACCAAAGATTATATAGAGGATTTATTATCAAATCTTAAAAATCTTAATTTTAACAATAAGTATATATAAAATTTCTATTAATAAGCAATTAATGATTCCCAAAAAAGAAATCTTCTATTCAGCAGCAATAAAAAAACAAATTATACACATCAATTCTGCTTTTTTATCAGAATGATATAAAGATTAAATTTTTATAATGATAAATAAAAATATAAAAAAAATGAAAAATGAAAATATGAGACCAAAGACTCAGCAACAGCATAGCCATCAGCAGAATCATCACCCTATAAAGAAAACTCCAATTATTGATATTACCGACCTGCAAGCAATGAAAATTGCTGAGCTTGTTGAATTAGCAAAAAGTCTTGGAATTGAAGACATAAATAATCTTCGTAAGCAGGAGTTAATTTTAAAAATTGTCGAGATACAAGCGCAAGGAAGGGAAAAAGAAGTCGAAGCGGAGGAACTAATAAGCAGTGGTGGAGTATTGGAAGTTATGAATGAAGGGTATGGCTTTTTACGTTCTCCTGATTACTCTTATCTCTCTTCCCCAGATGACATATATGTCTCACCCTCGCAAATCAAAAAATTCGGGCTTCGCACTGGTGATACAATTTATGGCAAAGTACGTGCCCCAAAAGAAGGTGAAAGATTTTTCGCATTGCTAAAAATTGAAACTGTCAATTACGGACCTCCTGAAATAATTCGTGACCGAACAATTTTTGATAATCTTACTCCACTATTTCCTGAGGAAAGGCTAAAGCTTGAAACCTCGCCATCACTTTATTCTATGAGAATTGTAGATATGTTAGCTCCAATTGGAAAGGGACAACGTGGACTTATTGTTTCACCACCAAAAGCCGGAAAGACAATTTTATTACAGCAGATTGCAAATAGTATAACAAAAAATCACCCTGAAGTCAAACTGATTATATTACTCATAGATGAACGACCCGAAGAGGTCACAGATATGAAACGTGCTGTTCATGCAGAAGTAATTTCATCAACATTTGATGAGCCACCTGAAAGGCACGTCCAAGTTGCAGAAATGGTACTTGAAAAAGCAAAAAGATTGGTTGAGGCAAAACAAGATGTTGTTATATTGCTTGATTCAATCACTCGATTAGCAAGGGCGCATAATACTGTGGTCCCTCATTCAGGTAAAATTTTATCAGGTGGAGTGGATGCAAATGCATTGCATAAGCCAAAACGCTTTTTTGGTGCCGCGCGAAAGGTCGAAGAAGGTGGTTCTCTCACAATTTTAGCGACAGCCTTGATTGATACAGGCAGCAGAATGGATGAGGTAATTTTTGAGGAATTTAAAGGCACAGGGAATATGGAATTGATTCTCGACCGTAAGCTTTCGGATAGAAGGATTTACCCAGCTATCGATGTAAATCGTTCAGGGACGCGACGCGAGGAAAATTTACTATCTCCTGAAGAATTAAATCGCATCTGGATTTTGCGTAAAGTATTAAGCGACCTGCAACCGCCCGAAGCGATGCAATTTCTATTAGACAAAATGAAAGGAACAAAATCAAATAGAGAATTTCTTAATTCATTGAATTCGTAATAATTACTCGAATATGAAAGCGCACCAAATCATCCTGTTTGTTTTATCCCTTGCTTTCATTTTATCTCCCGTTGCTTTTTTCCCTCCTGCTGAGATTCAAACTAAATACCTGACTGAGGGAATTGCAATTTTACAAGGCAATTTTCAGCAATTGCAAGATAAAGGTGACCTCTCATTATTATCGAAAGTTGTCTATGGTGGAATTGGCATAATTTCAAATAGCAATCTATTTATTTCAAGAGTAATTGAATTTTTTATCCATTTGCTCACAGCAATTACTCTATTTTTTCTTGTAAAGAAATACTTAACAAAATCAAAGGCAATTCTTGCTTCTATAATTTATGTGTTGAGCATAGTGCTGCTCAATTACAAATTCAGCTTCCAAATTGAGCCACTATCTAATATTTTAATAGTTTCATTAATTGCTCTACATCTAAAGAATAGCAATATAAATCCCGATGGATATCAAAATATAAAATTTTCGAAAGATAATTATTTAAGCTATCTCTTTGAAGGATTAATACTCGGTTTAATAATATTCTTAAAGTTCAATTTTGTATTTCTAATATTTGGTATATTCTTATATGATATTTTCTTTTTGAATACAAATTGGCAAAAAATTATAAACAAATACATTGTCTTTTTTGCGGGGTTTATAATATTTGCAGCTATATTTTTATTTATTTTAAAAGTAGCGGGATTTCCAAATACGATTGCGAGTCTATTTCAATCCCTTACTATTCCCCATATCAGTTTTACTTTCATTCGGGATTTTCTGAAGGACTTCGCAAAATTTTTAGCACATATTTACTCTGTGCTTTTCATAATTGCTCTTTTTTATAGCGTATTGAATTGGCTAAAAAATTTAGAAAATTATTCAAACGATAAAAAAAGTATGAACTTATTTGGAATTTCCTTCTATTTAGCAATTGCAGTAATTCTCTCTTTTGTACTTTATCAAGATTTTCAATTTAATCATATCGCTTTTTTATTTGTACCATTCTGTATATTTATATCAGATGGACTTGTAGAAATATACCATAAATTTATCAATTTATGGGACATATCACAAGAGCCATATAAATTCATATTAATAGCATTTACTTGTTTTCTTGTGCTATTTTCACCACTAGATTTTTGGTTATACTATATGCAATATCCGTTTATATATTTGATATTTCACAATTATGCAGTATTAATGTGATGAATACAAAAAAAATAATATCACTCATAGTCCTTGTATTATTTGTATTATTTCCAATTTCAACGTTCATACCCACATCAGATCTGGCTATATTTTTACAAGGGGCGCGGACAATTGCTGATGGTGGCAAGCTCTATGTAGATTTTGTTGATATTAAACCCCCAATTGCATATTATTCAATGATTCCTATATATCTAATAAGCAATATGGATAATCATATTGTACGGCTAATTGAATATTTTATACATTGCTTGACAGCAATTGGATTAGGTTTATATTTATGCAAACAAGTTAATTACAAAGTAGGACTTTTTTCGGCTCTTGCATATTCTCTGCTTGTTGTCACACTTAATACTCCTGAATCTTTTCAATTAGAATTAATATTTAATTTTTTGATAATTTTAATATTAATTATACATACTAATAATTTTAATAAGGAGATTAAGAAATCCTTTGGCTTGATAATATTAGAAGGGGCAATTATTGGCTTATATTTTTCCTTAAAATATACGACAGGCTTAATTCTTTTAGGTATATTATTATTTGACATATTTTATAAGAAGAAAAATTTTTCTTATTTTTTAAAATATTACTTAATATTAATAGTTGGATTTATAGCATCATCCCTTTTATGTTTGCTACCATTATTTAATAAAGAAATATTTAATGGTTATAAGGATATGCTGGATTTTCTTAGTTATTATATAAATTTTGTAGGCACTGATATACCTTCAATCAATGTATTTCTCAAATATTCTTCTCTTTATTTTGTAGATAAATTTTCTATCGCGTTCATAGTAGCCACAGTATTTGCAATTATTCTTTGGTTTAAGGGACGGGAACAATTTAATACTAGTAACAAGCAATTTATCTTGACACTTTCAGTTTTCCTGGCGAGTGCTTTAATATTATCAGCAATTATTGAAAGGAAAGGGTTCGCTTATCATTATTCTCGTTCTTATATACCTATTTCGATAATATTAGGTTTTGGTATTAATGAAATGGTAGTTTATTTCCAAAATAGATTAAAAAACAAACGCTTAAATATTGCAATACCTACAATATTAATCATTCTATTTCTTGTTGTTTTTTCACCAATTTCAAGATTTTTTGCTGTATTAAGGATCCCTATTGTTTTTTATTTTAATAATGAGAAGTATTATGATTTGTTTCAGGAGCCACAGAACAATCCTATATTAAATTATCGTGATAAAAAGAAAGTTGGGGATTTTATCAATTCTCATTCACATCAAGGTGAAACAGTTCTGACAATGAATGCAGGGTCATATGATATTATTCAATTCCAAAAATTAAAAGTAATTGATAAGTTTTCTCATTCAGGATTTTATTATGGTGCACATATCAAAGATAAATGGAAAGACGATTATTTGAATCAACTCAAGCAAGCAGATTGGATTATAGTGCAAGTTAATGATTTCAATTTTAGCGCTAATGCACATTTTCGCACAACTTACGAGTCCCTTCAATCAGATTCAGTAGCATTAGAAATTATAAATTCACGTTTTGATAAGGTTTTTGAAACAGAAACAATAGTAGTATTTCATAAAAAGCAAAATGTGAATAAATCACCGTAATAACTAAAATCCAAATTTAATTGTTAAATCTATTTTTCATAAAGGCTTGACACTCTTTTATATTCTTTTCGCATCAATTGCTCTTCTTCAAAAGTGAGTATTTTACCCCGACGCTGCATAACAATTCGAGCAGTTTCAATAGCTTTTTCAATTTTGTAAATTGTTGAATTTTTGCCTCCTCCCCAAATAAAAGAAGGGATAAATTTTTGTTGGTACCATTCATCAACAAGCATAGCAGATATACCGCAAACTGTGCCTGTATTAAACATTGAATTAATTCCCGATTTTGTATGGTCACCACATTGCAATCCAAGAAACACCATACCCGTATTTATTTCTTCATTTTCAATTGTAATTTTAATTTGCGAATAAGTGTTTTTCAAATTCGAAGTATTTGTATCCGCGCCAAGATTCACCCATTCAGAAAGAAACGAATCACCGACAAACCCATCATGCTGTTTATTTGCATAAGATTGAAAAATTGAATTTTTCACCTCCCCACCTACTCTGCAAGATTCCCCTATTGAAACGTTTTGATATAGTTTAGCACCAATTTTTATAACTGAGTTGTCACCAATATATGCAGGTCCTAAGATTGTAGCTTGGGGCATAATTTGAACATTATTGCCTATTATTATTGGTCCTTGGCTTGCGTCCAGCACAACATTTGGTGCAATCTCAATATTTTCACCACAATAAATATTCTCTTTTCCCTTTAAAAAATAATTTGATGCTGCTTTAATTGGTTGATACAAATTTTTAAAATATTTCAAATCTTCTACTAATGCTGAGGAATTAGATTCTATTGCTTCAAATAAATAATTTAGAAGCAAACAACGATTGATTTCAATTTTTTTCAATTTCGAAAATAAATTCACTTCCAAATTTGAAAGTAATTTTAAATTCGAGAATTCATCGCTTTTTTCTAAATCCTTTTGAATAAGGAAAAGACCAATAGGGTTCGTTTGATTCATTAATAAGCATGACTGAGTTGATTCTTCTATTATGGATTTTATATCTTTAATAAAATCGTTTGTGGGCAAAACTCGTGTATCAATTGCAAGCAAATTACCTTTTTTTATTCCGCTATCTTGGAAATTAAATCTATGAAAAAAGGAATTTAGTAAATCATTATCAGCATTATAATGAAACTGCGTTGAGGGGAATTCATTTTGAAATTTTTCAAAAATCCGCAATGCACCGACACGCAGTTCCCAAAGTGGATGCATAATAGAAAATGGATAATAATTATGTCCATTTCCAGTAGCAAAAATTAATAAATTATCAAGTTTCATAAGATGCCCTTGTTTTTTTTGGTTTATCGGGTTTCCCCATTAAGCGTGCAATAAATTCAAGCGATGGAAATTGTTCAAAAATCAATTTAAGTACAACAAGCAATGGAACAGATAAAATCATTCCCAGAACTCCCCAAATATATCCCCAGAAGACAAGTCCAAATATAACAGTCAATGTATTAATACTCATATTTGCTCCCATAACAACAGGTTCAAGGAAGTTGCCAATTACAAAATGTATTCCAATCAAAAGAACTGAAAAAAGTAATATCATAGGGAATGAATTCAACGTAATTAATGCAAAAAATATAGGTAAAATAGTAGAAATAATAGATCCAATATTGGGTATATAAGCACAAATAAAAGTCAAAAATCCCCAGAATAGAGCAAATTTAATACCGAATATTAAGCATAGTCCATATGTCACACATCCTGAGAGAAGATTTATTAATGTTTTTATTACAAGAAATGTATAGATTGTTTTTTGGATTTTTTCATAAGAAGTCAGAAAATTTGAACTGAAAATTTGATTGTTTCCTTTATTTAAATAGCTAATAAATTCTTTATAATTTGGCAAACCTATAAGCAACACTACATAGTAAAGAGCGAACATAGTTAGCCATCCCGTTAAGGAAGATAAATATGAGAGAATATCTTGCGCTCGGCTTGCCACCCAATTTAAATTAATGGATTTTATAATTTGGTCATAAATATATTGAAATGATAATCTCGAACCAAAGGTTCTATTTATCCATTTCAATGTAGCATTTGCTCGGGCTTCCAAGTTCTGTTGCAATGCTGGAATTTCAGTTGAGATTTGAGATATTGTAGTTTGTAGGATAAGAATTATACCGCCAATTATTGCAAAGGATATTATTACAACAAATATTATGCTAATAAATTTTGGAATTTTAATTTTATTAAAGAAAAGCATTAGAGGTTGAAAAATAGCAGCAGCGAAAAAGGCAACTACAAGTGGCATCAATATCGATTGCAATAGATATAGCAGGACAAATATTACTACAATAAAGAAAAAATAAATAATGGTTCTTAAAGAGTTATCCATACTTTTCTGTATTAATCTTAATTTGCAAATTATAAAAAAACAAATTTATGAAAGTTCCACTATTAGATTTAACAAAACAGTATAGTTCAATTCAAAATGAAGTTGAAAACAAAATGCTCGAAATTACACGCAGTCAAAAATGTATATTAGGTGAGGAAGTAGATAAATTTGAGTCAAATATTGCAAAATATCTTGATTGCAATTACGCAATTGCTGTATCAAGTGGCACCGATGCATTATTAATGAGTCTTATGGCTTTGAATATTATGCCTGATGATGAAGTGATAGTACCCGATTTTACATTCTTTGCAACAGCAGGTTGTGTTGCACGTATGTTTGCTAAGCCTATATTTGTCGATATTGACCCTATTACATTTAATATTGATCCATCTAAAATTGATGCCAAAATAACAAATAAAACAAAAGCACTAATACCTGTGCATTTATTTGGCCAATCAGCAGAAATGAGTGAGATTGTTCGTATCGCAAAAAAGCATAATATTGCCATCATAGAAGATGCCGCTCAAGCTTTGGGCACACAATATAAAGACCAAATATTTGTGGGCACAATTGGAGATTTTGGCTGTTTTTCATTTTATCCATCAAAGAATTTAGGAGCTTTTGGTGATGGTGGCTTGATAACAACAAATGATCCAGATATGGCTGCAAAATTAAAGCAGATGCGTAATCACGGTATGAATCCAAAATATTATCACAAATTTATTGGGGGGAATTTCCGACTTGATGCAATTCAATCAGGCATTTTAAATGTTAAATTGAATTATTTGGATGCCTGGCACCAAAACCGCCGGGATAATGCCCAACTGTATTTGAAATATTTCCAAGAATTTGGACTAATAAATATAAACAACAATAATGAGTTTTCGCAAGATAATTGCATAATTTATCCAAAGGCAATTTATGACCAATCGGGAGCAAAAAATTATCATATTTATAATCAATTTACTATCAGAGCTAAGGATCGGGATGAATTGCAAAAATATCTTTCGACCTGCGAAATTGGTAGTGATATTTATTACCCCGTTCCACTGCACCGCCAAGAGTGTTTCGCTCATTTGGATGCCAATGATAATGAATTTCCGGTTACAAACAGAATTTCCAATGAAGTGCTTTCGCTTCCTATCTTTCCCGAATTGCAAGAAGAACAAATTCAATATGTGTGCAAATGTATTAGAGATTTCTATAAAAAATAAAAAGGCTACCTCTTTTTGAGATAGCCTTGCATCAAAGATTTGAATTTTTTAAGAAAAAATTCTTAAACAATTTTTAAATAAATTACAGGTTTTATAAAATCACTAAAATTTATTTAACAAACATTATTTTCTTTGTAAAGGTTTTTCCCTCTGTTTTAATATTCACAAAATAGAGACCACTTTCGAGATTCAATGTTGAAAAATCAATATTGATATTATTCAAACCTACTTTAAAATGAGATGATGGTAACGAATATACAATTTGTCCAATAGTATTAGTCATATCTACAGATACATCAAATTCTTTGGATAAGTTCACAGGAATATCAATTAAAGCGGAAGTTGGATTTGGTCGTGGCGATAAAATATCAAATTCGCAATCGCAGAAATCATTTACGCCTGTAATACCTGGGGTTATAATTCCAACAATCACTTGTGAAGAAGTTACCTCACCGCAATCATTAGATACTTTGCAAGTATAAACGCCACCGTCTTCTGCTGTTGTCGATTCAATTACAAGCACATTGCTTGTTTGATTAGTAAGGACAGTTCCATCTTTAGACCATACATATGTAAAATTATCTGATGTGCTTTCTGCCTTCACAAAAAGTTCTAATTTTTGTCCAACATTAACAGAAATAGAAGCAGGAGATTGATCCACTATTACGGGCTTTGTAGTGACCCATACTGATGCTGTTTTTGAAGTAATTTTATAACCCTTATCAGCAACTTCAGCCACAAGATAATAATTGCCTATATCATTCTCATTAGCATTTTTAATTGTTAGGGTTGTGGTTTGCGAGCCTGAAATATGATCGTTATCGACTAATCGATAACTTCCTTTCATCCAATAGCAATTGAGTGTGAGATTATTAGTGTTTTTAATAACGGTAGTTAATGTAATGTCAGTAGCTTCACAAACGCTTTGATCTTGTGGTTGAGTAGTAAAGGATATTTCGCTCTGGCTTAGCATCACTGAATCTGAATATGCAACTCCGCAAAGAGCTGAGACACGGCACATATATTTTTTATTTAAATCGCTCGATGATACTGACTTAAAGTATAATCTGCGGGAAGTTGCGCCTTGTATTTTAGTTGAATTTGAAATAGGTTGCCAGTTAGGTGTAGCTTCCACATACCATTGATATGAAAATGTATATGATGGAGGTATCCCATTAGCTGCGGGATCTACCTCAAAGTAAGCGCTACCCCCCATATTCACATACATTGTCTCAGGTTGTCTTGCAATTGTTGTAGGTCTTGCCACATAAACAACAATATCATCAGTTCGTACTGATGAACACAGCTCATTACCTTCCCCATCAAGTGGATTGGAAACAACACAATAATATGTTCCTGTATTCTCATATTTTATGCTTGGGAAATAATAATAAGGTAAATTTGCTCCCGGAATTAAAACCCCATCGCGGTACCATTGATATTGTAAGTTAGTCCCTGTCGCAACAAGGCCTATAGATACTTCACTATTTATGCAATATACATCAGATTGCGATTGCTGCATCAAGATAGGGATATCGTAAATTACTACGTTATCGACTTGCTCGTAGAGTGATGGGTTCTCAATAGTATATATTCTAAATGTAAGAGGCATACCCGAGTAAGCTTCTCTTTGAATTGTCCATAGAAAATGTTTATCGCTTGCAGGGATTTGGCTGGCAATTGTAGTCCAATTAGAGCCGCCATCTTCCGAAACATCAATGCTAACTAATGAAATTCCACTGCAATCATAAGTTAAATCTATCTGCCCAGGATTGCAAAGTATAGTGCCTGAGCTTAAATTCGTGAAATTTAGATATTGGCTTTGTGCTTGAATACTTCCTATTAAGAAAATTACACAAGCAATTAGAAGCCCCGTCTTCGTGAAAAATCTTTTCATAATATTGCCTTTATTTTATTTTATAATTTTCATTTTTCTAAATTATAAAATTACAAAAAATCATTCAAAATATGAATAATTACATTATAAAAAATTAAATATTAATATTAAATGTTAAAAGAAAATTTAAAGTGTCAATTTTTTTTCACTTATTTTCTTTGTAAAATACACACTTTTAAGTGAAGATACTAAAATCAACAGCGAAAGAACTAAAATAAATGCTCCCCAAAACCAATAAGGCAAAATTAAGTAATTTTCAATAACTCGTGTATCTGAATAATATGTATTCCCACCAATATCACCACCTGGTGAAAATAAATAACCAATAGATAAGTAGATGCTCATTATCGCCTGCACTCCAAGAAATTGTGATGTAAATATATTCACATTTTCACTTGCAAATCGAGTAATTAATAATAATAAAATCGAGATTATTGCAATGATGATTACTCCAAACGCCGTTCTAATCCAAATTATATCTGAAATTATCAAAATTAAAGCAAAAATATAAAGGAAAATTGTAGATGATTTTTGATTTTTAGAGGATAAAATTAAGCAGCCACCAAATATTGCTGGTCCAAGTGGTCCTGCCATCGCCACAAGCGCATTACCGATATTACCAAAGAATAAATCACCGCTATAATACGCAATTCCTGAGCCATTCGGGAAAAGCTCAAGTTTTTGGAAATTGCCACCCAAAATCAATGCCATCATGCCGTGAGAAAATTCGTGGAACCAAGTTCCCAATATTGCAAACGGATAGAGGATATAGCGGCCAATCTGGAATTGCCAAAGAATGGCAGTGATTACCGCAATTAGAATAAAAGTCCAAAAATTAGTATTATTTGATTTCATCGCCAAGCCTTTCGGCTATAAATTCTTCAAATGAATCAATTTTAGCAAAATCAATTCTATATACAAAATTACACTTTTTTTATTATTTTTATAAACCGTAGCTTAAAGACATACCGACGAGCCTGGTGGCGCCTAAATTTCCTATCATATATGTATAATAATAATTCAGCAAGTTATAAAAATTAAGGGAAATAGCGAGATTTCTCCCCCCTATATTTTGAAAATTGTATGTAAAAAACAAATCTACAATATGAATAGGAACCCGTGCGTCGGCATCTTTAACTTGAAATGCTGCTTTTTCATCGATTTTTTCAACTTTACTTGTGTAATTATAATTTAACTTTATTTCATAATTTTTATATTTGAAATTTAATGTTGAAATTGAAAGAATTTTCGAGCGAAATTTCAAAACTTCATTTAATGTCAAATCTCGCGGGTCAATATATGTTAATGAGGTTTGAAGTCCAAGAAAAGAAAACAACTGTAATCTCAACATCAAATCAATCCCCTGAATGCGGGCGCGTGTTAGGTTCTGGAATTCAATTGTTGAAAATGCCTGGTCTGTGAATGATGGCTCAATTAAATTGAAAAATTCATTATCAAATACTGATATGTCAATCTCAAATGGCAAAAATTCTTGATTTGTATAATTTGCACCAATTTCATAAGACCAGCTCTCCTCGGGAGTTAAATCTAAATTTTCGACAACTCTGAACCCTTGATAAGCAATCGATGCAAAACGTTCTGCAATTGTCGGAGCGCGAAAACCTTTCCCAATTGATGAACGTAGGTGCAGATTATCAAAAATTTTATAATTAATGCCAATTTTGGGGGAGATTTTAAAATTATCATTAAAATTTCTTCCTGTTTCATAATCAAACCGAAAACCCGCCGTAATAATTAAATTCTTGATATATGAGAGCTCTGCTTGCGAATATGCCGAATATATTTGTTGTAATTGACGGCCGTAGATGGAGGCATCGATTGTATTATTTGTAAAAGCAATACCTGATGTGAGCAAAAATGATTTGCTCAAATTATTAGTCAATTGCAATTCATCAAATAAAGTCAAGGCATCGCTTTGCCTATAATCAGGATTTGATTGAGGATAATTGTTTTTGAAATGAGTATAAAATGCACTTGTTTTGAAATTTAAGAACATATTTTCTGAAAATATGTAATTATAATTTGCTGCTATCATAGATTTTGAACTTATGAAGCGGGAATTCAAATTTGTAGTTGCCGGAGGACGTGTTGCGCTATCCAAGCTATTCCAATACACCCAATCTGCATTATCTGCAAGTGAAAAAATTCCATAGACTTTCAATTTGCTTGCTTTTGTAAAATCATAAGTCAATTCCGTAAAGCCTGAATATTGATAGGAATCATCAAACATCCGATAGCTCTCATCACGCAAAAAATTACAGGAAATCATCAATCCATAATGACCAAATTGTTTGCCATAGCCCGCTTGAACGCCATATTTCTTAGATGGAGATGATGAATATTTCCACGAACTATATGTAGGTTGTGTATATATTCCAAAAAAGGAATCAAAAGAAAGTGTAGGCTGCTGCGGTGGATCTGCTGAAATAAGATTGATTACACCACCGATTGCACTTGTGCCATAAAGAGCGGAGCCAGCGCCTTTAACAACTTCAATGCGGTCAATATCAGAAAATGGAATAATATTAAATTTCAAATCTCCATTATCCCCCGACATCAATGGTATTCCATCAAGCATCATCAAGGTGCGGGAGCCAATTCCAAAATCAAATCCATCGGAACCGCGGATACTAACATTTTCCTCATAAACTTCAACACCAGGAATTGTTTTCAAAATTTGCTCAATATCGAATTGATTTGTCGTATTGAAAGATTTTTGCTCAAGCACCACAGCAGAATTTGATATTTCCTGTATGCTTTGGAATTGCTTATTTGCAGTAATAATTATTTCATTTGTTTTAAATACCTTGGGTTCTAAATAAAAATTTATAATAGTATCAGAAGTCAAGACTATTTGCAATTTTTGTGTTTCATATCCAATTGAAGAAGCTATAATTGTATAATTCCCCTTAGGTATGGATTTGAGCAAGAATTTACCTAATTTATTAGTATAGATTCCATAAGAAGTTTTCTCAATTTGAATTGTGGCGCCTACAATTGGCTCATTAACTGTTTTATCAAATACTGACCCAGAGATAGTAAAGTTCTCAGCAGCATTTGTATTAATAATACTGAAAAAAAGCAGAAAGGAAATTATATATATTTTATATTTATTCATAATAATCAAAATGGTTGTGGTGGAAGATTGTTAAAATCAACATAAATAGTGATATTTTTTGTTTCGCCTTTATTGATATATAAAGTCGAAGCAGAATCGGAATTCTGAGCTTTATAGACACCAATCACGCGCCATTCCAATATTTTTCCATATTCTTGAGCAATTGCAATATATTTTAATAAAACGGGAGCGTCGGGAATTTCAATTGAGAAATTTGATGAATCAACATAAAAAGGTAAGGATTCTTGCGTATAATATGCTGAGCCACTCAATATTTCTTGGACAATATTTTGTGGAGGAAAATTTTTAAAACCGACAGCTCTTAAATCTTTTAGTGAATCTGGGGAGGGCCAGGAATTAATTCCACTTGTATATATAATTTTACCTTGTAGAATTGTTTTTTGTTCAAATTGTGGAGATAAACCTTCATTACAGCTCGATAGTAATATCGATAGTAATATAAGCATAAAGGAATAAAAGATCTTGCTTTTTATTTTCATCAATTGTTAAGTGATTATATGCAAAGTTAAAAAATTCAAAAATATTAATTAATAAATCACAATTTTTAAATAATTTGTAAATTTGAAAAAAATAATTTTTGAAAAAAAGTGTTTAATATAATTTTGAAAAGAGAAAAATTACAAATTTATAAATAGAGGTATGTATGAATGAACCATTTTTTAAAGTTGATACTCTATTTAGGCTCCCCTGGAATTTATCAGATAATGGTATAACGTGGTTGGAACCTACTTCACAATGCAATCTAAACTGTTATGGATGTTATCGAAAGAACATTAAAAATTCTCATAAACCCTTAGAAGAAGTAAAACGCGAGCTGGACTTTTTCCAAGCAAATCGCAAGACTGATTGCATTTCAATCGCGGGAGGCGACCCTTTGCTTTACCCACAAATTGTCGAATTAGTTGCTGACATTAGATCACGCGGTCTTAAACCTATTGTTAATACGAATGGTATTGCACTTACACCTGAACTCCTGCATAGTCTTAAAGAAGCAGGTGTATATGGATTTACTTTCCATATTGATAGCAAACAAGGCAAAGGAAGAGACCCAAAATGGAATGGTAAAAATGAAGTGGAGCTTAACGAATTGCGTTTGCAATATGCAGAAATGGTAGCAAAAGAAGGCGGTATTGCATGCTCGTTTAATTCAACTGTTTATGAGGACACAATCCAATATGTTCCCGAATTAGTAGAATGGGCACAAAAGCATATTGATATAGTGCAAACAATGGTATTCATTATATTCAGATATGTGACTCCAAAGACTCCGTATCGATTTTTTGCAGGAGACCAAGAAGTGTTCAAAGAAGAAATTCATTATCATTCTGATAAGGATGAGAAAACCGACATAATGGCGCCCGATGTGGTGAATAAAATACGAGAGAAGTATCCTGATTTTTATCCCGCAGCATTTTTGAACGGTACTTATCGCCCCGATTACTATAAATGGCTTTTGACCGAACGTATTGGTAATAAAGACCAAATATTTGGTTATGCGGGGAATAGGTTTATGGAAATAGTAATGAATGGATACCATTTTATGCACGATAGATATTTATCATATGCATCGCCAAAAACAGCAGGAATGGGCAAATCGGCTCTTTTTGGTTTGGCTCCATTTGATAAAGGTGCTAAGAAAGCATTGAAAAATTACTGGAAATATTTAGGCGGCAATCCATTTAGAATTTTCAAGAAAGTCTATAATCAGACAATTATGATTATTCAACCCGCTGACTTCTTGGAAAATGGCGATCAAAGTATGTGCGATGGATGTCCCGATATTACATATTGGAAGGATGATAAAGGCAACGAGCGGCTTGTCTGGTCCTGCCGATTGGAAGAGCTTATGCAATATGGAGAATTCCTGCATTCTGTTCCCGTAAGGTCAAAAGAACCTGAAATTGAAGTCCCCGCTGAAATTACTAATGGCTTTGGGAAAAAAGAAAATATAACAGCAGGGACAAAATAACATCTAATTGTCAATTATATGAAAATTATATGAACCTACGATCAACAATCAAGATGAATATAAAATATATGAATTGTCAATTATATGAAAATTATATGAACCTACGACTTAAGTCGTAGGTTCATATAAAATAGTAGCTTCATAAAATAATTTAATTATTTTCTTCAATTTTTATATTTTGCTAATATCT
>JAGOIG010000173.1 GCA_017995735.1 Candidatus Kapaibacterium sp. | reverse complement strand
TTGCCTTTGCATAAGTTGGGATATGACAAGTCTGGCAAGCCACTTTCAAAGTATGTTCATTAATTATATCTTCCTTGTGTGGAGTAGCGGAATGACATTCCTCGCAGGATAAACGATTTAAATCCATAGACGAGACGGAATATAGATTCCCTTTGATTTTGTGGTCCATTGTTTTATGGCAATCTACACATTGCATATTTACATTTTCAACTGCCATATGGACATCGAGCTCCTTATTCGGCTCAAACATTGCTTCTTCCAAGTCACCGTGTTTCACATTATTGCCACCACCACCATAGAAATGGCAAACACCGCAATTCGAGCGCTTGGGTTTGCCTACGCTTTGAGCGACTTTCGCTAAATCTACTTTAGGGTCAGGATAGCCGTCCATATCTTGTCCCTTCATATAGGTTTCGGAATTATCGTGGCAAATAATACAATCTACTCGAGTAGAATCGCTAAATGCAAATCCTGGTTCTCCCATACCAAAACCTGCGTGACATTTTGCACAACTACCTTCATTACCTTTTGCAGCAATGCAGAAATTGTTAATTGCATTGATTTTGCCATAATTAACAATTCCTTTGCCTTGCATATATTCAGTTTTTTGCCAAGTCCAATGATTTGTTGCCATAATTTGCTTATCACGTTCATTATGACAAGAAATACAGGCGCGGGTGACATCCGAGGGACTCTCAAAATGCTTATTGAGTTCAACAAATTTAGAATGGTCGGCAGGTTTTTTGGCAACCTTAGAATATTTTGCTTTAAGGGCATCAAGGTTATTTGCATTTTCAGGATTAGGGGCTAAAATATTAAACAATACAGCCGCTTCAATTCCGAGAAATGCTACAATTAAAAAATATTTACCCATTGTATAAAGCTTTATAAAAAACAGAAAAATATATAATACAAAATTATAAAAATATTACTAAATAATAATATTATTAAAATGGAATATTTTATTAAGTAAAAATAAAAAAATTGAGATAATTATTAAATATAATAGATATTTTAAAATATTCTATTTTATTTCCTCTTTCCCATTTTATTAATTTCCATATTTATCTTAATTTTACAATTTTCAAATTTTTCATTCTTAAATTTTAGAAATTATGGATTTTCCTGTTGATTTAATTCGTAAAGATTTTCCTATTTTGTCTCGTGAAATGAATGGTAAACCTCTGGTTTATCTTGATAATGCTGCTACAACACAAAAACCGCAAATTATGATTGATGCTATTGTAAATTTATATTCAAATTATTATGCAAATATCCATCGCAGTGTGTATGCATTTAGTCAAATGGCAACCGAACACTATGAAACGACAAGATCTATCATTAAAGAGTATATTAATGCTTCAAAAAATGAAGAAATTGTATTTTCACGCGGCACAACCGAAGGAATTAATTTCATTGCAAATACTTATGGTAAAAGATACCTTCAATCGGGCGATGAAATTCTTGTTACAGAAATGGAGCATCATTCCAATATTGTCCCCTGGCAAGTATTGTCGAAGGAATCAGGGGCTATATTACGTTATATCCCAATGGATGATAATGGCGATTTGATTCTTGATAACATTGATGAACTTATTAATGAACGAACAAAAATCGTATCACTTGTGCATATTTCTAATTCATTGGGAACTATTAACCCTATAAAATCGATTTTTGAAAAAGCTAAGCAAGTTGGTGCCATTTGTGTGCTTGATGCCTCGCAATCTATCCAGCATTTGAAAATTGATGTGCAAGAATTGGATTGCGATTTCCTTGTGTTCTCAGGACACAAGATTTATGGTCCAACAGGTATTGGTGTTTTATATGGAAAGAAGAATTTACTCGAAAAGATTCCACCTTATCAAACAGGCGGCGATATGATTCGTTCTGTTAGTTTCGAGCGAACGATTTATGCTGATGTTCCCCAAAAATTTGAGGCAGGAACTCAGAACATTGAAGGTGCAATTGGACTTGGTGCATCAATTCATTATGTAAAAAATATTGGTCTTGATAAAATTTTTGCATATGAAAAGGAATTACTCAATTATGCAACCGAAAAAATGCTTGAAATTCCTGAAATTACTATAATTGGAACATCAAAAAATAAAGCAAGTGTTATTTCTTTTATGCTTGAAGATATTCATCCCCATGATGTAGGTACAATTCTCGATAAATTCGGGATTGCTGTTCGCACAGGCCAGCATTGCACCGAACCTGTTATGAAGCATTTCGGAATCCCTGCTACAACTCGTGCTTCATTTGCATTTTATAATACTAAAGATGAAATAAACGTCTTTATTGATGGCATTAAACAAGTCATCGAGACTTTCAAATAATGGATGAGATTAATGAGCTTTATCAGGAAGTAATCCTCGACCATAACAAAAATCCAAGGAATTACGGCAAACCTGACCACTACACTCATTTTGCGGAAGGATTTAATCCGCTCTGTGGTGATCATATAGATGTTTATTTAGATATTGTTGATAATATAATTAAAGATATAAAATTTATCAGTCAAGGTTGCGCTATTTCAAAATCATCAGCTTCAATTATGACAACATTGCTCAAAGGCAAAACTATTGAAGAGGCACAGGATACTTATAATGAATTTTTAGAAATAGTAACAAAAGGATGTGAAAATTTGGAGATTAATCATGAAGATTTGACAGTGTTTTGCGGGGTGAGCGAATTCCCAACGCGTGTTAAATGCGCTACCCTCGGTTGGCATACTTTTGAAGATGCTTTGAAAGATAATAAAGATTAACTAGTAGTAATATGGAAAATATAACAATTCAAGATATAAAACAAAAAGTAATAGATGCTCTCAAAACTGTATATGATCCCGAAATACCTATCAATATTTACGATTTAGGTTTAATATATGATATACAAGTTACTGAAGAAAATGAAGTTGTCGTTTTAATGACTTTGACAGCACCTACCTGCCCAATTGCAGGAAATATGCCTTTAGAAGTTGAAGATGCAATTCGTTCAATCCCTGAGGTAACAAAAGCAAAAGTGCTTCTGACGTTTGACCCACCTTGGAATCCAGGTATGTTAAGCGAGGAAGCGCGACTCGAATTAGGTATGTTTTAATCAATTAATTAACATAATTATTCCCGTAGCACAATCGTCTCGATTGTGTCCTGAAATATTAAGTTAATAATACATATTTATATTTATATTTATATCTATATCTATATCTATATCTATATCTATATCTATATCTATATATATAATATATAT
>JAGOIG010000041.1 GCA_017995735.1 Candidatus Kapaibacterium sp. | reverse complement strand
CTCTCATATTCTGCGAAGGAGATGGCAAATGGATTTAATTTTTAATAAATTTTAAAATAACTTTTTTATTATCATCTGAAGCTAATGCAATGAAATATGCGCCTGAGTTGTAATTATTAATTTTAATTGATGCATAATTACTTTTGTTTTTTATCACCTCTGAATAAATATTATTACCAATAATATCAAAAATGAATATTTTTTTAGCATCAAAACTGTTAAAATGCACGATTAAATCAGTGTTTGATGAAATGTAACAATATGGTTCTAAATTTGAATTGTGATATTCCTGTGATTTTGTATTATCATCATCTGTACTTATTGATTGCTTAAAGAATGGTTCAACAACTGATACAATATAATGTGTTTTTTTGTATGATATAGTTTTCCATTCATTTGTATTGTTTTGCAAAACTGAATGCTTCTCAATTGTAAAATATTCTTTTTGAGATTTAATAATATATTCATCAGAACGTAGATTTTCGGCAGGATTCAATAATAAACCAAACCAAAAAATTACTGTAATAAAACAATTAATCTTCATTTTAGACTCCATTATTTTTAAGGATCGCTAGGATCATCGCAAAAGGTTTTACAATCAGACATATTCACATTGCTAAGTAATAATTGGGCATCATAAAGACCTACAGTTCCATCCTCTTGAACAATCCCATACCAATATCTGATGAAATCTCCATTATGCCAGACACATTCTGGAATATAAGTCATAAAGCATTCAAACTCACCTGTAATTGAGTGGACATTTTTTGATATTTGGCCTCCTGGCAACATACAATAAGTATAAGTTCTTTGGCAACAGAGTTCAATATTACAAGGTACAAGCTGTAGGAGTGGTATTGTAAATCCAGTTGCTATATCTGTGCCTATCGCTTCACAGACAGCCGAGCAACTTCCGGGCCAGTATATTTGATAAGTAATGCTGTTTGGGCAAATATAGTTGCTTGATTCCTCTGCGAAAATCGAGTCCATTAATTGCTCATAAATATCGTGCATAAAAACCTTAAATGAATCTACATCAACACCGGCAGGTATTCTCCAAAGTCTATAGAGATAGTGCATAAGATCACCGCATAGAGTAGTATCATCTTCTTGGGGGAAGGACACATCCATAATCTCAATAAATGTTTTTTCTCCCAAAGGAGGACAATAACAATGTTTTTGCATATAAGTAATTGAAATAGGGCAACTTGGGTACGAATCCCAATAAATTACGCGTGTTACGATTGTTGAATCGCTACAATCTTGACAGTTTGCAATATCACCTTGATAACATTGATTGTACGGTTTGGGATCTTGTCCCTTCATTGACGTATTTGATAATAAAAATATCATTGTGATTAGCATTAGCATTGCTAATATCTGCGTGAATTTTGATTCTGTACGTTTGACAATAAACTTAAAGGGTTCATCGTCCGTTGATAGCTTGATAGCTTGATAGCTTGATAGCTTGATAGCTTGATAGCTTGATAGCTTGATAGCTTGATAGCTTGATAGCTATCTTCCTTTTTTGGACAATAATTATCCATAATTTTGTCTCCTTATATTATTAATTAAATTATTTATTTTTATAGAATGAGCGCCACACTCATTCTTTAATTTATATCAAATATTTATAAGATTCGGATAATTATCTTTTTCACCAAATATTAAATTAAACAAATCCAACCAATTTGTCAAGTGTTTTTTTAATAAATTTTGCAAATCTTAAAATAATTTTAAAATGCTATTGAACCTACGACTTCAATTCGTAGGTTCAATAATTTATTTTTTTTGTCATTCCGAGCATAGCGAGGAATCCATACCGGCTGTTATGGATTCTTCACTTCGTTCAGAATGACAGGGAAGCACAAGCGGGGATGCATGCGCTACTTATAAAGGAGGAATTGACTCCTGTCATTCCGAGCATAGCGAGGAATCCATACTGGCTGTTATGGATTCTTCACTTCGTTCAGAATGACAGGGAAGCACAATCAAGGATGATTGTGCCACTACAAATAAATGCAAACAAGATTTATAATTTACTTTCGTTTCTTATAATTATTTAATAAAATTTTAATGAATTCTTTACCTGAAATAATTGTATATACAGATGGTGCGTGTTCGGGAAACCCAGGGCCCGGAGGTTATGCGTGGGTTGTACAAATTGATGGAGAGGAATATGAATGCGTGGATTGTGCTAATGATACTACAAATAACCAGATGGAACTCAATGCGGTGGTATCTGCCCTTAAATTTATTTCTGAAAAATATGACAAAATAAATACACCTCAAAAACCGAAAGTCAAGATTTATTGCGATTCGAAATATATCTGCGATGCAATAAATAATGATTGGCTTAAGAATTGGGCTCTCAATAATTGGAAGAAAAAGGACAGAACAGAGGTAAAAAATCTGGTTTTATGGAAGGAAATTTATGCTTATTTGCAAAATATTGATGTGGAATTTATTTGGGTAGAAGGCCATAACGGAAATGAATTGAATGAATATTGCGATTCTCTTGCTCGCAAAGCTGCGCAAAGAATTATAGAACCTCATTTAATTGAAAAACATAATGATAATAACGCAACAAATGAGAGTAGAATTGATAATAAGTATGCAAATTCATTTAAATTCATATTTAATAATGATAATTCTGTGCAAATAATTCAAAATAATAATTCTATAATTTTAAATAAAGCTAATTTTAATGAATTTATTAAAAAATTCACCGATGTTATAATAAAATTCAATAATTAAAATGAGAAAAATAATAATATTAATTGTTTTAATGTTTCTCCCCTTATCAGCATTTGCATTTCAAGGTGCAAACGTAACTTTGCTACAAGGCACAGTAAAAGACAAGTCAGGGAACCCCATTGGAACTGATCTAAAATTTATTAATTCAGATGCAAAACCTTTTTCGCTTAAATCAAATTCAAAAGATGGTAATTATCAGCAACCACTTGTCCAAGGTGAAAAATATTATCCAATTTTTAAGGGGTATATATTAGAAAATGGATTTGAATATTTTGAGCTTGCAAATGTCGGAAAATACAATGAAGGAAAGCGAGATTTTATCGTTAAACCATTAGAACCCAATATGTTAATAGCGGAAAAGAAATTATTTAAAGATGGCGATACACTTTTATCGCAAGATGCAATTGAATTTTTAAAGATATTTAAATCATTTTTCATATTAAACAAAAACTTGATATTCCGAATTTCTATATCAGCACCCGATGTAGCTTTCAAGCAAACGACAAGGAAAATCAAAGTTAAAGTAAAGAACAAAAACACTACAAAAACAGTGAAAGTCTCTGCAAAAGAGTTAGAAGCGGAATTTATTCAAGCACGCATCGATCAATTATCTCTTACTCTGAAAGAATTAGAAATGCCCTTAACAGTCATAAATTTCGAGAAAAAAATTAAAGCTAATCCATCCAAAAAGCTTAGTAAAAGCAATGATTTTGAACTTTATATAAAAGAAATTAAAAATCTATAGAAACAAAAACAGTTATTTTACGTCTAGAATATAGTTAAATAATAAAATAAATATGGCTTCACCAATTCATATAACTGACGATACTTTTCAAAATGAAGTACTTGGGTCATCCACACCTGTAATAGTAGATTTTTGGGCAACTTGGTGCCAACCTTGCAGGAAAATTGCACCTATAATTGAAGAATTTGCAAACGAATACGAAGGAAAATTAAAGGTTTGCAAAGTAGATGTGGATAATAATCAAAGAATTGCAATGACTTATGGAATTCGTTCAATTCCCACAATAATGATATTCCAGAATGGCAAAGCAGTAGACACAATAGTCGGCGCTGTACCAAAGGATTTTTTGGTTGAAAGGATTTCAAAATATATAAATAATAATTAATGTCCAACGGCGAATTATTAGGCGAGGGGGAAATCGAAAATTATATGGAAGATCTCCCCCTTTGGCATAGAGAAAATAACGTAATTATAAGGAATTACGTTGCTCAAAGCTTTGTTGATGCAGTCGGACTTATAAATTCAATTGCAATATATGCGGAGGTAAAGGACCACCATCCCGATATATGTTTATATGGATGGAACAAACTACAGATAACATTAACAACTCACAATAAGGATGGATTAACAGAACTTGATTTTGAATTAGCAAGAAAAATTGAAAATTTGCTGATGAAATCATAATTTTCGATTTAGATGCAATAATCAAGGAAATTTTCATAATTTTGTATTTAAATAAAATATACAAACAGAGTAATTGCCTCGTGGTGTAATTGGCAACACGTCTGACTCTGGATCAGAAAAGTCCAGGTTCGAGCCCTGGCGAGGCAGCTTCCTCAAATTAACTTATCGATATGTTTGAACCCTTAAAAGAAAAACTTGAAAATCTCGGCGTGCGGCTCACTGCTCTACGGAGGTTTCTTTGAAATAGATGAAAAACAACAAATAATCGAAGAAAAGGAACAATTAACGCATAGTACAGACTTCTGGGCAAATCAGGATGAAGCAAAAAAAATTTTGCAAGAAATAGCCCAATCTAAAGATTGGGTGGATATATGGCAAGATGCATTTAAAAAATATGAAGATGCAGAAGCTTTAATTCACCTTGCTGATGAAGCGGGCGATGAGAGCTTGCAAAAAGAGATTGAAAATGAACTTGTTCAACTTGAAGCGGTTATAAGCGATCTCGAAATTAAAAATTTGCTTTCAGATAAGGATGACGAGAAAAACGCATTGCTGACAATTCATTCGGGTGCAGGAGGCACAGAAGCGCAGGATTGGTCAGAGATGCTTTTGAGAATGTACACTCGGTGGGCAGAACGGCATAATTTCAAGGTATATTTGCTTGATGAATTAGAAGGTGATGGAGCGGGGATTAAATCTGCAACAATCGAAATTCAGGGCAGGTATGCTTATGGGTTATTGAAAGGTGAGAATGGTGTGCATAGGCTTGTGCGTATTTCACCGTTCGATGCAAATGCACGCAGGCATACTTCATTTGCATCAGTTTATGTTTATCCTGAAGTTGAGGATGATGTAGAAATTGAAATAAATCCCGATGATATTGAAATGGATACATTCCGTTCAGGTGGAAAAGGTGGTCAAAATGTGAATAAGGTTGAAACAGCAGTTAGGCTGAGGCATATTCCAACGGGAATTGTTGTTTCCTGTCAAGAGGAGCGCTCGCAACTGATGAACCGTGAGCGTGCTATGAAAATGCTAAAATCACGACTTTATCAAATGAAAAAAGAAGAAGAGGAAGCCCGCATTGCCGAAATTGAGGGTAAGAAAATGAAAATTGAATGGGGCAGCCAAATTCGTTCATATATTTTCCAACCTTATACAATGGTAAACGACCATCGCACAGAAGTAAAGAAAACTGATGTACTTGCTGTGATGGATGGCGATATCGACGATTTTATCAATGCTTATTTACTTTGGAGAGGCAAATAAGTATTCATTGATTTTATTTGCTACTTCACGAGATGATTCTGATTTTGTCGCAATAGCATATACATTTTCTTGAATTTGCGAAAAATAAATTTCATAATTACTTAGAATATCTGAATGATTTTTCAAAAAGTCAATGAAAATATTTGAATCTATATTTAATATATAAATAATTGATTGCCCTTCTTTTACTAATGATTTGGGAATTGCAAAATGTTCAAGGTGCAAATCTGTCCAAAAAGAAATGCTATTATTGCTTACAAGCAAGAGCTTTATATTTTCAGGGTTATGAGTAAATAATCGGAAATCTCTAAAAAAGTCTGGATAAATTTCATCTGTAATCAGATTGGCTTTATCTGCATTCATTCCATTATATTTCATTAGAGACAATCCGTCCAAAATATTAATCATCGGGATTGATTCTATTGTATCATTATTAAGAATTGTAAATTTACCATTAGGATTGAGAACTGATTTATAATAAATATGTATATTATATTTTTCGCATAATTGAAGCATTTTGGGATAAAATAATTTATTTCCATAAGCCGCAGATAGTTTTGCATCGGCAAATGAAATTTGAGGAATGTGCTTAGGATTTTTGATAATATTTGGATCTGCTGTATAAACACCTTCAACATTTGTCCATATTATTATTTCTTTTGCATTTAAAGCGTACGCTAGTAAAATAGCCGACAGATTGGAACTTTCAAAACCCATTGTGGTAGTTTCGCCATAATCTGTGCTTCCTATAAATCCTTGAGTTAAAACAATAGAATTCGCATCAAATAAAGGAATTAACTTTTCATTAATATTATTTTGAATTTGTCTCAAATCAGGATTTGCATTATTAAAATTATCATCTGTAATAATAATTTTGCGGGCATCGATTTGAGAAAAACTTATTGATTTTTCTGCTAAGTAATTAGAAAAAATGAACAAAGCAATTTCCTCGCCAAAAGCAAGAATACTATCCAAAGTGCGCGGGGTAAGCTCTTCCAAAATTTCAATGCTAGCAAAGTACTGTTTTAGTGTCTCTACTTTATTTACAATAAATTCCTTAGCATCTCTAATAGAATTTTTCGATAAATTTAAATTATTTATTAATTTTATATGAAATTTTTCGATTGCTGCAAGATTAGCTTCCCATTCTTCATGATTGCGTGATTCAGCAGCATAAGCTGCAGAGCGCAGCAAACGAGTGGTTTTTCCGAGTGCAGAAATAACAATTACCGATTTATCATTTATATTTTTTAGGATATTTATAAAATTGTTAAAAGTTTGCTCATTAATAAAATGAGAGCCACCAAATTTTTGAATAATCATTTTACCGTCCGTTCATATTTAACTAAATTAGAAAAAATTGATTTATCATACCAAGCCGATTTATTTATAAAAATATAATTATCAAAAATATAGAAGACAAAACTTGCAGTTATGACTCCAAATAATGACCCAAAAAGAATATCACGAGTAAAATGTTGTAATAAATATACACGCGAGAGGGCTATACTGCAAGCAATAAACAAACAAGCTAATTTAGCATATTGATTTTTCAGAACCATAGAAAAACCGAAAAATATAGCAAAAGCATTTGCTGAATGTCCTGATGGGAAAGAATGCATAGGAATTAATGCTATATTATTGACGGGATTCAATATAATACTTGGATTATTTGCAAAGTATGTCGATGGTCGTGGAAAATTAGTAAGATGCTTAATTAATTCAACAATAAGGAAGGAAAATAATGAGCTGATACCAATTTTGAAAAAAGTTGAGTATTTATGCGATGATGCAATTAGTAAAAGAATTACTATACCAATTCCGCTTAGCAAATTTGTTGAGAATTTAAAATATTCATTCAAAAAACTTGTACGATGCGAATTAAAATAAAACAATAATTCGTCATTTTTATTAATAATAAAAAATATCAAACCAAACAAAAATAATGCAGAAAATGGAATTAAAAAAATACGATTATTGGAGAGTATCTTATTAAAATAGCTTTTCAAAATAGTTATAAATCAAAATGTCAAAAATCCGAATCTATTATTCAAATATAAATTGTCAAAAACGTTTAGAATAAAATATTATTTTAAAAACAATTAATATTATAAATAATATTTTATTCCGAAGAGCAAAGAAATTTTTGAAACCTTCCAATCCCCATCATCAATTAGATTAAAGAAATAATGTTGGTAATATCCCTCGATGAATCCTTTCAAATTATATCGGAAAGGATAAGAGAAGCCCATACCTATAAATCCACTAAAATTCAAGGCATTTAGCGAACTTAATTTTTTAGGCATTCTTGATTGCATTTCGTCAATTTGAGATGGAGTATATTCAAGATAATTAGGTGTTATAATTCGGGAAGAGTAATCAATACTTTTGGATAAATTAATATAAGTAGAAACACCGCCTAACACATAGAACATTGGCAAGAAAAAGTATTCAGCTTGCAAATATAGTCCCATATTCATTCCTTTTAATTCAAGTGTTCGACCTTCTTGAAATGGAACTAGATAATTGGTGATTGGGTCTCGATAATGTGAAACAGAATTATCAGTGGCATCGAGTTCGCCCGAAAATTTTTCAAATGTAAGTTTTGCTGTTCCATACAATTTATTTGCAATTTTATAAGTTGCAAGAGCACCAAAAGAAATATTGGAAGCATTTTTATCTTGAAATTCACCGAGCACCCTTTGAGTATTGAAATTTGATGGATTAATATTCCCTGAGTTTATGAAATTAACCGAATGGAATAAATAACCTGGATTAATGAATGCGCCGATTTGTAAGCTTTCATAAGGATTGCAGCTTTGTTTGTATCCTGGGGTTATATTAAATTCAAAAAAGCCCGTAGAAGCATTCAATGAATAACAAATAGTTTGAATGTTTTCATTTTGAGCAATATCATTTACTTTTAAAATAACCCGTCCTGAATTGTAAGTAGATGGTGTAATTGTTAATTCCAGTTGCGGAACGCCTTCTGAATATTTAGGAACAGCACAAGATAAATTTTGATTTTCAGAAAAAATAATATCATTTATACCTGTATCAAATTCTCTATCATCGCGAATGATAATCCTCAAGCGGTCTTTATCTGCAATAAATTCAATGCTTGGTGGGATTGTATCATTAGCGGGTTCATAATCTACAAAAGATTGTCCTCCCATATTTCCATACGCATCATAAGAATCATTGCCATATCCAAAACCATAAGAATACATACCGAACGGCATTGCGGCTTCAAGAGAATGAGTGCCATAATCAATTTGAATTGAGCCAATTGAATAACGAGTAATTCCAATTTCTTCAAAATTGTAAGTTGGTGCTTTGGCATTATCAAGTCTTAAAGTATTTAATGCGCGAGTCGGTATGACCACAGTGACATAATGGTTCCATTCGCCATTAATTGGGGTTGCAAATCTATAACGCATTAGAAATTGTTGCGTCGGACTAATTAAAATCATACACGGGTCGCCGAGATTATCGCCATTTTTGAAACCCTGTGAAAACTGAGCAACAAGTATGGGTTTATCAGAACGAATTTGAATATTATCTTTTGAATTGCCTTCGCGCCACTCACCTGCATTTAAAATTCCAATAAGTTGAGAGTTAATAAATACTTTTGTAGAATCTTCATTGGCAAGTATTCGCCAGGTATAATAGGAGCGACCATTGAATTTTCCAATAAAATAATGCTTTCCCCAGGATGAAATTGGAGGCATCTGCTCGACAAGATGATTGCACGCCGTTATGGGTGGTTGCTGATGAGGAACATACGCGCATTGATGGCCTCCAAATACTGCTATTGGGTGATTTGCTGTAATCAATGTACCTGTTAAATCCACATCTTCACCTGCACGCAGATCTTGTTTTGCAAACACTTGATAAACATCACCACGATTCAAAGTAACTTGAAAAGGCTTTTTCGCGGGATGTCCAACTATTGTTTCTACTGTCGGAGTTATAGTTACAAATGTATTGTTTTCAGTAGCAACTACTGCAAGTTCAGGTAATAATGGAGCAGCCATTGTATATGCCATCACTCTATAAACTGTGCCAAGCACTCGAGTGGGTAATCCAATATATGTATCGGTGGTTTGAAAACGTCTATTTAATCCATAAACAGATACTGGATAATCAGATGTTATATGTACGGACATTGCAGGTTCAATAATTTCGGAGCTTGTAATTTGTGCTAATGTATCTATTTTTATATTTTGTACTGTTTTTCCCGTTACTTTTACATTTTTTTGAAACTTTAACGCTTTAATTTCTATTTGCACATTTGCATCTTCTTCTGATGTAATGAACAACTCCAAATTAATTGGGGCAGGTTTATTGTCAACCGTTGTATAGTTTTTCATAAATGTAAGCCAAAATTCTGTACCTTCAGGGTTTTTTAATTGTAATCGATGCTGAGCAATTGTATCAATTGGAGGAATTTGTAATAGCGCGTTATTTTGCGCAATTGTGTTGCTAATTATAATAAAAAGAGTAAATAATATTGTAATAAAGTTCTTTTTCAATTGCAACCCACTATTTTAAATAAATAAAATTAGAACGGAAAGTACCTTTTTTACTTACCATAACTATCGAATAAGCACTTGATGAAAATTTCCAAGGAATGCTCTCAAAATATAATCGATATATCCCCCGTGGATATTTATAATTTGTTATATTAGGAATTTCTTTACCACTATTATCATATACTTGATAATTAAGCAGCGAACTGCCTGGAATTTCTGTAACAAGCTGTCCGAGTAGAGAATAGATATAAAAATTCACTGTTGTTGAATCTTCAATTGTAAAAATGACATTTTCAAAATACGAATATGGATTTGGATAAATTTGTGATATTCCTTCATGCAAAACAGGATAAACAGGATCGCCAATAAGTATTGTTCCATTGCCAAAAGATAAATCAGTCATTGATGTATCATTAATTTCTATATAAAACGGTGAAAAAACTGCTATTGAATCCGAGCCTACAAGGGTTTCAAGACTAATTGAGCAAAGCATCCCCGAGTAATTTGGGTTTATCTGATTTGAAGAAATCTCAAGAATTGCACTGTCAGGATTTGTCGCGTCAATCTTAAACGGCGGAGTTAGTTCACCAAATGCATAATTTGTTCCCCCATTTATATATTTAATATCAATCAACCGGAAATTAAAATATATTTTTATTAATATTTTATTAGCATTTTGAAAATTGATGTCTGAATAAATTGGTAAAGAATAAATTTTGCCTGTTCTGGGAAAAGTTGTATCAGGAATATTAATATAATTTTGGGAGAGAGCAGGGAAAATTTGCACTAGAAATAAAATTAATATATATATTATATGCTTCATCAATTTTTCTTTATATTAAAAAAACAATATGCAATAATCTAAAATCAATCTAGCAAGACCACTCTAAATAATTTGAGATATTTCAAAATTACAATAAAAAAGAAAATTAATGACTAATTTAAATCAGTATATCTGCTAATTCAGAAAGATAGCTCCAAATTGGTTTCTGACGTGTCCAAGTTTCTTCAAGTGGAGTATAAGTAATTGAATGATTATCTCTTCCAATCATCACATCAGTCTTGCCATTAAGTAACGCTTCGACAGCAGCAACTCCAACATGGCTTGCGAGAACTCTATCCCGAACAGTTGGTGCACCTCCTCTTTGAATATGCCCAAGAATTGTATATTTTGCTTCTATATCATAAGTTTCTGAAAGATAATTTGCAATTTTAATAGCACCACCATAATCATCACCTTCGCCCACAATAATGATAGTGCGCCGGTTTTTACCTTGTCTTAATATTCGCTGATAAAGAATATCCATATTAGTTATACTTTCTGGTATTGCAATATATTCGGCGCCGCACGCTATACCCACATCCATAGCAATAAACCCTGCATGACGTCCCATAACTTCAACAATAAACACCCGCCCGTGGGAATCTGCAGTATCGCGTATCCTATCAATGGCTTCTGCCGCAGTATTGACTGCTGTATCATAGCCAATTGTGTAATTTGTTCCATATAAATCATTATCAATTGTGCCTGGTGTTCCGACTATTGGGATGTGATTTTCTAGCCAAAATGCATGAGCACCGCGAAAAGTTCCATCTCCACCACATGCAATTATACCTTCGATTCCAGCTTCCTTTGCCCGTTCAGCCGCGGCGGCTCGTCCTCCTGCCATCATAAATTCCTTCGATCTGCTTGTTTTTAAAATTGTACCTCCACGTCCTATTATATTTGCCGTTTCTCGCCGACTTAATTTGATAAAATCTCCTTCAATCAAACCCGAATAACCACCTTCTACACCCACAACTTCCATACCCTTACTCATTGCTGACCTGACAACCGCTCGTATATGAGCATTCATACCCGGTGCATCTCCACCACTTGTAAGTATTGCAATCTTTTTCATTTATTTCTAAAAATCATAACCTATAAAATAACACATTATAAAAAATTTAAATTAACTAAATTTTGTTAATAATTAGAATATTTTTTTAATTTTTTCTAATTACTTTATTATTGAAAATGACTTTGCAGTCTTCTTTTTCCCATTTTCTATTATTAATAAATAAAATCCACTATTTAGATTGCTTAAATCTAATTTATAGGTATCTATAAAAGTTGCGAGGTCATTGATATCAATTAACTTAGTTCCAAGTAAATTATATACTTGAATTGAATTAATATAATTGTTATTTCCAGGTAAATTGATAAGTAATTCATTATTATATACAGGATTTGGATAAATTAATACATCATTAGTAAATACATTATCATAAATCGAAGATCCTTGTGTGCCAATTGCAAATATTGTCATTGTTCTAACCGAATCAACTATGGAATTTGATGAAATTATGAGCTTTGTTTTATAATTCCTAACTTCTTTTGGTGCAAAAGAGATTTTAATAAATACGCTATCATTCCAATTCAGATGTATCGGCAAAGGATCTGAAATTATTTGAAAAGCATTGTCAGTATTGTTTTCAATGCTAATATTAGTGATTTCTAAAATTCCATTTCCAATATTTTTGATTGCAAATGATTTTTCAACGCTCTTTCCAATTTCCACAGAGCCAAAAGAAAGTGAACCCCCTACAATAGCGATTTCAGGTGAAGGTCCATTGCAATTGCCGTATAGATTTATGTTGAAGACGGGAGAATTATAAGCATTTGACATTAATATTAATTTTGCAGTATAATTTTTCTTAGCATTTGGCTTAAAGTAGATTGGCAATTGGAAGCTATCTTTTGGATTAATAGTAATTCCATCAGGATAGTTATCAATGGAGAAAATATTCTCTAGATAATTTATTAAAGTAAATTGACTTATTTTCAATTCAACTTCACCATAATTTCGTATTATTAATGTTTTTTTATAAAGCGAATCGACCCACGCATTTTCAAAAGCAATTGCAGTATCGCTGACTGCCAAAATTGCTTCTTGTTTGAACCCGTTGCCATCAATATCAATCAATTTTTTTGGGGCATTAAAAGCATTTGAAGTAATTACAATATGTGAATTATAAATTGTATCTCTGCCAACAGGGCTAAATTCGACATTGATTGTCACTTTTTCATTAGGTAATATTGTCTGGGGCAATTGCAATGGCAATAATTTTACAGTTGATTGCATATCATTATCTATTGATATTGAACTAATATTTAAAGTTTCAGTTCCTATATTTTGTATATCAATTGATTGAGTTAATTTTTCACCTGAATTTACTGTTCCAAAATCAATCAATGGTTTGCTTGTAGCAATAATAGGAACATTACCCTCCCAATTTTTAATAAATCCATCCAATCCTTCCTTATTGATTTTATGGATAATATTTATTGTGGGATTATAAATAGTTGTTATGGGAAATCCAGGCAACTGCCAACGTACTTGAATGGAATCAATTCTATTACACGTGCCCAATGATATATTTTGTATGAATGGTACTTGACCTGAAAAATGTCCAAGTCCTGATTCAATTTCTCGAATTTGTGTCAATCCATCGGAGAAAACAGTTATGCGGCAGCCAATACAGGATTTATTTTGATTTGCGGGGGGTTCAAGATAAACTTCTACCCAATTATTTTTATTCCCAATTTCGTTTCGCAACAAATGAATTTGCATATATACGGCAATGGAAGTATCCTTTTTCGATACGCCATTAATAATTGTATCTTTAATAGTTGTATCGCGATGTTGCCTACTATAGAACAAATCTTGATCTCCATCTAAATCATAATCTGCTGGCTCCATAGAATGCCCTTCTTTTACATCAAAAACGCCAATTTGCTTTGAAATATCATCAAAAAAATGATTAGTATTCTGATGAAGTATATAAAGCCGTTCCTGCCCTTGTTTGTTTGCATCGGGATAAGCCATTTGCCCAATAGCAACATCGAGCCATCCATCACCATCAAGATCAAACCATTCCCCGCCCTGGTCACCAAGATGAGACGATGAGGGTGCGTCTCGTTTCAATCTATCTAATTCCCACTGGTAACGATAATCAACATCTTTTCCCAAATTGACTGAAATATGTGTTCGACCTTCATTTTCATTATATCCACCATGAACCTGAACTTGAAGCAAATCCATATCACCATCGCAATCGAAATCAGCAGGTTGGGCTTCCCACTGGCAAAGATTTTGTCCGTTGTCGCCCTGCATCAATTGTGCTGAATAATTAGCAGGTGTCGCCCAATTGACAAAATCCTGCTTTGCAGTTTTGGTATATAAACTACCACCACTTCTACAATAAGGCGATGTAAAAATGTCTTGCCAACCATCATTATTCCAATCTGTAATATTTACACCATAAAGCGGTTCATAGTTTTCGGAAATTGCATTGCAATTTACCTTTGTAAAGCTACCATCCCCATTTCCTTTGAGCAAAATGCTTGGTTGCTTTTTATCATTTGCATAATCATAGAACCATTGTCCCATAAATAAATCCAAATTTCCATCTAAATCATAATCTAAAAATCCTAAGCCCGTAGTATTGACAAGTCCAAGCTGATATAATCCATTATTTGGTAGCAGTGTAAAATGCCCGGTTCCATCATTTAAATATACTTCACTCCTATCCCCCGGATCGAGTGTATCGATATACATTTGCAAACGGTGATAGTAAATACTCGAAACTAAATCGGGAAAGCCATCATTATTGACATCTACGAATGCGCCAATATCAGCAATTCGTCCCTGTTTATTTGGGTTACGATTAATATTAATTCCTGAACTATCTGTCCACTCGATAAATATGCGCTTTATATTGCTTGATGCATCGGGATTGGGAACATTGAGTAAAATGTGCAATCGGTTTTTATTAGTTGTACCTTCTGACCAAAGCAAATCAGGATAATTATCGCCATTAATATCATAAAGAGCAATTCGGGAGCCGCGAGCCGATTCCAATCCTACTTCTCTTGTGAAATCGGTAATCCACGAAGGATTAGGCTCTTCTGAAATTGCTAAATTAAGGTAGAAAATAAAAGATATAAATATTGTCAAAATCTTGTTAAAATTAGAAATTTTCATTCTTATCTTTCTTAAAAAAGCAAATTTAAAAAATTTATTTATATATTTATTTATATAATTTATGAATTTATTCAAGATAATGTTGGCTATGGAGTTTCATTTTTGGCAATTCAAGAGCGCATAAATTTCCAAGTTGAGTATTATTGTGATAAACACAACCACCATCGAGATAAATAATATTGTCCTGCAATGATACTTCTATTATATCAAGTGGTTTTGGAGTATGACCAACTATTATTTTTTTATTTAATTTAGATTTATCATAATATCTATCGCGGGTCCAAAGCATAGCATTAGTA
>JAGOIG010000172.1 GCA_017995735.1 Candidatus Kapaibacterium sp. | reverse complement strand
TCATGCGAAATAGATGCGATATACGAATAAAAACATACAGTGAATTTGAAAATAGAATTTCAATTTTATATCAATCAAAAGAAAATAATGACAAAGTTATTCTATGCAAGCGTGAAGATAATACTAATAATTTCGACAATAATATTATCACTTCCAACTAATTTGTCTGCTATAGATTGCAGAAGTATGATTGGTGCATATTTCAAACCATTATACGATAGTAGCTTCATTTCATGGGCTGTAGAAGGCACCTTGGCTCAGGGCTGGATGAATGACAGAAATATTCGTAACGGAATGATTATTCCCGGAATCAACTTCGATTTAGCTACTTCACATTATATATATATTGAAGCTGTATGGAAAGACTGGTACAACTCTGCTCAGGATTCCTCAAGTTCCAAAGATAATAAAGGTAATTCTAATCGAGCAGAAAGGCATTTCGGCTTACGAGAATTTTTTTATAGATATGATAAAATTTCTTCTACAAGGTTTACATTAGGTTTGCAAACTATGACTTTGGGTGATTATTTACTGGTAGATGACCGTGTGTTAGGGGCAAGTTATACCCAAAAAATATCTTCTTTCCAAGTGCAAGCCAGTATTGGAACCGTTAGCCGTTCATTTGCACGGCAAAGAAGTGTTTGTGGTGTAAGACATATTTATAACCTGACTGCCGGTGCTGATCAGGATTATATTTCTGAAAAAATTGGAAAAACAAATTTGGGTGCAATTGTAGTAAAATGGCTTCCTAATAGTTTGGAACCTCAACACCAAACAATTTCCCGAAGTAGTTTATCTGCTGAAGATGATAAAACTATTCTTCCGACAGATGAATTTTTCGAAGAATTTACTCCTCAAGAAACAACAAACTGTTTTATTAACGAACTTGGTTTGATTTTTTATGAAGAATTCGGAGCCGATGTACCTCAGTATAAATATTATTTCGGAGCATTATCAAGCTTTAATTTACCTTTCGATTCCAAGATTAATATTGAATTAGTAAATCAATATATTCCTGATGAAAAAGTACTGGCATATATGGCTGAGTTTCAAAAGGATTTCTCATGGGTAGATGGTGATGTAACTCAATTTGAATTAGGATATCTCGGGAAAATAGATATAGATAATAATAAATATTTTTATCCTGCTTATAGCAATCTGTACTTAGGTGAAGTTATGAGATTAGATGCTAGAGAATTTCCAATTGTTTATTCTTCTTTGAAGCATAGTTTTCCATGGAAATCCAAACTGTATATTAAATTTACAGGTATTAACCAATTTCAGGATTATAATACTAATGAAATAGATTTAGAAATTGGATTTAAATTTTTTCATCATTTTAAATTAACGAGTTTGTTAAGCAGAATTAATTCAAAACCATTCAACGATGTATGGTACATTGCAAGATTTGAGCTTAGAGCTGCAATTTAAGTGATTTTATATACATGAGTACACTCTAAAAACGATAATATGTCATTTCCGAGTAATCGGAAATCCACTCCCAGCGTGGTTTATAGATACCCGTTTTTACGGGTATGACAATTTTTATAGTGGATTCATACGTATTAAATTAGATTAAAAATATTTTATTTATAATTATAATAAAATGAATGAATAACAATAGAAGAGATTTTATAAAAAAAGCATCTATAACGCTCGGAATGAGTTTTAGCGCTGGTATAATTCCTTTGCTAACATCTTGCAAAAATGATACTCTGATTAGTCCATTTACTAAATATAGTATAGACCAAAAAACGTGTATCGGCTGTGGCGATTGCTTGCCTTATTGCCCGTTTAATGCAATAATTCTACCAAAAATCAGCGAATATAAAATAAATATAGATACTTGCATCGGTTGCGGAAAATGTTTGGATGATTGTCCCGAAAAAGCAATTGTTTTACCTCAGCTATCCAAATATAATATTAACGAAATTTGTATCGGTTGTGGAAAATGCCTTGAGTATTGTCCGCAAAATGCGATATCCTTGCCTGTCAAATCTGTTTATAGTATTGACTTAGAACTATGCAGTGAATGTGGCAAATGCAAGCCCTATTGCTCCGAAAACGCCATAGAAATTTCTATTATCAATTATATTTTTCTTGAAAAAAAATGTGTTGGTTGTGGCAAATGTATTGAAGAATGCGTTAGTGAGGGAAATTGTATTACTTTGACCCAACCTATTTATAAAGTTAAAAGTAAATGCAAGGCAGATAAATGCCAATTACAATGTGCTGCTGTATGCGATTACGAAGCTATTACTATTAGCAATGGAAAAGCAATAATCAATAATGACAAATGTACCCGATGTGGCGATTGTGTAACTGTGTGTCCTTACGAAGCAATAAATCCGGCTAAAGTAACTCAGGACCCAGACAAATGCAACCATTGTGGTAAATGTTTTGGGGTATGCCCCGAAGAAGCTATTCAAAAACTTGAGCCAGCGGATTATGCCTTGCCACGTATTAACCCGGATAAATGTACAAGTTGCGGCGATTGCTTGAAGCCCAACGATATTGCTTGCAAGCAGTACGATGCAATATTAAGAACAACCCATTTAGCAAAAATTATATCAGATAAATGTACAAGCTGTGGCGAATGCATGATGCCATTTAATGATGCCTGTGCAACTTACAAATCAATTATCCGTGAAACAAAAATTGCTGAAATAATTCAATCTAAATGTACAAGATGTGGTAAATGCTTAGCCGAAGGTATAGATGGCTGCCCTGATTTGGTAAATGCTCTGCAGTGTACTTTGAATATTGCTAAAATTGATGAAGCTGCATGCCGCAATTGCGGCGATTGTGATGATTCATGCAATTATAACGCCATATTAAAGAATTAGAGTCAGAACTCTTGACGCCTCATAGTTTGTTACTTCGCAGTATTGTCATTCTGAACCCCAAAATAAAGGAAGACTTTGTTTTAAATAGAGATGACATCACTTAACCTTGTCATTCTGAGCGCAGCGAAGAATCCAGAAAAAATCCTTTAATCCACTATTATATGGATTCTTCACTTCGTTCAGAATGACAAGACTGCGAAATAACAAACTACGAGGCATCAGGAGTTCTGTATTTACAAAACACATAACATTGCAAAAAGCAGTAAGTATCCACCCCCTGCCCCGCAGCGCAGGGCTGATACGTTCTTATATTTTATACCACAATTCTTATTCCCCTCTTGAGAGGGGACAAAGGGGTGTGTTCTTTCTTTCTTGTTACATCTGAAGCAATATCAAAGAGATAAACTATTATTAGCATAAATTTTCTC
>JAGOIG010000040.1 GCA_017995735.1 Candidatus Kapaibacterium sp. | reverse complement strand
GCACAAACCTTTATTAAATAATGCATCAGGATGGTTTGGATCTGTTTTTAGTACTTCACCATAGACATTTGCAGCATCATTATATTTATGCAATATCATTAGATTATGTCCCAGCTTCATTAATGAATCTACTTGTGAATAGGAATTATTAATTGAAAATATACTCACAAAAACAATTGAAAAAACTAAATATTTAATTTTCATATTAGAAAAATTTAAAGATTAAACGAATAAGTTAAAGAAATCTTGAAAAATAGAAAAAAAAGCAATATATAAACTATATTTTTATAATTTTCCCTCTCCAGAGTGATTTATCGCTTTTTATCAAAATATAATAGCAACCGCTTTGCAAATTTTTTAAATCAATTATCATATTTGAATCAGAATTTGATGAAAATTGCTTTTTTAGAATTAAATTTCCTATTAAATCATATACAGATATATCAAATGGGTTGTTAATAGTTTTGCCTAAATATATATTTAAATATTCCCTAACAGGATTTGGATAAATATATATATTATTTGAAAACTCAGGAACTCCTACCGTTTTGTTTGATATAGTTAATTCATCAATAAACCATCCTTTATCCATTTTAAAAGAATTTGCAGCAAAACGAAACCGTAATAAAAATGGCGAACTTATATTAAATAAATATAAATTTTCCATCTTCCAATCTTTCTCATCCAAAACCCCATCTTTCCAATATGAATAATCATTATTACTGTATTGTGCATTAAAATTATTACTATCAGAATTTACAAAACTTTGGCTCCAGGTTTTCCCATTATCAACTGAATATTCAACTACAGCAGTGTCCTTTGGTTCTAAAATTGCAGCATTGTAAAATTGGATATGAACAGAACCATTTGTTGCCTGCATCGGAAAAAGAAGAAATGTATCTTTTTGATTATTTGTATAATTTTTATATGGAGATTCGGTAAATGAATAAGGAAGACTATAGGCAAATTCATCTGTTTTATTCCAACTTCCACCTAGATAATACTTTGGCAAATCCTTATCAAAATTATCATAAAATGTATTTGATTCATTCAATTCAATAATCTTCCCCGCATAAGCAATATAATGATTGCTTTCCTGGCTTATATTTTGATAACTATCCATTACTTTCGCGAAATATTCATAATATCCGAGTGTTTGCGTAAAATCTTCAATTTCAAGAATTTTTGAAGTATCCTGAGAATTTAGATCAAGTTCTTTTATTTGAATGCTATCTCTGTAAATAATAAGTTTATTCATATAAATCAAAGGAGTTTGACCATCAGCTCGCTTTGATGGCAATTGTATCTGCAATTTTACTCCATTAGAGGGTTCCCAAAGATTTTCGCTTGCTAAAATAATTGGAGAATTGGGTTCTTTTGCTCCTCCTGGATATGAAGAATTATAACGTGCAATACTTGAATCTTTGCCAGCTTTCACGTAAATTGAATAATCATATTTTTCAAATGGTGTAAGACCATCATCCAGAAATTGATTTTCACCGTTTGATAAAGTTGTCAAATAATTATTATTTCTTAATATTATAATTTGATATTCACCAACAGATAAAGGTTGTCCAAAGCTACGTTTTGTGGGATTTTCCCAATTTAATTGCAATTTTGTCGGCTCATCAAATTGCACCTTAATTATAAAATTTTCCACGGGCATTGGCGCTCGAGTATTAATCAACGAAGTAAAAACATCATTATCTCGAATATCGGTTTCGGCATTCCGCATATCAACCCAAGAAGGGTAAATAATTCCATCATAAAAAGTGCAGCCACTATAATCCCCCGCGAAAGCATTGCCTAAAAATGGGTTCAACCGCAAATCGCTGGCATAATCGCTTGCAGGGCGGTCAATCCAGGTATCACCACCATCTGTGGATAAACTTACGTATACTTCATATAGCAAATTTGTAGAATCATTTCTACTATCTAAATACATTATTGCAATATTACTACTTGTAGGGTCAATTGCCATCCATTGCCAGAATTGATCATTTTTTTCGACTGAATGAACTATTACAGGTTCTGACCATGTTTCACCTTTATCTGTGGATTTTGAAAAGTATATATTAGGAATTGAATCTGCTGCCCATGTTAAATAAAGATTTCCTCTATATTTACTATTGGAAATGTCACAAGCTATGACTGGATAAGTCTCGGCGCGTACTTTCCCCTTTAAAGAATGACGCCATCCTTGACCTTCGAGATATTTGGTAATACCAAAAATGTTATAATGAAATATTAAACGAGGCTGAGTGAAAGTTTTCCCGCCGTCCATAGATTTTGCAAATCCTACTGCGTGTTCAATTCCATCATTCCATACAACATATAGCTCGCCATTTGGACCTGTTGTTGCCAAAGGAAAACTCTGACCATAAGTTGTATCTTCTGAGCTACCTGGCTTGCGGAGGCTTACTGCAATTGGAAGACTCCAAGTTTCACCTTTATCAGTAGATTTACTAATTACAATTTGAGTAGCAGAATCACGCGGAGTGACTCGCTTCCAAGGTACATATAAATGCTTAAAATATGGAGAGAATTGAGAATTATCAACTTGAATATAATACTTGTCTTCAAAAGTAGAATCAAGAGTTTGAGTGCCCGTATGAAGAATGATAGGAATATGAGCTTTCCAAGTCTCGCCTTTATCTGTAGATTTAGCTATAAAAACGCCATTTTCACCGACCATTACACTGAAATTATCATCCATTTTCCCAAATCCACCATAAACAAGATAGCCTGTTCCATCCATATCAAAGGCTACTGAGGGATCATTAGTTGATTGCCAGCCTTCAAAAGGTTTTCCGAGATTTTTATTGACCCATGTTTTTCCCCCATCCCACGAGACATAAACCCAAGTTGAAGAATTATCACGATAATCCACTGCCGATCCTATTAGATTTGTAGGGTCTGTGGGATTATAAGCAATTGAAGATTCATTTTGCATCCTATTTTCCTCTCCAGGTTCATCAAGTGTCATATCTATATTTAAAAAATATGGAATTCGCGTTCCTTGCAACATATCCCAATAAAATTTCTCGAAATATTGATTGTCCGGTGTTGGATGCGCTGCTTCCATTAATCTTCTGAATGCTTCTTTTGCTTTGTACCTTTCAGATTCAGGTTCTTCACCATATAATTTAAAGATAAAAATCCATAAAAAACAAACCACTATAATTTTGAATACATTTTTCATTTCAATTTTCTTTTTTCTGCAAATTAAGAATTTTTATTTTGAATTAATTAATAATATAGTCGTTTTATGTAGGCTTTTGTTATAAGTTGATAATTCAATCAATAATTAGGATCAAATAATATAATATTACGGATTGATAATTTTATCGGGATTTTGAATAACGTAATCCGCCCAGGACTTGATTTTTGAATTACCTGCAACTGGGGATTGCTTATAAAAATGGCATATAGCAAGAGAAAGAGCATCGGTACAATCATAAAATTCTGGGGTTTCTAATATATGCAATGTTTCCCTGACCATAAATTGCACCTGTTGTTTACTGGAATTTCCGCGACCTGCAACAGATTTTTTTACTTCCCTTGGCGTATATTCGACTATATCAATATTCTTATTTACAGCAGAAATTATCACAGCTGCTCGTGCCTGTGATAATTTTATTAAGGATTGCGCATTTTTATGATAGAACATTGTTTCAATAGAAATTACATCAGGGGCAACTCTATCAATCAACAAATTAATCTGGGAAAAAATTTCCCCTAATCGTTTATTATACTCGTTTTCGAGCAGTTTAGCTTTAATTATCCCATATTCGATTAATGATAAACTTTTATTCTCGGTTAAAATTGCACCATAGCCAATCAATACTGAACCAGGATCAATTCCAAGAATAATCATTATTAATCAATTAAATCTTCTATGGATTCATCAATTTCAAAATTTGTATAAACATTTTGAGCATCTTCAAAATCTTCTAAGGCATCGATAAATCGCATGATTCTTTTTGCTTGCTCAACATCTGAAACTCTAATATAAGTATTTGGAATATATTCTAATTTACTTTCGAGTATATTGAATTTATGCTCTTGCAAATACTTATTAACTGCACCATAATTCTCGATTGAACAAATAATACGGGTTTGTTCTTCATCATATTCCATATCGGAAGCTCCTGCCTCAAGAATAGCCTCCAGCATTTCATCTTCCGATTTTCCATTTGTTGAGACAAGAATTACTCCCGAGCGAACAAAATTCCATAAGACAGAATTTTGCTCCCCTAAATTCCCACCATACTTTGTAAAAAGGGAACGGACTTCCGCAATTGCCCGATTTTTGTTATCTGTAGCAACTTCAATAATTACAGAGACGCCATGTGGTCCATATCCTTCATATGTATATTCCTCAATTGTTGCGCCTGCAATTTCACCTGTCCCTCGTTTAATGGCACGTTGTATGTTCTCATTTGGCATATTTTCAGCTCGTGCATTCAATACTGCGAGACGCAGGCGTGGATTACCATCAGGGTCTCCTCCGCCCTCACGAGCAGCAATTGTTATTTCCTTTGCTAATCGAGTAAAGATTTTGCCACGTTGAGCATCTTTCTTTCCCTTTTTATGCTTAATATTTGCCCATTTACTATGACCTGACATTCAATTCCTTTTGATTCTTTAGTTTAAAAATCTTTATAATATTTTGACCTATAATCTTTGATTTTTGCGGATTTTTTTACTTCTGTATACCAAGAGAAAAATGCACTTTTCGCTGCTTCTGCCGTTAATTGCTTAATATAATTATCTAAATTAGCTTGTACAATTTGTGCATCAGGAATTTGTTTATTAAGCACTTGTATTATGTAATAATTCCTCTCCCCACGAATAGGACTTAATATTTGTCCTATTGGCGAATCGAATATCTTTTGAGTTAATATTATATCATTCCCAATGCCTTGAACCTTTCCGTCATTTTTAAGACCTGTTGCGTTTATAAACTTTAGAGTTGTATCCATTTGCCATGCTTGCTCAAGATCTTGCAAACTTTTTACTTTTGCGTATATTTGCTCAGCTTGAGATTTTGCCATATCCAGAAGTTTCTTATCACGCAATTTTGCTTCTATTTCATCTCTCTTATCTTCAAGAGAGGCAATTCCCGCCTTCTTCTTTCCCACTACTTGTCCGACAAAAATACCATAGTATTTTAATTCAATCGGTTCAATTACTTCACCAACATCCAAATCAAATGCTTTGTTTGTTATATACCAAGAATTAAATATTGGCCTTTCTTGTGTAAAATATGGAGTTACATTCACAACTCGGTTCAATCTTTTTGCTATTGTATCAATATTACCACCATCTTGAAGTTGTTTTGAAATTGAATATGATTCACGAAATAATGCATTTTTTGTCGCATTCGAAATCACATTTTTAATAGTAATCTTACTATATTTTAATTCTTCAGGATTTTTTTCATAAACTTTAATTATGTGGTAGCCAAAATCTGTTTCGATAGGTCCCACAACTTCACCTACTTTTGCAGAGAAAACGGCATCTTCAAAAGGCTTTACCATCTGACCTCGTCCGAAATATCCTAGATCTCCACCATTTTGTGCCGAACCTGGGTCCTGAGAATATTGTCGAGCAAGTATAGTGAAATCCTTACCTGATTTAATCTCTTTGATTATTTCTAATGCCCGTTTATATGCGGAATCTTTATTATTATTTATTTTTATCAATATATGATTTGCCCGCACAATTTCCTGACTACTAGGACGGCGTCCATCCAATTTATAATAAGTAATTCCTTCAGGCAAAGCTAATGGACCCGCTATATATTTATCAGGGAGGAACATTAAATATTTATAAACTTCTGGGTCTATTTTATTTACGGGTGTATAATCGAACGTCTCGCCCCCAAGCTCACTCATTTTTATATTAAAAATACTATCTCTTTCCTCTACTGTTTTAGCATTTTTAAGTGCTTCATCCAATTCCCGTGCCCGCTTATCTGCTCGCGCTGAATCTTCTTTGGAAGGTTTTAAGGGAAATGTGATGTATTTCAATTGAACTTGGGCTTCTTGTTTATAGAAACTCTTGTGGGCATTATAATATTGTTGGATTTCTGATTCGGAAATTTTAATATTTTCAGGGTTTACATTTTTTGGGGATATAACAAGAATTTTTGCATCCATTGATGAATTTTGATTTACATATTTCACCTTAGCGAATGTTGGAGATGCAATTGAATTAAACATCCCAACTGATGTCTGCAAATGCGCAAACATTTTATTTCTTGCTAATACACTTTCAATTTCGGACAAATCTTTTCGCAATTGATTTACTGCTTGGGTCTTCTCTTCCTCACTAACTTGTTGCTGGTCTGAACCAAGATAATTCCTATAACTTTCGGGATTTGTTATTAGCTGGAGGTAAATGTCCCTTAAAAATTTACCACTTGAATCAGTAAATGACTTTTTTAAATAATCGGGAGGATTTTCAATTAATTCATCCCTAATTTCATCGGGTGTCACTACTATCCCCATTTTCTTCGCTTCTTGCTTAAATAATAGATTATCTACAAGTTGATCCCATACTTGTTGTCTAACAGTCGATTCATCAATTTCTTGGTTAGGGTCCTGCATCTGTGCACGTTGTTGCTCAATTTGCGCCCGCACTCGATCTTCATAATCTGTATATAAAATCTTTTCACCATTTACCTTGCCTACCACAGCATTCTGCAAGGATTCACCACTTCTAATTAAAGTACTTATATCAGCATCACTTAGCACCATATATCCAATGAAAATAATTGCAAATAATCCTAATGCATAAGGTGATATTTTTCTTATGTTTGATAATGTTCCCATATTTTTTATTTATTTATGAAATTGAAAATTACAAAACTACAAATTTACTAAAATTTCCTTTAAATTTATGTTATTAATGAATAAAAAGCAATTGAACGATTATAAATATCGGCAAAAGCACAATTAATGAAAATTTATACATATATGCAAAGAAATGTGGCATCGGTATTTTCTGCTCTTCAGCAATAGATTTCACCATAAAATTAGGTCCATTCCCGATATAAGTCATCGAACCAAAAAATACAGCACCTGTCGATATTGCTGCAAGATAATTTGCAGGAATATTTGCCACCATTGGAAGATGCGTGAATAATTGTGGCGAATGCTCTACTAAGCCAAGCGCAAGAGAATAAAATGTCAGTGCCGTTGGTGTATTGTCTAAGAATGAACTTAATGCTCCCGTAAAATAATAAAATTGTATCGGATGATTTATCCCAATTGTAGCAGCATTGCTTTCCAAATATGCTAAAACTGGTACCATTGTTATAAATATTCCTAAAAATAAATATGCTACCTCAAGAATTGGGCTCCAACTAAATTCATTATTTTGATGTACTTCCTTTTTAGTAAAGATTAATGAACATGCAGCTAGCCCAAGAATCACAACTTCACGTATAAGTGTAGCATAATCAGAATTCCCCAATGATGGTATAGTCAATGGATTAATGATTGCAACTGATAAAACAACTCCAAGCAACCAGACGAAATTTAGATTTCCTTCGATGCGAATTTTTTTAACATTAGATTTATCAAAGGCAATATCTTCAGAATTCTCCTTTTTATATTGTCGCACATCAACAATATAATAAACAATTAATAATATTAAATTTGTTACAAGCCATTCTGGGAGCAAATTCAAGAACCATGTGAAATGAACACCACGCAAATACAACATAAATAAAGGGGGATCACCAAGTGGGGTTAATAATCCTCCTGCATTTGCAACAATTGCAATAAAAAAAAGAATTGAATGAACTTTTTTCTTCCTCTCTGAATTAATTTTCAAAAGTGGCCGTATCAGAAGCATTGACGCCCCGGTTGTTCCCATAAGCGACGCCAGCACAGCACCGATTGCCAGCAGTATGGTGTTATTACGCGGTGTTGCTTCAATATCACCTGAGATAAAAATACCTCCTGTAATCACAAATAATGAACCTAATAAAACGACAAATGGCAAATAATCAAATACAATAGTATGTTCGAGTTCAGTTGTCAAACCATTCGATAGCATCCAAACAGCAGTTGGAATACCCAATATTAGCGCTACTATTAATTTATTGCGATTAGATTCCCAGAACTTTGGAGCTGCAAGTGGAAGCACCGCAATAGCTCCAAGCATAAGCACAAAAGGAATCCCTGCCCATAAAGGAATGTTAGGTAGATTTTCCATAGCAAGAACAATTTAAATTATTATTAAACGAATAAACAATATTGAAATTGATTAAAGCACTAACGAAAAGTAATGTAATATCTGTTTTGGTTCATAATTTTGAATTATATACTTTTGTAGAAACAAGCTTCACGTGTCTCTATGCTATGCAACCGTGTCAACAAATTCTCTGCACAAAAGTCTGCAACAGAATTGCACAGTTAAATATATAACTTTTTTAAATTTATTTTGCGTGAGTTGGTTGAATTTTTCTCTTTCTTGCTGTTATCCAAAAATATATACCAATAAGAATAAAAGGAATGCTTAAAATCTGTCCCATATTAAGCATCAAATTCTCTTCTAGATATGACTGCTTGACTTTAAAAAATTCTAATAAGAATCGGGCAGAAAAAATTAGTACCAGAAACATTCCAAAAAGTAAACCTCTTGGTGTAAGGGATTTTTTCTTCTTGTAAGTAAATAGCAGAATGAAAAAAATAATTAAATAAGCAATTGATTCATATAATTGAACCGGGTGACGCGGAATATCATCAACACGTGCAAATATTATAGCCCAAGGTGCATTTGAAGGTGTTCCCAAGATTTCTGAATTAAAAAAATTACCTAATCGAATAAAGCATCCCGCAAGAGCTACGGGAACAACGATCCTATCTAATAGCCATAAATAATCTACATCTTTTCTTACCAATGTATATAACCATAATCCAACTAAAATACCGATTGCAGCTCCGTGGCTTGCTAATCCGCCTTTCCACACTTCCAGAATTTCGATGGGGTGTGATAAGTAATACGCAGGTTCATAAAAAAAGCAATGCCCTAATCTTGCACCAATAATCGTCGCAAGAATCATTACAATTGTTAAATTCTCTAGATCTTTTTGCGGCTTGTTTTCGTTCTTGTACATCCACGATATTATCTCATAGCCAACTATGAAGCCTAGTGCAAATAGTAATCCATACCATCTAACTGATAGATTACCTATAGAAAAAATTTCAGGTGAAGTAGTCCAAATTATATGTGACATAGTTAAATCCTAATCATTTGCTTATGATTAACTTCTGGCCTGGTCTAATATCGTCCGGATCTTTGATATTGTTTAAATCCTTTAATTGTTGGATAGTCATATCATATTTTAATGCAATTGAGTACAATGTATCGCCCTTCCTAACAGTATGGACTTTCTTAACATCTTTTGCTGCTTTTGTATTAGAATTTGCAATATTAACTGTTTCAGTTGTATAGATTTTTAATTTTGAACCAATTAATATAGTATTCCCATCTTTAATTTCAGGGTTCCATTCACGAATTTTATCTTTTGTAACTTTATAAATCGATGCAATTTTTTCAAGAGACTCGCCTGATTTAACTGTATGTATTATAACTCGTTCAGTAGTAGTAGTGTGTTCTTTTTTGAGTTTTTCTTGTGCAACTTCAACACTTTTTATAGGAATTTTTAACTTCAAACCAGGAGTAATTTTCTCCTTTTTTAATTTATTTGCTTTTTTAATTTCAGAAATAGAAACATTATATTTATCAGCAATTTTTGCAAGTGTTTCGCCCTTCTTAACCTTATGGGTAATGACTTTTTTTGTTATCTTTTCCTGCTTATCTTGTGGAATCACAAGTGTCTGACCTACTTTAATTTGATCTTTTTCATTTAAATCATTTAGAGATCGCAAATCAGCAACCGATACTCCATAATTTTGAGCAATTGTATATAATGTCTCTCCATCTTTTACTGTATGAGTTAATGGGTTATTACTATAATCTTTTTGGTTTATTTGTTTTGAAACATAAGTTGAATTCTGTTTTGCAATTGGAATTTTATTAGCAATTTTAAGGCTATCGTACTTTTTTTGGCTTATTGGAAGCATAATTTGAGTTTTAGGGTTGAATTCTGAAATACTATCTGAAGAGTACTGATTTAATTTTGAAATTTCTTCTTTAGATAAGCCGAACCTTTGAGCCACCGTTTCTAATGATTCTCCTTCTTCAATTGTATGAATGACATAAGCTCTTCTTTCTTCATAAGGAATTGCTTGAAGGTTATTAGCAAAAGTATTTGAAGTATTTTCAGGAATTTTTAAATAATAAGATTTTTTGTCTAATGGTGTTGTATTTCGAATTAGTTCAGGATTTAATTCTCGCAATTTCTCAACAGTAATTTGAGCTGCTTTAGCAAGAGCATCAAGATTTGCCGGTTCATTTAACGAATAAACATCATATTTATATTCAGGTTGAAAATGCATTTCAGATTCTTTTAATCCATATTTTAAAGGATCTATAGCAATCAAAGTAACAGCAATATATAACGGGACATAATTACGGGTTTCCTTTGGTAAATACTTTTGTATTTCCCAGAAATCAGGATTATCTTTATTTGATTTGCGTATTGCGTTTTGGACACAATTAGGGCCACAATTATATCCCGCAAGCGCTAAATACCAATCACCAAACATTCCATATAAATCCTTAAGATGACGCATCGCTGCACGTGTGGATTTCTCAGGATCCCGTCGTTCATCAAGCCAAGGCGATGGTTCCTTATTCAAACCATATAACTGCCCCGTTGAATATATAAATTGCCACAAACCTACCGCATTTGCATGAGATAAAGCATTAGGATTCATTCCACTTTCAAATAATGAAAGATAAATAAGCTCCTGTGGAACCTGTTCATAATTGGCGATTCTTGCCATCATTGGAAAGTAACGTGTCGATCTCTCAAGCCAAGTTTTTAAATATTGAAATAACTTTGGATTGTTCAATAATGTATTTAATGCTTTTTCAACTTGATTATTCATTACTAATTTTATTTGGAGGGAATCAGGAGGTGGGAAAAAGCCTGTGTTTTTCAATTTTATTGCCAACTTCTCGCCTTCTTTTGCATTAATCGGTTTATTTTTCCCAATATTTTCCGGTAATGATCCAATTTCATTAAATAGCAATTTCTTAACAACAAAAACACTTGAATTTTCATCCAAATTATCGATGTTTGTTATATATATTTCATAATCATCAATTATCGAACGTAATAAATCCATAAATTCACGCTGATTCTCAATTCCTGGGTAGCTTGCATATTTATTTAATTTATCCACAGCTTCCTCAAAACTCTTTGCAGCGTGTAATGTGTCTTTCCGTTTTATATAGATTAAAGCATCATTATATTTTTTCCTTGCAAATCTTATAGAGTTTTGAAATTCAATTGAATGAAAATCACTTTGTTGGACTTTTTCATCAAACTCTGAAAATTCGTCAGGAAATTTTATAGTACTAGCGGAATTTCCACTTTTAACGTCCTGTGAAAAAACCGAAAAAACAGGTATTGCTATGCCCATTATTCCTATAATTATAGGTAATGCAATATATTTACGCGTAAAAATTTTGGTTTTTCTCATTTACGTTTTTTATTTTTTATAAAAATATGAATTTTTTTGAAAAAAACAAATATTTTTTTTAAACTTTTTCAAAATTTCTGGAATTTTTGACCTTTTTCGAAAAATAGTTCAGTATTTTGTCAATTAAATTTTTCATAGTATCTAGAATATTCCACACTTAATTCATCTAATAAAATTGATAATTGCTTGGCTGCTTCTCGTCTTTCGTATTTTGCTATTGCTGATTCATTAATTTCTAGCTTAATATCTTTATTTTTATAAGCATTATACAATTTTAAAAAATTCTCAGCAATTTTATCTACTTGGTTTTGATGTGCGACTAACCCCAATCCTGTTTCCTCCATCAATTGAGCAATTGCACTATTTGTTGGAGCTATTGTCAAAATTGGCTTTTTTGTTCCAATATATTCATAAACTTTGCCTGGTACTATTTCTTCACTTTCTTTTGATTCATCAACTATTAATAGCAATGCATCGCTTTTTAACAATTCAATTAAACTCTCTTTATGTGGCAGGTAGCTGATAACTTCGATTGAATCGCGGAAGCTTGTATTTTCAATCATTTCATAAATTTCCCTCCCAAAACGTCCTATAAATTTTATATTGAAATCATTACGTCTTATTAGCATATCATTTAATAATTTTTCGATTGCTTGAAATAATGCAGCGGGATTACGCCTCCCATACATTGAACCAGTATATGTCAAAGTAAAGCGTTCATTTCCTTGCCATTCAATTTTTGGATAATCATCTGAATCAAATCCATTTGGAATATGATGAAACTTTGATTTATCAAGATCTGGATATTTTCCAAGTGCATCTTTAATTATTCCGACCCAAGCGCATTCTATTTTATCAGCTTTTTGGAATACACTTTTTTCCAAGTGCTTATCAATTTGACGAGGGATAAACCATCGCTTTGGAGCAGAAATAAATCCCGTCCACGGGTCTCGAAATCCTGCAATCCAAGGAATTTTTAAAATCTTTTTTACTCTTCTGGCAATTAAAGCTGTTGTATATGGCGGAGAGGAACTATAAATCGCATCAATTTTATTTTCCTTGAGAGCTTGCCGTAATTCCGCTCTTCCTGAAAAATACCAAAACATCCGGGCATCGGGAATAAAAAAAGTAGCACGTATAAATTCTGAAAATTTCTCTTTCCAACTTAATTTTTGATTCTCTTTTTTTATTACATTTACATCAACAGGATCAGTGCTTTTTATTCCGACAATCTTCCTATAAAAAGAGTATGGCTCAAAAATTTTACTACGGTAAATTTTTATATTCTTCGGTATTTCGTTTAATAAAGAATAATCAAAAGCGGGATATTGAGCATCTTTAGCTGTATAAACAATTGGATTCCAACCAAATTCAGGTAGATATTTTATATGCTTTAGTACTCTTTGAACACCTGGTCCCCCCGAAGGTGGAAAATAATATGCAATAATCAGCAAATTTTTCATTTTGTCCCTTTGACGCTTTGCAAAATTACCAATGTATTAGAAAAACTTGTTAGTTTTGTAAAATTATAACGAAAAATAATTTATGAACAATAAATATGAAGCAATAATTGGATTGGAAGTCCATACGCAATTGCTCACAAAATCTAAAGCATTTTGCAGTTGTTCTGTACAATTTGGCGATATACCAAACACAAATACTTGCCCGGTATGTTTAGGTCATCCAGGCTCTTTGCCAGTTCTTAACGAAGAAGTTGTACGTTATGCAGTAAAATTGGGTTTAGCAACAAATTGCAAAATTCGTGAAACATCTGTATTTGCACGCAAGAACTATTTTTATGAAGATTTACCTAAGGGTTATCAGATTTCGCAATATGATAAGCCAATTTGTTATGATGGATTTATAGAAATTCAATTAGATGAGCATACCACAAAGAAAATTGGGATTACTCGTATTCATATTGAAGAAGATACAGGCAAAGCAATTCACGATTTAGATATTGATACATTGCTTGATTATAATCGATCAGGGGTGCCTCTGCTTGAAATTGTTAGCGAACCAGATATTAGAACATCTGAAGAAGCACACAAATATCTTGAACAACTTCGCCAAATATTATTATATCTTGGAATTTCATCGGGTAATATGGAGGAAGGAGCATTACGATGCGATGCTAATGTTTCTGTTCGTTTGCGTGGAGCCGAGAAATTTGGTACAAAAACAGAAGTCAAAAATTTAAACAGCTTCCGCAATGTTCAGAAAGCTTTAGAATATGAAATTGAACGCCAGATTGATATACTTGAAAATCATCAGGTCGTTCATCAAGAAACAATGTTATGGGATGCCGGACGACACCAGACACGTGTTATGCGAACAAAAGAAATGGCACACGATTATCGCTATTTTCCTGAACCAGATTTACTAAGTTTATTTGTACCTGAAGAATTTATAAAAGAAATTAAGAAAGAATTACCTGAATTGCCATTCGAGAGAAGAACGCGCTTTCAAATAGAATACGGATTGCCGTGGTATGATGCCAATATTCTTGTAACTGATAAATATGTTGGGGAATTCTATGAAAATGCCGCACAATTGCTCGAAATTAAAAATGAAACAACCTATAAATTACTTAGCAATTGGATAATGACAGAGGTCTTACGTGTGCTTTCTGAGAAAAATATAACAATATCAGAGCTAGAGTTGAATCCAAAATTTCTTGCTGAATTGGTTGTATTGCTTTCAGATAATTCTATTTCTAGCCGCATAGCAAAAGATATATTTGAGGAAATGATTTCAACAAAAAAATCTCCAAAAGATATAATTATCGAGAAAGGAATTACTCAAATTTCAAATAGCGATGAATTAGAACTAATTATTAAAGAAATAATAAGCAATAATCAGGATTCTGTCGAAAAATATAAATCTGGCAAAAAAAATGTATTTGGATTTTTAGTAGGGCAAGTTATGAAGCAAACACAAGGCAAAGCAAACCCACAAATTGTAAATCAAATTTTAGAAAAATATCTTAGTTAAATAACTATAATTAACCACAATAGAAAACTCACATCAATCTTTTTTCTTAGGTGGATTACTAAGCAAAATTGTCGATGGGTCATCGGAAAATGCTCGTAATGTATTTTGCAATTCAGCATTTGTCTTTTTTAAATCTTCAAGCAAACTTGATAAATTAACAAAAAATATGTCTGACCGAACACTAATTTTCTTAACGGATGAATTGACAACATCTAAAGTTGTATCATAATCATTGTAAACCTTATCCATAAACTCTGCAATCTGCAATTCATTAATTTTTTTCTCTAAATCAATTATAGTATTATTTAGATCATCAGAGGATTTATTGATTTTATAAGCAGTACTAATAATATTATCTATTGCTTTTGTAGTGTCAAGTTGAGAAACAAGCAAAGCAACGCTTTCAGTAGTTTTCCTGAGATTTTGCAAACTATATTTTATGTCAGGATTATTTAATAAAACATTGGTAGAATGTAAGGTCATAGTAAGTTCCTTTGAAATCTGAGAAAATTGAATTGTTTGAATTTTTGAAAGAATATCCCTAGCTGCAAGTGTAAATTCGCTAATTGTGGAGGGTGCTGACGGTATAACTGGATATTTAGGTTTAAAAGGTAATTCGGGAAAATTATTAAATACAAGAGTATCATTTGGATTGGCTTCAAAAAGCAAAAGGTACTTGCCGCCCGCAATTCCTGACATTTCAGGTGAAATTCGTGTATAAGGGGTTATTTTAATTTTTGGGTCAAGTGCCACAATAATTTCAATTAATCTGCCATCTGGAGCAATATCAATTTTTTAATATTTCCAACGGGCACACCTTGATATTTTACTGCGCCACCTTGCTCGAGTCCTTGCACTGAACCATCGACATATGTTACGTAGA
>JAGOIG010000039.1 GCA_017995735.1 Candidatus Kapaibacterium sp. | reverse complement strand
CATATATTATTTTCATAAGAAGTTTTAGACGATATAAATTTCAAAATTAATAATTAATTTTTTAATTAATTTTTTTAAAAAAAATTGTCAATTTATTTCTTTTACATATTTTTGTAAACTTATTTTTAGATAAATTTAAATGTTTAATATAGATATATTTGAATTTAAAGGAGTTAAATGCAGGAATGCACTAATATTATGTAAAACAAATCATAAAAAATTTAATGAATTTAAAAAATATTTGGAAATTTCTTTGGAAAAGTCGGTTAACACACTCAATAATTGTTTTATTTGCTTCAGTTCTTCTTTTAACTGAAGCAGAAGATTCATTGAACCAACCTATTATTATCAAAGAAGATCCAATTCAAAAACAAGACCTCACAAACTACCAAAACTATATAGATAGTCTAAATCAAACTAATATATTTTCACAATGTGGTATTGCATCCTATTATGGGGATCGCTTCCACAATCGCAAGACAGCAAGCGGATTGCGTTATGATATGAACAAATACACCGCCGCCCATAGAACAATTGAATTCGGCAATATCGTGAGAATTACAAATCAAAGCAATGGACTTTCGACACTTATATTGATAAATGATAGGGGTCCATTTATAAAAAAAAGAATTTTAGATCTGTCAAAGGTTTCAGCAAAACAAATTCGTGGATTAGGTATTCCTAAGGTTCAGCTAGAGACTATCAATACTCCCGATGACATACCTGAATTTATAGGGGAGAGACTGTATTTAGCATTTTCAATTAATTGTGAACCAAAATTTGTGGATCAGTCGCAAGTGATCTTGCTACGGCAATCTAATGATTTTTCGGAAATTGTCGGTTTGCTTCACCAAGCTAATGAGAATTCACACGGTAGCGAATTTTATTTATTTGTGAAAGCAAGCGATTATGGAAGATTATCTGATGAAAATGTATATTGGCTTGGGACTATGCAACAAGCTAAATTGCTTGTACAAGATCATTGATTTCCATTTTCGAATTGCAATTCGTACAGATAATTATATGCGCCTTTATTTTCAATTAATTGCCGATGATCTCCACGCTCGATAATCGTGCCATCCTTGATAACGCATATTTCATCAGCATCAATTATTGTGGAAAGGCGATGAGCTACAAGCACAGCTGTTTTATCTTTTAGGACACTATTAATAGCATTCTGAACGGTTTTCTCAGACTCGGTATCAAGAGCGGAAGTTGCTTCGTCAAAAATCAATATTTCAGGATTGCCAAGCAAAGCACGTGCTATAGCAATACGTTGCCTTTCTCCACCCGATAAGGTCATTCCCCTATCCCCTATTCGTGTTTGAAAACCATTTTCTGTTTGCATAATAAAATCATAAGCATTTGCAAGCTTTGCGACCTCAACAACTTGCTCAAATGGAATATTATCGCGTCCAATACGAATATTATTTTCGATTGTATCATTGAAGAGCATTGTCTCTTGTGATACAATTCCAAATAAGGATCTATAATCAGATAAATAAAATTTTCTTATATCGATATTATCGAGAGTTATTGAACCATCCTGAGGGTCATAAAACCTTACTAAAAGATCTAAAATAGTTGATTTCCCACTTCCACTACTGCCTACAAGAGCAATTTTTTTCCCCTTAGGAATTTCTAGATTTATATTTTTTAAAACTGGTTCTTTATCATAAGTAAATGATACATTATTAAAATTGATTGAATTTTGAAAAGTTGGATGTCGTAAATCCCCAGACTTGACTTTTTCTTCTTCATTCAATATTTCAAAAATTCTTTCTGCCGCAACATATCCACGAGGAATTTGCGCAATGTTCGATAAAACTGATGTTAATGGGGACATAATTGAAAATAGAGAAAAAAGAAAAAGCATCAAATCATCAGCAGTCAATTGACTATGCAGTACTTTGTAGCCACCAAAAAAAAGCACAACGCACAAAGCAAAAATTGCAAAGATTTCGTTCAATGCAGGAATTAAAGTTATAATGCGTTTATGCTTGACAGCAGCTTTTACATATTTCATAGTATCTTTAAAAAATTTAGAAACAAAATTCTTTTCAGCATTGTATGCTTTAATAATTTTAATTCCATAAAAAGTCTCCTGCATTGTGGAAGTATAATCTGCCATAGCGGATTGCATTCTGCCTGCATAACGATTTAGAAATTTTCGAGCAAATCTCAAAATCAATACTGCTGCCACTGCGGTCAATGAAGTAATAAGTGTCAAATCCCAAGAAATTGATAATAATAAAAGAGCAAAAAGCACAACTTGAACGCCTTCACGTATAATTGTAGAAAACGCTGTAATTGATGCATTGCTAAGCGCTGTCGTCTCATTTGTTATTACTGATAGGAAATCACCTTGCCTCTTTTGCGAATAGTACCCTGGCGAGAAACTTGTCAATTTTGCAAAAACTTCATCACGAATTGATTTGATTATTCCTTCTTCATATTTAACACTTGTAATGCTCCCCAAATATTTGAATAAGTTTTTCAGTACAAATGCAATGATTATAACAATGCTCAATTTCACCAGGCTCCGCATTGGATTGCCGGGAGCAACAACTAATTGAGTAATAAAATCGAAAAAGTTATTCTTAAAATTATCAAGGGGATTTGCCATTGCATTTGCGGGGCTTACGGGTATACTATTGCTTGAAAAAATAATTTGGAATACAGGTTTTATCAGTGTCACAGTAAAAGTGTTCAACAATGAAAATATTATATTCATTGCCAGAGCTAAGGCAATTAGTCCAAGGAAAGGCTTTATAAAACGGAAAGATTGAACATATAATGATTTATCTTTTTGTGAATCTTTTGCCACTTTTTATTCTATCTCTTGAATTGGATTTTGACGTATTAAATGATTTTGAAACTATATTTTTTGATGATTTTCGGAATTTTAACTCTATTTTTTTATGTGAATTATCTGTTTTCGATATATTACGCATTTTAATATTAATTTTTGATTTATCTTTCTTCTGTCCCTCGAATACAATTACATATTCGACCTTTATTTTTTGGTCTTTAATCTTTTGATAAAGTTCAGCAAAAGTACCACGCTGATGAGATTCAGAGGATAATGTCAAATTCATTCCAATATAAGCATTTCTATCAGGTATAATATCATTAAAAGCTTTGAGCAAGACTTTCAATCGATAAGGTGTATCAAGGACAATTACTGGTCGTGGTTCGTAAGAAAGATATTTAATTTGATTGCGTCGTTCTTCATCAATTCTACTCAAAAATCCAGCATAGAGGAATTGATTTGTCGAAAATCCGCTACATATCAAAGCTGATATTATTGAACTCGCACCAGGAACAGGGGTTATGTTAATATTTTCTTCAATACAAGCTCGAACAAGTTGATAACCTGGGTCGGCAAGCACGGGTGTGCCATCATCAGACAACAATCCGATATTTTTACCACGTTTTAATAATTCAATAATTTCAGGAACTTTTTCGGCTTCATTGTGTTCATTTAAGGAATCAATTGGTTTATCAAGGCGCAATTGATAAAGATGATGTGCTGTAATTTTTTTCTCTTCTCCAAGGACAAGGTCGACTTTTCCAAGCACATCAGCGGCACGAAAGGTATAATCCTTATTATTTCCAATAGGTGATGCAACAAGATAAAGCGTCCCGCGCTTTTGCTTTTGATTACTCTCGATGTTATTTTCCATTAATTATATTTTTGAATGCAATTGCCTCATCCCAATCTTGCCGTAACTTTATAGCCCAATCAATCATTTTTAAAGCTTGTTCTGGAAATCCAAGATCATAATAAGCTATTGCTGCACCATAGCAAGCTTCAGCATTCTCGGGATTTTCTTTTAAGGCAAGCTCATAGACGTCGAGTGCATCAAAATAATTTTCTTTTGTAGATAAAAACAAATTTCCACCTAAAACAAGCAAATCATCTAAACTAAATCCAAGTGTGGAATTATATTTTTCATATTTCCAATTATTTAATAAATCCGTATTAAGCTCAAATCCTTCTGTAGAATTTTCCGTTAAATATGCCAATTGCAAACTTATATATTTCAAATCATAGTCATTTCCGTAATCATTTTGATATTTCTGAATTAAAACTCTTGCTACATCGAAATTCTGAGCAAAAATTTCAGCTTGTATTATTCTTTTTGAAATATGTTTTTTGTAAATATCATTATTAATTTTATCGAGATTAATATTTTCAAAAATTTGCTTTAATTTATCATATTCTTCTTGCGTAAAATAATATTCCACAATTCCTAATGAAATATAATTATCATTATATTCAGGCAATTTCTTATCAGCTTCAAAACGTACGGTTGTATTATAAAATTGGTCAATAAGCGAAAACATTTTGAGAGAGGCTCGCCGCCAATTCCAATATTTACGAGCATAAGCAGATGCCATCAATCCCATTTGCAAAATAATTGAAGGTGTGTTATAAATTGATTTAAGGATATCAGATAAATGCTCGACATCGGGTTCAAGCAGAAATGCTTCACCTGTTAATTCCTTTCCATCAAGAATATTACCAATCGTTTTAGGTTCAGTATCAATTTTCCAAGCAAATTCATCCCTCACAAAATCCTCTGTTGCTCCCCCATTAGAAACTATAACAGGCAATCCGCAAGCCATTGCTTCAAGAGTTGGCAAAGAAAATCCCTCACCACGATATGGGGAGACAAACACATTGCAACTTCGATAAAGCGATGCAATTTCTTGCTCTGTCAGATAATCATTTATATAAATTATTTCAGGCGATTTGGGATTGCTTTGAATATTATGTATCATATTTTCGGCTGTTTGTCCTTTATAAAAGCTCTCACTACCCATATCCTTAATAATCAAACATACATCGTCCTCGCTTGTAAATGATTTAATATATGATTGCAACAGAATATCAATACCTTTACGATAGGTTGTACCTCCAACATAAAGAAATTTCAATTTCTTGCTTGTTTTTATTGGATATTTATTTCCTTCGGGAGTAAAAAGGACGGGGTCAATACCATTCGGAACAATTTGAACTTTATTAAAATCTATACCTGATTCAATTATGCATTGCCGAGAATAATTTGATGGAGTCCAAATTTGGTCAGCATTTTTAAATATAGATGCAATTTCTTTTGTCAATTGCGTAAATTCCCACGGTTGCATAATTATCCATTTTGCACCTGCTGGAGGTTGAGCTTTGGGTGGCCATTGATGACGAATCCAAATATAAGGCAATCGGCTTGTTTCCTGCGATACCTCAGGCTTATAGCGTATATCATTTTGTGCTAATTTGCGATATTTCTCTGATATTTCATAAGAAAATTGGTCAGTTTCATAAGGTACAATAGTAAGATTTGCAACCCCTGAATCAATTATATTAGAGCAATGTTCTCGATTTATCAATGCAAGGGAATGATACACAAACTGCGAGCCTTCCCAAACGATATTCAATTGAGGGTGGAAATGATTTTCGATATCGCTCGGTATTGTTTGAGATTCACTCTGTTTATTTTCCTTATAATCAATAACTTCCTCAAGCAATTGCAAGTCATATTCGCTTTGTTCTGTTAGATTTTCTGTATTAAATTCTTTCTTAATATTCTTCTCAATATTTTGCGGGACAAAGCCTTGTGGAATTTTTTTACCTCGGGCAATGAAATTGATATTAATAAAACCACGGTCGGGGGAGGTTTCTTCTTCCTCGAAAAATACAAGTTCTAATCCTACTGTTGAAAAAAGTTTACTAATAAAATCTCTATCAAATCCCACACAATGATAATCGCCGGGGTTTGTCTGCCCACCATAAATCATATAGGAAACTGTATCAGCATCCCAAGTACCTTGAAGATATGTTTGAGCTTGTTTTTTTAATGATGGGGAACGAATAATTATCTCACTACTTGGTTTGAGCACTCGAGTCCATTCTGCAAGGATTTTTTCAGTATCACGGTGAGAAAAATGCTCTAGAATATCACTTGCAAGTATTAAATCTGCACAATTATCGGGTAGTGATAGCGAGCGAATATCCATACAAATAACATTAGGATTATCGCTAAATAAATCAATATTCAGAAAGTTTTCGCGGACATCATTTCCACAGCCAAGATTCAAAAATAAAGGAAAAGGCAAGGGGTCAGGCAATGACCCACTTGCCTTTTTATTAGAAAATCCGCCGTTCAGCCTTTCGTTAAAAATAATTCGATTAGGTGGAATATCAGCCATAATATCTTTTTAACGAAACAATAGCAAAAACTATTCCATTGCTTCAATCATTTCTGCAATAATGAAATTCAAGCCATTTTTGACTTTTGTCTTTCCGACAATACCAACCTTATTATTAAATGCGTATTTAGCCAGTTTTTTTCCCGCAAAGGAACCATCTTCGTTCAATACGATATAAATTTTGGCTTTTGAACCAGTTCCAACCTTAAATACAAATGGTGTTCCGTAAGCGGCTGCTGTATCAGCGGTAGCTTTTGTCCATTGTGTAAAATTGCCTGTAGCCACTTCATTCAAGCTCACTACTTTTCCCACAATTGGCTTTGGTGCTTTTTTTGTTGTAGTTTTCGTTTGTGCAAATGTTGGCAAACTAATTAATAATAAACCGACTAATAATAAACCCAGAATTCTTTTCATTGTTACCTCGATTATTTGATTATATTGATTTTAACATTTTGAGAAATTGTAGGCACTTTTGCATAAGGAACTCCCGTAACCTTTTGATATGAGATTTCAAATTCAACGTACCTATTTGGTGAATTGCCTTGCAAAAATGTTCCACTATTGTTTTTCACAAGTACTTTTGCATAATTATAATCAGATTTTCCTGCTTGTTTAAATCTTACTACGATAACAAAGCTTGAAGAAAATTTAGTTAAATCAATACTTCTTTCAGCAAAGCCTTTTGAATCAAGTGCTTGACTATCAAATACATCGTCGAGGCTTTCAGCTGTATAAATATCATTTGCTATTTCAGTTACCCCTGGTTGAATATTGTAATTATAATCAATAAGTCCTGCCGATGCAAGAATTAAATTACCATCACGGGTATCAAGTCCGAGATTCCAAACACCACCATTTGAGACTTTTGCTGATTTAGGGCCATCTCCGACGGGGTCAAAAATTACTAATCCACTGCCATAATCGGAGGCTGTTTCATAAATCCATATTGGAGCATCATTTTGATTGCGTGTAAATCGAGTTGCAGGCGACCATTGTACTTTTGCAGTATCTTCGCTTGTTGTTCCATCAGTAAATTTCGCAACAATTGAAAATGTGTAAATTGTTCCTTCAATCAAATTGGTTACTTCTACAGAAGAAACACCTTTATTGATATTAAATGGCTGGATTGGATAAGAGCCACCTGAAACTGTAAGAACGTATTTGTCAAAATTTGAGTTAGATTCGCTTGTCGATGGAGTCCATCTTAAAAGAACTGACGTATTGCTTTTTGAAGTTGCTTGTAAATTTTTTGGTGCAACGGGTTTATCTGTTGGATTTACGGGATTATTTGTATCATCGCAAGCAGTAATTGCAAACATTACAGCAATAAACAAGAAAAATAAATTACGTGTTTTCATATAAACTCCTCTATTTAATAAATTGATATTTCAAAATTACAAAAAAAATAATAAAAAATGCAAATTTTAAATAAATAAATATGGTTTCCAATTATCTTCTTCACTATTAAGATTCTGCTTAATAAAGAACAAATGATTTGGCTTTTTTGGTATTGATAGCAATTTCATACTTGCTTCTTCAGGAGTACGATTACCTTTTTTATTATTGCAGACAACGCATGCAGTCACAAGATTTTCCCAAGTATCAGTCCCACCTCGTGAGCGAGGAATTATGTGATCTACTGTTAATTGCACATTTTTTTTGCCACAATACTGGCATTGCATTCCATCACGTCGGAAAATATTTTTTCGTGATAGTTCTATGTTTTTATATGGTCGCCGAAACGCGGTATGAAGCCTAATAACACTTGGATATGGAAAATTTCGTGAAATTGTATGCAACACAGCGCCGTTGTTGGTTTCTATCATCTCGGCTTTTTCGAGGTAAAGCAATATGATTGCTTTCTTTGTATTTGTAACGCTTATGGGTTCATAATTTTGATTAAGGACAAGCACTCTGCGATTTAGCTTACTATTTCCATCTTTTGCTCCCGAGTGAAAATAATCTTCCCCTTTTGATACTTCAAAACTGAAAATGAACCTCCTTTTTATTAATCTTTAAATTATAAATATTGAATTTTTATTTTAACATTTTAACAAAAATACAAAAAAACAATTAATTGATACTAAATTTGATATTGAATATTGTAAATGATTAAAAACAATCATTTCATTTATTTTAAGTAATTTTAATATTTTATAATTTTGCTTTTAAAAAAGAAATAACTATGGAAACACATATAAATCGGCTATCCTTTCTAGATAAATATCTTAGTATTTGGATATTCACAGTTATGCTAATTGCAATATTAATCGGATACTTTTTCCCTCCAATTGTTGGATTTATTAACCAATTCCAAAGTGGCACTACAAATATTCCACTCGCAATTGGATTGATATTGATGATGTATCCACCACTTGCAAAAGTCAAATATGAAGAATTAGGGGATGTGTTTAAAAATGTCAAAATTCTTACTCTATCGCTTGTATTAAATTGGGTGATTGGTCCAATAATAATGTTTTTGCTTGCAATATTATTTCTACATAATTATCCTGATTATATGGCGGGTTTGATTTTGATTGGACTTGCAAGGTGTATTGCTATGGTAATTGTGTGGAATGAGCTTGCAGGAGGCGATACAGAATATGCAGCGGGCTTAGTAGCGTTCAATTCGATTTTTCAAGTACTTTTCTTCTCGGTTTATGCATATTTATTTTTATTTGTTTTTCCTTCAATGCTGGGATTGCATACATTCAATGTGAATATTACTATGGGACAAATCGCAAGCAGTGTTTTTATATATCTCGGGATTCCTTTCTTTGCGGGAATGCTTACAAGATTTTCATTAATAAGATTTAAAGGTAAGCAATGGTATGAACAAAAATTTATCCCAAAGATAAGTCCTATTACGTTAATTGCCTTGCTTTTCACGATATTTATTATGTTTTCCCTCAAAGGAGAGTATATCATCAAGATACCAATGGATGTGTTGCGTATAGCAGTGCCATTAATATGTTATTTTCTCCTAATGTTTTTATTTTCATTTTTTGCTTCAAAGCGATTGGGTGCAGATTATAAGAAATCAGCTACGTTATCATTTACCGCTGCGAGCAATAATTTTGAATTAGCGATTGCAGTTGCTATTGCTGTGTTTGGAATAAATAGCGGAGAAGCGTTTGCAGCAGTTATTGGACCGCTTGTAGAAGTACCTGTGTTGATTAGCCTTGTCAATGTAGCATTGCATTTTAAAAAGAAATATTATAAAGAAGATTCCGAACCCTTTACAGCAGAACCCATTATCACAAGAGAATAAATTTGGAAAATTTGACTGGAGCTTTGGAAATTATAATTTTTGTGAATTAATATCAATTCTTTCTATTTATTAAATTTATATTATTTTTGTATTAATTGAATTTATTTTTTTATTAATATTAAATTGAAATTTTCTGTTCTCCATAATGGCATATACTAATCATAAAATCATAAATTATATAATAGCTTTATTAATATGTATATATCCTGTTATTTCATATTCACAAATTGATACTATCAATTTTAAAGATAAATTGCCTAAATTGCTTGGCGCAAGCAATACAGGAACATTATTTTTTATGACATTTCATCCTGCACGCCAAGAAGGTGGAGCAAATTGTATTTATTTATTTATTTCATCAGAAATACAAACAAATGTGCGTGTTTATACAAGGGATAGTGCAGGAGTTGAGCATATTTACACGGGAAAAACAATACCCAATACCACTATAACATTTACACTTCCCGCATCTGAAGCACAACCTTATACACGAACTGATGGGATTGGTTTGCGTGAGACATTGCTTCCCACGCAAATTTGGCAAAATCGTGCAGTGAGGGTTGAATCAGATGCCCCTATTATTGTTTATGGATTAACAAGGTTCCAAGCAACAAGCGACGGATACCTCGCTTTGCCCACAAGCGTACTTGGAACCACCTATATTGTGTCAAGTTATAGAGAGACCTCCACAATTGATAAATATTCATTAACCCCATACACAAGCATTGTTGGCGCTTTTGATAATACACAAGTTAGTTTCTTTGTTGGAGGCAATCTAAATACAACGATAAGAACAAAGGATGGGGCAATATATAAGCCTGGCAATAAAATTGACGCAATTTTGAATAAAGGCGACGTTTGGTTAATTGCATCAGATGAAGTCTATTCAGATTTAGGTGGGAGTTTGATAATAGCAAATAAACCTGTGGCAGTAATTTCAGGGAATCATTGTGCATATGTCCCATCGCAAACAGCAGCTTGCGATTTTTTGATAGAGCAGGAAATGCCAATGAATACTTGGGGCAAGAAATATTTGGTCACACCAATTGCGGGCAGAAAGAATTCCTCAATCATTCGCATTTTTGCTAAAGAATCGATGACAAATATCCAAATTGATGGCAAAGATTTCGCACGTATAGATTCATTTTGGGGAAAGGAAGGTGAGGGATGGCTTGAAATTCGCGCAAACAAGTCAGGAAATTTGCCAACAGTTATTTCCAGCTCAAAAAGTATAAATGTCATTCAATATAATCCAGGACAACAAGATGATAGTATAACAAGCGACCCATTCCAACTTGCACTTACCCCTGTTGAGCAATTCCAAAATGAATTAGCATTTACTACACCGGGTGGGAAACAGGCAACTGAATTCGACAAAAATTATATTAACATTGTTTATAAAGGCCCAACTTCAGGTATTATTCCTGATGATTTGGAAATTGGCGAAAATGATGGAACAGGAAATATTAAATGGCAAAAAGTTAAAGATTATGATACAATTAGCGCAATTCCTTTTAATGATAAAAGCTTAAATGGAACGGGTGAGCAATATTTTAATAAAACAATTGCATTACCACACAGTGGGTATTGGCGAATTCGTTCTACAAATTCAAAAATCGCAGGCTATGTTTATGGATTTTCCGAATGGGATTCTTATGGTTATCCTGCTTCACTTTTGGTTCGCGACTTAGATAAAGCCGATAATATAAAGCCACAATTGTTTTACGAGCTTAATTGTGAGGGAAATTCAAACGATTTAAAATCGTATATTCAAGATTATCCTATCGATGACACAAATTGTTCAGGAATTGCCTCGATATACTTCGATTCCCTTCAAAGCAGAAATTACACTTTTAGTATGGATGATTTTATTCCTGGAACAACAAAGAAGATACATTTCCAATTGAGCATCATAAATCCTGACGAAGATGCAAAAGCGGTTATATATATTTCTGATAGAGCAGGAAATGATACAACTATCATTATTGAATTTAAAGCAATTAGATTATCCATTTCACCAAGTAATTTTTACTTTGGTAATCTGAAAGTAGGAGATACAATTTCTCAGACATTTATTATCAAGAATGAATCTGATACACAAATTGCATCGCTATATGAAATTGCATTACAATCTATAAGGGATTTAAAAGTAAATTATGGATTTAAATTATCAATTCCATTTGATATGACTTTACCCTTATTTCCCAAAGAAGAAAGGGCAATAAAAATCACTTTTACTGCAAAGCAAAGAGGATTATTTACAGATTCAATTGGTATTGATAATGGATGCAAATACAAATATAAAGCAATGATTTATGCATCAGTTGATATGCCAATCATTGAAGTAACAGATGCAGATTTTGGGAGTGTAAGCGTTGGAACAACAGCACCTCCAATTAAAGTTAAAATCCGCAATATTGGCTCGACTAATCTTACTATCACAGGTTATAAAAATAATACAATAAGTGAATTTTCGAATAATTTACGAACAATTTCAAAAAGTACTCCCTTGATAATTCCACCAATGGATTCTTCATCGTTTGATGTCGTATTTAACCCAGTTCAAACTCGCTATTATCTTGATTCTATAGTATTTGAGACGGACACACAGAGTTTAATAGACCCAATATGTATTTTGCAAGGCTATGGAATTGAACCGAAAATTGCAATTAAAGGTGAGAATTGGGGACGTCGCCGTGTGCATTTGTCAAAATATGACAGTTATCCATATTATACATATGCACCATATCCTTCTCCAAATGGCGCCATAACATTTGAGAATACAGGTTCAGTGGATATTACTATTAATTCATTAGTAATACTTGAAGATTTGTATGGCGATGAGTTTCAAGTATATAGGAATGGGCAATATTTCTCATTAAAAGAAATATTAAATGGATTAGACACGTTATTGGACGATTCGGGCAAGTTATTTAAAAATATACCTGTTGGAGAAAGCAGGCATTTGAGTGTAATTTTTAATCCCACTTCAGAGGGACTTCATAAGCTTCGTTATCGTATTAATTCCAGTTTACAAACATATTTAGAAATTGAATTGCTTGGAATTGGTGTTTCAGCCGTTTTGTCTGCAGAAAATATTGATTTTGGGATGCATTATATTGGCGGGGGCAATACTTATAAAATACTACGGATAATAAATCAAAATACAACATTTGCGGATTCTGTAAAAATAGAGGACTTCACAATTTCTCCACTAGGCAGTATTTCTAATAACTTAGCAAATCCAGGCAGCAATGGATTTGCATTTGATGAATCAAATATGATGGATTCTGCGGGAAAGAAAGTAACTTTTCCGATTATACTTAAACCTGGTGAATATATTGATGTGCCCGTGATGTATAAACCTCTAATTCAAGGCAATGTTCAATCTACAATTGAAACATATTCAGATGCAAAAACCGATGCTGTTTCGGTATTTAATGGAAATGGAGTTCGGAATCAGTTAGATTTTGAGCAATTTACAAATCCTTTAATTTGCTTCCAATCTGATACTACTATAATTTTAAGGTTAAAAAATTATGGTAATGAAAAGGTTGTAATTCAAGCTAACTCATCAAATATTTCAAATATTGCAGGTAATTATTTATCAGTAATTAATATTAAAAATAATGCGTTGCAGGATATTAATCTTTCTCAAGATTGTGATTTAAATCCGAATGAATATCTTGATTTTTATATAAGATACTCACCAAGATTTAATGGCAATCCAATTTATAATCAAAAGCAGAACCACACAGCAAAAATAAGTATAAATTATAAAGATTTTGAGGGGACAGTTAAGGAACTTGCTGATACTATTACGGCTGAGGCAATATATTTCGGTCGTCAAAGCTTTAGCAAATTAAATGATGTGAAAAATTTAACATTAGAAATTAGTACTGATACAGCGCAGAATCACATAAATTATGATATATATTTAGATAATATACAATCAGATGAGCAATTTTCAACTAAATCCTTAACAATAAATTTTGCTTATCATAATTACTTTATGGCAGTTAAAAATAACTCACCAAATCAATATGCAATTAAATTAAGCAATGAAATGCCGAGCGATGCGGCAATATCATCTATTATAAGAAAGCGAAATCAAACAAGTGATATCGATTCATTTGAAGTTACAATAAATTTTGTCAATCCATTTATAATTCAAAGTATAATTAAAATACTTGATGTTGAGTTTATAACATATTTTCCATCATACCGCGAAAATGAAGTGGGGACTCCAACGAAATCAAATAATGTAATAATATCTCATAATATTATCAGCAATGATAACTGCATAGATTATATAAATCCAGAGTCAGTCGAAGCGACTCGTCAGCCAATATGCATTGATACACTTCGACAAATTGTGATTAGTTCCACAGATTATAATCTTGAGAAAGTTGCACCGAATCCATATCATGAAAAAATTTTACATCTTAATTTTTCTGTTGGATTGGCAGGTTATACAGAAATAAATTTAATTTCTTCTATAGGACAATTACAAAAAAATATTATATCAAGTTATTTGAAATCGGGAAAATACGAAATCAATGTTCCAATTGGAGAATTATCGAGTGGAATGTATATTTTGCAAATGAAATCAGGTGAATTTAATAGCTGCGAAAAAGTAATTTTGTCATTTTAATGAAATTAGGGAATAGTGACGATATAATAAATAAGTAATATTAAAAATTATATTATGTAAATATTAGGGAATTTAGAGATTAATAAGAATAGGGAATGAATTGAATAGAACCAGAAGGCATCATATTTTTAAGCAGACTGAGGACGTCGAGCATAATACAGGTCCCGACCGTTATTTATTAACTTATGCAGATTTGATAACGCTATTGCTTGGGTTATTTGTAATATTATATGCAGCATCGCAAGTTGATATTGTCCAATTTAAAACTGTTTCGAAAGCATTATCGCAAGTGTTTAATCAAGGGGAGAAGACTGTATTAAACGGAGGGAAAGGAGAGTTAGAGGGTTCGAGGGGAGTTTTACCAGCTCCGGAATTTAATCACAATGAAAAAATGAGCATAGAACAAGTATATTCAGAAACGCAAAGTAAATTGCAAGAGTATTTGTCCAAAGGCACTATCCAACTGAAGCAATTGCCAAATGGGATGATTGTGACTTTGCCTGAGGTATTTCTATTTGAATCGGGGCGAGCAAATCTGCAAAGTCAATCATATACTGTACTTGATACTCTTGCGAGCATTTTTAAGGATGTACCTTTTGAAATATCAATTGATGGGCATACTGATTCTCAACCAATTCATACGTTTCAATATGAATCAAATTGGCATTTATCTGTTGATAGAGCGTTGCGCGTTGGATATTATTTGATACAAATGGGTGTTCCCGAAAAAAATGTAATAATACGTGGATTTGGTCCGGAGCGTCCCATAAGTGATAATTTAACTCCTGAGGGAAGGGCAAAAAATCGACGTGTGGAAATTACAGTGACAAATTTATCATCAAATACTGCGGCAAGCACAAATGAGTCAAAATAAATTTGGCATAATTATTTCTTTTAATTTTAATTGTATTAGATTTGCAATATATAATTAGACAATAAATGGACGATATTGAAAAAAAAGATTCCATAAGAATTTCGACAAAGCAATTTGGCGATCTTGAGATTGATGCATCAAGTATTTATAATTTTAAAGATGGTTTATATGGATTTGAAGATTTACATCGATTTATAATAATAAATGAAGAGGAAACCGAACCGTTTAAATGGTTATTGTCTATTGACGATCCAACTATTGGTTTCCCAATTCTAAGTCCATATTATCTTGATGCAGACTATACAGTAATGAGGGAAATGGATCCGCAGCGATATGTGATATTTTTGATAATCACATTGCAGGACCAGAACGGTAATATTACAGCAAATATGAAAGCACCAATTATATTTGATGTTGTCAATTTGAGCGGCGAACAAATAATAATTCCTATGGAAAAATATACAACTGATTATATTATTAATAAAAAGGCAACAGAATAAATATGCTCAGTTTATCAAGGAAGATAGGTGAAAAATTAATTATAGGAGACAATATTGTTATCACAATCCTTAGTTCGGACCGTGGTACTATAAGACTTGGAATTGAAGCACCAAAAGACAT
>JAGOIG010000171.1 GCA_017995735.1 Candidatus Kapaibacterium sp. | reverse complement strand
TCATTGAGGGCTTCATTTTTTAGCATATTCATCATTATTATTTTTGGTATAATTTCTTTTTCAAATAATAGAATATATGCACAAAGTAGTTTCTATATAAATCAAAATGCAACAGTAAAAGTATCTCAAAATGCAATTCTGCGAATTAATGGGAATTTAACAATCAGTTCGGGGGCTGTTCTTACACAAGATGCAAATAATATAATAGCATTAACAGGCGATTTTGAAAATAATGGAACATTATCTAATAATAATGATACAATTTTATTCACGGGCAATATTGACCAAAACATTAAGGGGAGTGCACTCACTTTATTTCGTGTTCTTTCTATAAATAAAACATTAGGGAAAGTCAATCTTCTAACGCCAACACGCATTGAACAATCTCTGCGAATTATTTCAAATTCTATTTTTGACCTAACGAATAATGATTTAACGATAAGTCCAACTGCAAAAATTTATTCAGATAATGGAATTACAGAAGATTATAATACATTTTCAGCAAATAAATGCATAGTTAATTCAGGTAGTAGCACAGATCCTTTGGAGGGGGCACATTTAATTAAAGAACTGCCCACAAATCCCTCTCTTCCTTATGAAGCACAATTTCCTATTTCAACGCCAGGTGTATATACACCTTTGAGAATAAGAATTCTTTCAAATGGAGCAACATTCGGGAGCAATCCATCATTGAAAGTTAAACCCGTCCCACTTGAGCATCCGGCGGTTGAAGTTCCAAATGTTTCGCTAAAGAAATATTGGGTAATTGCTTCAAACGATATTAATTTAAATGTTAAAGGAGCTGAGATTTTGGGATACTATGCTTCCTCAGAAGTTGAAGGAAATGAAGGAAGCTATAAAGTGCTATTGTTTGCTCCTTCGTGGAATGATCCCGACGGATATTGGAGAATTGAACCAGGAGTTAATAATTATGTTGATTTCAATACGAAATATTGGTATTCTCAGCAAACAAGTATTTTAGATGGAGATTGGACAATTGGTGAAGCAAATGCGGGGCAAGCAACTTATTTTGCTCGAGCAGACGGGGATTATAATAATCCAAATACTTGGTCAAAAATTTATTACGATGGTGCCGTATCCAATACAATTCCGAATAAACGTTCAGATAGAGTAAGAATACAAAATCATACCGTTACGATTTCAAATTCAATTGCTCCTGCCAATCTTGTTGCGGTTGAGACAGGGACTGAAGGCAGATCATCAGGTATATTAAAAATCCAGTCCGATAATATTGTGATAGGTGATACATTCCGTCTTGAGAATAATGCCAAATTGTTTATAGGTCACACACAAGGGATTGATATTGCCCCGAATCTTGTAGGTGCGATTCATACGGATGTTAGGCAATATTCAACCACTGCAATTTATGGATTTTGGGGAGGCAATTCTCAAGTTTCAGGACAGGGAATTCCAGATATTATTCGCTCATTTATTGTTGAAAAGGATCCAAATACTAGCGTAGTGTTAAGCAAGAATTCATCGATAACTGATTCACTCGTTATTAATTCAGGAATTTTGGATCTTCAAACAAATTCCTTGAATGGTTATACTTCCAATCGTACTTTACGAATGCGTGGAGGAGAAATGATTGTACGGGCTGATTTTCTATTGAATTATGCTCCACCTTCGTTTGAATATGGCAAAATAACATTTGACGGTGAAGGTAATGCTGTTATTCCTAGTTCAAATTCTACACCTGGGGTTTTGAAGTATAATGATTTATCTATTAAAGGAAATCGAGCGGGGAATATAACATTCCAAACGAGCGGAGAGGTGCGTTTAAAAAATAATTTTGACATTTCGGAATTGAATTTTAATAGCACTGCTTATGGTTTTCAAACAGCAGGTTCAACGGTACGATTTTTAAAAAATGGTCCTCAATCAATTCCTTTTCAACCCGCATCACCTGTGGATAGTTTAGTGAATATTCGATATTATAATTTGATTGTTGATAGCGCAGGTGTCAAAGAAATAACAGGTAGCAATTCTTCAACATTTGTAATTTTAAATAATCTGAGAATTGAAGGCAATGCAGAATTTAAACAAAACAATCCAAATATTGAAATTCAAGGAAATTGGAATAATATTTTAGGTAAATTTAATCCTAATCCCTTGCAAACTGTGATTTTTACATCTCCTTCTGCCTCTATTAATACGACAATTACAACACGTGATACATTAGAAAATCCTTTTGAAAACGTGTTAATAAATGGAACGGGTGGTGTGAAACCCTTAGATAATTTATTAATCAAAGGAAATTTAACATTCGCTGCATCTTCTAATTTAATTCTTGAAAATACTAATTTATATCTACAAAAAAATTGGATAAATAATGGTGGGAATTTCTCAGCAACAAACAGCAAAGTTGTTTTTGAGGGAAATTCCGCCCAAAATATGTCAAAGACAAATGGAAATGAAACATTTTGGGATATTGAGTTAAATAATTCAGCAAATTTGAATTTTAATTCTGTTGGAACAACAAATAATAATGGAATAATTGTCAACAATAATTTACAATTAACTAACGGAAGAGTGGATGCTCGGGATAGATTTATTCAAGTAAATGGGCAAATTACTAGGCCAGGCGGTGGATATATTAATTCTGCATTAAAAAGATATATTGATACTGCTTCCTATACACTTCAATTCGAAGTTGGTTATGAAAATTCTTATACTCCAATTACTTTAAGTTTTAATGGAACAGGTGGGGCTCGCGGTATTATTCAAGTGCTTGCAGATACAATCTCAACAACAACATCGCCAATTAGTTGGGCAGATGCAATCCCAAGCGAAATAAATCCTACAGGTAGCCAACTGAGCCCATATAAACATATTGCACGACAATGGAGTATTACAATTCCAAGCGGAAGCGCATTCGCCATTGGCGACAATAGGAAATACAATGCTACTGCACATTTTATACCTGGTGCTTCGCCAAATGGTGATTTAAGAAATGGTACCGAACCATCTATAATAAATGCAGTTATGCGAACTTCATCTCAATGGATACAACCATTACAATACGGTTCTTATCCTTATGTTGTAAAGTATAATGATTCAACACGTTTTGCTGAAATGATTGATTTTGGTACAATTATGCTCGGCGAACCAGGGGTTTTGACATTCTTTACACGTGGAAATGGCAATTGGAATGAGCCCGCAAATTGGTCACTAGTTTCTTATGATGGGGCTCCATCAAGTGTTTATCCTGGACAAAACACGAATGTGTTTCAAGCGTATATTGGAAAAAATCATAATATTATATTAAATACAAATATAACAGTTGATACATTGGATATATTCAAAGGTAAGGTG
>JAGOIG010000170.1 GCA_017995735.1 Candidatus Kapaibacterium sp. | reverse complement strand
CCACTCCATCCGGTTTCGGGAATTATTATTATATCCTTGCCGTCGCTTATCTCTTTGCCATATACATCATATACTTTGATATCTGCTGTGTTTATATCCAGAGCTAAATCCCAGAATATCTTCGCTTGCACTACCTCGCCCGCAGGCAATGGATACGGCGGATATGAATAAAAGTAGTTCTTTCGCTCAATTGCATAATCATTAACACCCAATGTATCATCAAATCCTATTACACTCAATCCATATCCGTAAATATAATTATTCTTATCCCAATATTTTGCTATGAATTTATTTTCATATCTTACAATTGGATCGCCCATAGCCCCCGAATCAGGTAATATCTTATATTGCCAGCTCGATTGGTCATATATATCCGTTATTGTATATAATGTGTCACCTATTGCAAAATTAATTATGTTCTCATCTGAACATAATCCAAACCGTGAATTGAAATATTTGTTCTCCTTTGTCAAATCCCACTCACGCAATCGCCTCCATTCATAATTCTCGGGATCTACAACATCCATATACATTTTAGTATTTGCTACATATCCATCAAAGTGAAATAGGATCAAATAGTTCTTCCCTTGAAATTCTATATCATACTTTTTCAAGAGTGTGTCCTTTTTTGCATATTTATGAACGTATTCCCAACTTGCTCCATGATTTGTAGTATATCGCACCTCACTTTGCCCGCTATCAGATGTGTTTGCACAATGTATTACGAATGAATTTGTATCCTTTAGATATACGTAATCAAGAACATAACCAGAATCTACAAAACTTGCTATTGGGAAATATTGATTGTTTGTTATTGTGAAGCCTGTATAATCTTTTTGCTGATAAGTTCTTCCCGTTTGAATATAATACTTCAATGTATCGACTGATTTAATCGTTGGATTTGCATAAGATATATTATGCGAGGTAGATAAGAAATCAAATTCTAATGCAAAACTTGGATACCATACAAAATTAGTAGGGAATTCTCCATTCGTTATTGTAAAATTTAACGTTTGTAAAGTATCGGCAGAATAGAATATTGCATAAGCGGGATTTTGTTTGTAATCGTATTTACCAATTAAATAAAAATTACTTTCTTCCTTATCATAATCCATAATAAAAAATCTTGTTCTATATAATGAATCATTAAAATCCGGATTATTTATAAAAATTGTAGACTGATATGTTCCATTATTTTTTGATATATAAAAATAGGGCATCATATATGATATTGCATAATAATTTGAACCTGAAAAAAATATCAATGTAGAATCATTTAAAACAAAAGGCGGCTGTTCTTCACTTATCCAATATTGTTCATTTATAACATACAATGTTGAGTCGATTTGATTAAATTTTTCAAATATTCCTCCTTTTCCTGCCAAATAAATATCATTATCTATCATATAGTAATCATTAAAGAATGTATATGGTCTGTTAGAGAAGAAATTTCCCGTTAAATCTTTTGAACTAAGTCTATTATAATCAACATATAATTCATTATCTCCATAAAAATCGATATAATGAATTTTATTCTCAATTACTTTTATCCTCAAATGATAAGAATTCACTCTTTTAATCAAAGAGATATTGTTTGATGCGTCACATCGATAAATTGAAGTATAACTTGCAGAAGAATTTGAACGTTGATACATTGTTACATATAAGTAATTTCCATAACTGACTATTCTATAACCCGATGAATATAATAAGGAATCAGTCAAATAGACTTCGGATTTGCTCATTTCTATTGAATCTTGCAAAACTAAATCCTTGCTCATAAATAATATTTTGCTTGAATCAGTTTCAATTGCAATATTATTATGAAATATACACATAGAATATAAATAATTAGGTGTAAATACTTCATTTAATCTATTTAATTTTGGAGAATTCAGTTGGAATTCCCTTAATTTATTTCCATTTTCATCAATTTTGAATATTTTTAAACTATCCCTTACATAAAAATAATTTGAATCTTGAATCACACAATATGCGTTAACATCATTTATACGTTTAATTTGCCAACTTTTCGCGTTATCATTTGATATCCCCATATCTCCTAAATCATTAAAAGCATACAATGTGTTATCAATTCGATATAATTTGATAACATTTCCAGAATTGAATACTTTAATCTTCTCTAATTCTTGACTATTTATATCATAACGATTGATAAATCCCTTGTTAGCAAGAAGATACATATTATCATCCAAATTCACTACATCAGAATAATCAAATTTAATTGGCTCAATATATACGGATTGCGAGAAACTAATCAATTGAGAAAAAATTGCAACAAATAAAATTGATAATGCTGTTCTTTTCATAATTTTTTTTCTTTTTTTAATTTAAAAAATGGGCTATCTAATTAAAGATAGCCCCGGTCTTATTTTAATTACAATTTGTGTCTATTTGAAAACAAGGTGTCGGTTGATTATATTCTTTTGGATCAGGATAAAATTGGTCTGGACAATATGGCACACCATGCATTGTAGGCCCCGAGATCCTTGTCGATGTATAGTCATTACCATTCCAACAATAGACATAAGTTTCTTCGCAGTAATTATCGTAATCGCAAGCATTATATACAATATAATCCTCTTCAAAATAACTTACTTTTTCTTTGTTCCAGCAAAAAAACCAATAAAAAGTTATAGGGGAACTCCAACCTTCATTACAAGGGGGCGCCTGCAATTCTGCGCACAAATTCCATATAAAAATATGATTACTAATTTGTGCTTTAATACCTTCAAAAACTTGATTTATGTCTAGAGAATTTTCACAATTGGGATTACTTAATCTAAATCCTGTGAATGTAATAAAACCCGGAACGGGTCCAGTTGGACATTTAACGCACAAATCTACATTATAATCACAATCACCGACAGTGATTGTTTTTGTGATAGAAGTATATCCTGTTGGACAAGCCGTAGCATCATTATAAACTAATAACATTATTGATGCTAATAATATTGCAAATATATTTGTTTTCATTATTAAAATCTCCATATTAAAATTAAAAAATATTATAATTTTTATCTCCTTTATGCCTATTTTTGCACTCTCTACTTCAATTGAAGCAAAGCATTTTCTCTATAATTTTTCGTCCTCCTACGAGAACCTGCGTTCCGGTTTTCGGCTCAAAAGCACATATATATTGCACTTTTGAGCCTTTGCCGAATAAATTCAACCTCGCAATTTAATATAAATAATTTCCTTTTATATAATTCATAATTTTGAAAAATGATGTATTTCTTATATATATATATATATATCCACTTCGAATAAATATGGAAGCATTATCGCGGAATGCCTTGCGTGCGCAATGTTATATGCAATATGAT
>JAGOIG010000169.1 GCA_017995735.1 Candidatus Kapaibacterium sp. | reverse complement strand
AATTAATGCAGAGTAAAAAATCATAATTTGTATATTATCTGCAAAGATTCTTTTACGTAATATAGAAAAATAGACTAGTGGAATGAGAAATATGATTAATGACACACCCATATTTCCTAAAACATACGTTGAAGTTAAGTAATTTTCAGCAACTAATTTTTTTGCTTCTCGATATGATTCAATTTGTTGTTGAATTTCACGTGTGATAATTTGCCCTTTTTGAACAATAACTTGCCCCGATTTTATATAACCATCAAAAAGTGGAACACTTTGCTTTGCTAATTCAATTTCTTTATTTGTCAGGTCGGTGCTATAAATTAAATTTGGTTTAATATTCTTGGCAAGAAAGTCTTTAAATAAAGGCTGTGCATTACGGTTAAAATTATTCTGCAACAACTGATCGATTTGTTGTTCAATATCATCTTGGGTTAAAAGAGTAGATGTTTTTTTATAATAATATTCATTAGAATTTGATATAACTTTAATTTCAGTTGTTTTGATTTGCTCCAAAGGTACATCAACATATCCATTAGAATATAGCTTATTTATAAATGGTATGATAATTTTCCGAGCTTTATTTAATTCTTCTATCCTTTTTGGCTTAGGATTTTCAAGAAAAACTAGCAATAATCTTTGATTAAATATAGAATTGCCCTGCCCTTGGTCAAGTGAATCAGTTAATTCTAATGAATTTAAGAAATTGTTGATAGATGTTATTAAATTTCTTTGATTATTTTCCTTTAATACAAAGACCGGTAGGACTTTCGATTCTGCTTCACTTACTAATTGTTGATATTCATCGTTATTTTTATATATTGGAAATGTTTGGTCTGCCACTAATGTTTGGTTTTTCCAGGGCGTGCCAACTTGGAGCGAGCTTTTATCGATTTTGAGATGACTTGTATCAAAATGTACTGTTATGAAAAATGAACAAAATAATACAGATACCAATAGAATCAATATTTTTACTTGTAGTGAGGTTCTAAAGTTAGTGTTGTCAAAGTTCTCGCCTCGTGCTTTGAAATTAAAAACAGCATTGATAATCTGGGAAAATGTCATTTTTTCTCCATTACTTCTTTCTAATAACAGAATAAAAGCATTTTATTTATTACTTTTTTTGAATTATTCAAATTATGAAAAAATTACAAAATATGATAAAAAATCTTTTTATATAAAAAAATTGAAAATAAATATTCAATTTTTTTTACGAAAATCGTCATTAAAAATAATTTACAAATTAATCAAAACAAAATACGGAATTATTTATGCCAAAAAATTTTGTATCAAACAAAGCAGAGACACCTCGACTTTTTGAGAGTAATTTTATGGAATTCTTTTCGCATACAAATCCTGCGGTTCCTGCAATATTATATTTACCCGTTGTACTAATATTTCTATATTTAACTTTCTTTCAATTTGATTTGAATGTGCTGTACAGTATTTTATTATTTTTCGCAGGTATGTTTTTCTGGACCTTTACGGAATATAATTTACACCGTTTTGTCTTCCATTGGGTCCCCAATTCAGATTTTGGTAAAAAATTGCATTTTATAATGCATGGTGTTCATCACGATTATCCGAATGACCCCAAAAGATTGGTTATGCCCCCCGTAGTAAGTATACCACTTGCAGTATTCTTTTATTTTGTTTTTTATTTTATAATTGGTAAGCATTACTCTGCACCATTTTTTAGCGGATTTGTTCTCGGTTATGTTTATTATGATACTATGCATTATGCAGTTCACCATTTTCCATTAAAAAATAAATTTTTCTTAGATATTAAAAAGCACCATATGAAGCATCATTATCAAAATGAAGATTTGGGCTATGGTGTTTCATCCCCGTTTTGGGACAGAATTTATGGAACGATGTTTAAAAAAGAAGATGCATAATTAACAATTTAATATTATTAATTTTTTAAATAAATTGAAGAAAATATAATTACAAAAATTATATTAAAATTTAATTATCTAATTATTATAAATTTCGCGGTTTCTTGATTTACCCCTGATTTAATATTAACATAATATATTCCACTTGGCAACTCTTGAATATTTAACCAAATAGAATGTTTTTGAATAAAATTTGAATAATTTTTCGTCATTACGCAAGTTCCAATGTTATTATAGATATTTATTGATACATCAGTATCGAAATCATTTAATGAAGTGAATGAGATATAATCAGATGCGGGATTTGGATATACACTTAAAAGTTGTGAATTAGAGGCTTCTTTTACTGCTACATTTGTTGTTGTATCAAATGCTGATTGAACTTCATCGATTGTATTCCATACACCATTATCATTTTTAGAAAGTGCGACCTTTGTTTGAAGAAGTTGAGATGTTGTAATTTTTGATTTGTTAGAATATATAATATAATAGTCTTGGTCTGTTGGTAAATTGAATTCAATATTTCCTGATGAAGAAGTTTGGGAAACTTGGTATGCAGTTAGGGGCTGTCCATTTGTGAAATTTTGGTAATTACTTTCATCGCAAATAAAGAAATCTACATAACCAGGACTTTTAAAATTATGCCACTGATAATCATCAAGCCCAAAACCTGAATATTGCCAATATCCTCCACCATAATTTATACGGTAAGGAATTTGATAATTTATATCAAGTTTAAAATGATCAAGACCTGGAATGTTTTGATTTGTGATTTGAGGAGATATTGGAGTAGATCCACTTGTCGGTACAGTCATTAAAATATGCCCGCCTTCAATGAAACCATTTGTAGACCAAGGTAATGGGTAAATTTGATTATAAACAGATGGACCGTGCCCGCCAGACCAATCGGCTCTTAAACCATAAGAAATGTTTGTTCCCAATGGTAATTCTAATATACCATTTTGGTCTGTATATAACCAAGCAGCTAGATAAAGTTGTGTAGATTGAGGATCTGTCTCAGGTGCAGAAAAAATTGTTACTTGTGCTCCATCAACAGGGCGTGAGTTTTGATCCACAACATTAACTAATAAAGTGCAAACAGGTTGATAATGTGAATTAACTAATCTGATTGACCCATCGCCACCCCATTGGAAAATACATCCTTTTTTTGGATATTTAAAATTTTTGGTTACGTTTGTCGGGCCTTTCCACCTCCAGACATCGCACGTCCACCAATCATTATTTTCCCAGTATAATTCATCCCAAGCATGATCACCTGGAAAAGTACTAACTGAATATACAGGCATTAATGCTGTTCTAGCCCCCGCATTAAATAAATCTTGGAGTTCACCACAATTTCCATCGTGGTCGTGCAAAATTTGATTTGGTTGAACAGGTCTTGGATCTTTTGCTTCTCCCCATACTGTCTGTCCAGTCCATTGGCCCACAACCTGCAAGGCATGCAT
>JAGOIG010000038.1 GCA_017995735.1 Candidatus Kapaibacterium sp. | reverse complement strand
TAACAAAATGCATGATCCAATGCGATGTGCAGAACTTTTTTGATAAAGATATGATAGAAAATAAGCTAAAAGATGAAAAGGGAATCACCGATGTTTATTTAGATCTAGAGAAAAAAGTTGTTTATGTCGATTATGACAAAACAATCATCAATTCAGAGAAAATCTGCAAAATCGTAAAGGACCTGGGATTTCAAGCAAAAGTAATCGATGAGAAAAAGAACGATATGGGCTCGAAAATCAATTAATAACAAAATTAACAGTATGATTTTTTATAAGGCGAGAGAAATCTCGCCTTTTTTTTGTATAAAACACAAGAAAATTGTGTAAAAATTTGCACAGTGCTTAATTTTATTTACACTTTTTAAAATAAATGCCAAATAAATTACCTATTTTTTATATTTCTTTACAATAAGCTTTTTATTGTAAATCATTTTATATATTTATTATTCGATTTTTTATTGTAAAAAATTAAAAAATTCTGTATTACTCCATTATATTTACAGTTAATTAAAATATTTTCTATCATTTTACGTCATTTGTTTTAAAATTATTTGAAGAGGTGTTATGAAGCTCATCTACACATTCCCTCTCTGCATTTCATTGTTCTTTATAACATTTAGCCCAACTTATTCTCAGATTTTTATCAAAGGTGGTGCTAACTACTCCATTCCTATGAATCATTTGGCAGATATCAACAAACCTGCTATTGCTTGGAATGTGCAAGTACAAAATGGAATGAATTGCAGATGGTGGTATGGTCTCAAATTCTCCGCATATCAATATAAAGAAAAAGAGAATTTACTTCCCGCAGTAAATTATTACACATCAGCAAATTATATCGAACCAATGGTAAGATATAATTTCGTATCAAAAAATTGCAGATCCTACAAGAAAAAAGTAATTCCATATCTTGAAATAGGTGGAATTATTTCATCAATGGAAAATACAGATAATGAAGAAAATTTAGGATTTGGAGGATCTGCGGGCGCAGGGTTCTTTTACACAGGAAATTGGCTCAAGCACTGTTGGATTATTGATTTAAAATGCGCTTGGATTGCGCCAAATGCCTTGCTTAATGCAGAATCGCGAAGTTCCGTCCAATTAATTGATGTGAGCTTAAATATTGGAGTGTCATTATGAAAGAAGTACCTAGCACAAAATTTTTAATCGATATCTTTCTAATTTGTCTGTTCCTGAGCTCCTGTTCAACATTCGATAAACACGATGACGTTGTGCGAATAAAAAAAGATTCCGCAAGTAAATATGAAAAATTCAATGGTCCCGATGGTGAAAAAATCCGTAATGGCAATGCTCTTCGTGGAACAGTTATCAATATTATACAACAGAAAAAAATTAATTGTAGCACAAAAGATACTATCACATCTTATTTTGTGCATTTCCTTGATTCACTTGCAGAATCAAATCCAGATTATGCTGAATTAATTCCAATTGAAAGTGTTGATTTAATTGGTCCAATTACTCCGAATATTCCTGAGAATGAATTTGGGAAAATTAATTATTTCGAATATTATGCAAATCCCTTAAATGAAAAAAATATACGCGAAGTTCCGGTGGAACCAATTATAATCAATGATTGCGAAACTGATGATTGTGGATGCAACCAAAAGCAACTAATGTTACCAAATGTTAAAATCAAATGTCCCAATTGCAAAAAAAGTTGGTATTTTTTGGAATTACGCGGTGGATATGCACTTTATTCGGATTTCCAGTATCAGCTTTTTGGAGTTAATCAACCCAATCAGTTTAATATGAATACTACACGTCCCATTGGAAGAGACGAGTTCATCGGTGAAGTAGCTGCTGGATTTCGTTTTAATAACTGGGGTATTGGCTTGGCATATAATACAGGTATCAAAGTGAATAATCAATTTGATACCAATTATAAAGATTTTAATCGTTCTTTTTTACTCCTTCATGGTAGATATACTTTTAATCCACCCAAAAAACATGGAGATTACGAATTTCCATTCTTGAAATTTCTATACGATTTTGCAGAAGCAACCTGCACTAGACCCTTTGTATTTGGTCAGTTTGGGGCTGGTTTGGATAAATTAACAATGGATCTGATGAAAGTAAAAATCTGTGAAGATTGCGAATCTCAAATATCTTATGAACCATGCCCTGAATGTGAAGGAAATCTCGATTTATCATTACCAATTTCGTGGGCAATAGGTGCGGGGATGGACATTCCTCTTCCAGGCTGTTTATTTGATTTATCATTAGATTTAAGCTATCGAAATTATAGCATTGGAGAAACTTTTAAAACATATGAATATAAGAATGTTCCGTCCCGTCGAAGATTGGATATGTTTGTATTTAGATTTGGTATAACTTTTTAATAAAGGAAAAAAAATGAAACGTAATAAAGTTTTTAAAATAATTAATTTGGTCTTATTTATTAGTATTTCTATTTTGATGAGTTCTTGCTGCGATTGTCCATTAATCCCAAATGATGAACCTAAATGCAATCCATTAGAAGCAACAATCACAAAATTTGAACCTGGTAGGGTAAAGATTAACGATACTACGACAGTGCCTGTTGATTCTTTTTCCATTCACAGCTTTGCTTTTCCAATGGATTATTACACTACGGGAACTCTGCTAAATGATGAGCGGTTTCGAGATGTTTCCGAAATAATGATTAATAAAATTAAAATAAGCTCAAATCCAAGTTTGTATATTGCATATTATAATCGATATCCGCTTAATTCTGAACAAATTGGGGACATTTTAATAAAATCTGTCAATTATGATGATATTAATCCCGATCAATCTTCTGCCGTCATTCGTGTGAAAGGATATTTGAACAGATTAACAAATTCCAACGGAGTGCCTATCCCATTTTATTCTGATAATGCTCAAACATTTTGTGAATTTATTGATGCAAATAAAACTTTTATGGATGATGAAATTGCAAATGCACCATTATTTGGCAAGGGAATTTTAGACGCTGTAATAAGTCCTTATGATCCTTCTTCTTTTGTTATCATTGATGAAAATAATAACATAATAAGTGGTTATATACCACCACAAGATGTAATTGATAATTTTTTCAATACAATAAATGCTAAGAGCGTTGATATTATTGTCCATCCTGGAGATGTTTTTATTTATCGTACTCCAAACAATGTAAGCTTCATTTTTGCTATTGTTAATATCGGAAGAGGCTTCTATGAGCCATATAAAAATCGTGTCACAATTATGTTCTCAAAAATATAGAAGGTGTGAAAATGAATTTTTATAAAATTAAAAGTAGTCTGAAAAATTTATTCCTTATAATAATTCTACTTTTTAGTGTAATTTCTTGTTCTATGCCTGAGAAATCAGTCCTTCCTCCTGGAAATATAAACATAGATGCTCAAGAAAATAAAGCAAATACTGAATCTAATGACGTCTCTCCCCAAAATTTGCTCCCTTATGATCAGTACCATTATTACTGCGAAGCAATTATGCGAGAACATCAGCTTGCTAATCTTGGTATATTCAATCAAAATGCAATAATTCAACCAGGTTCCAAATTCACTAAAGATATGCTTTTTCCATTGCGAACAACATTGAACAAAGATGCTTATGATTATCTCACTGAGAATGTTGAATCAATTAATTTTGTGACAAAAGAGTCAGGTTTTGCTTCATTTGCTTATCCACCATCATTCAATTATGCAGAACAAAAGCAATTGCCATTCCTTATCGATACTTCTAACCAAAATGGTGGTGTTGATATTTATGAATTCCATTATGATAGGATTCAAAACCAATATATTTTTAATAATCTCGGAGAAAAGATAAATTCTAAATTTTGGGATTCAAATCCAATGATGATTTCTGATACAATTGGTAGTGATTGTTATAAAGTTCTTATTTGGTCTTCTGACAGGCAATCTCCCTTCAAATATATTGAACCTTTGGATGGCAAAAAGATTTTCAATTTGAATAAAGATATATATTATTCTTTCAATAGAAATGATGAGGGATGGTGTGAAGCAGCGAAATTGGAAGGTGGTAATGTGAATACTGATGCAAGTGAAGTCACACCGCATATATATTGTTTATGTTGTAATCCTATACTTTTCTTTGCTTCCAATCGCCACAATAAAGTATCTGATAACTATGATTTGTATTATACAAAACTCCATATTGATTATCCATCACTTAAAATTTTCGTCACACAAGATGCTAAACCAATTGACACAATGCGAAGAAATCAATATAACGTTGTGGAAAGCATTAACTCTTCGTGGGATGAGCGTTTCCCCTTTGTTCCTTTGACACTTAGTATGCAGGGAAGCCAAAATTATATATATTTCGTCTCAAATAGATATGATAAATTTTCTAAATATAAGCTGAAGTACAAAGATTCTTCGGGTAAATTTATCAATGTCATTGAAAATGCAGGTGGTTATGATATTTATAGATACAATCTACCAAATAATCCTGATTTTGACTGTTATGTGCCCCCACCACCTGTTTATAATATTTTTCTCAAAGTATCTCTTAATCAAGTTGAATTAAAACTCAGAAAAGATACTGTTCAAGTTCCTTTAAAATCAGGATCGAAAAATTTGAAGGACACAATTGTTTGGGTGTTTGATACAATCTCTTATCAACAACACATCCCCGATTATGATTATTGTTTAAAGTCAGCCGCGGTTAGAAATAAAGAACAAAAAGTAGATTTTTCAAAAATCCCTGATTGCATTACTCAAAAGACAGAAATGATTTATCAAATTGAAAAGTCACATCAATATGAAATTTCTACGCAGGCTTTATACGGCGATTGCGAGACGGGGGAATGCACAAAAGTAATAATCACAACTCCATCCAATCTCTTGAAAGATGATACCATCAATGTAGAACTAAATTGCTTAAAAAAAGCTCAACCTGAATCTCTTGCAGAACCCGAATCTTATGCGAATGGGATTGCCTTCTTTGTTACAGGCTATTGGTGGCCTACAACATCTAAGAATTTAGCATTATTAAGGAAAAGAATTGACGATGGTAAATTGGATAGATCAAGGTTTATTGATGTGACAGATTATAAACCCGATTCACGAGATTATTATATTGCTGCAGCAGAAAACAATGATAAATTTTTCCAAAATGAACTTTTCCCAAAAATTGAATCGATGCTAGATAGAATTGATAAATGCTATAAAAATCAAAAAGTAATGATAACTATACATTCCTTTACCGATCCTTGCCCTTTAAAAATCATCAGAGACGAAACAGGTCAAATTATCCAAGATTATACACTCTATACTGCAGACCCTGAGATTGTCTATAATGATATTGTCATTACACCAGGGACTAAAATGAAAGAATATACATTAAAAAAGATTGACGGAACCCCATATCAATCTAATTTAGGTAGTCAGCAAGGCAATGTAGTGCTAGCAATGTTGCGTTCCTACTATACAAAGCAAACAATAATTGAGGAATTTACCGAATATTTAAGGAAAAAAGGTAAAAATATAGATTGGCAGGAATTAGTTGATTTCAAATTGGATGCCTTTGGTATATATGATGAAGCAAATAAGAATTGTCCCTATCCAACTATTTTTTATAATATTGACAACCTGCCAAATGAAAAATATGGTTCATCAGATGGGATACCATATGAACCGTGTAACCTTCCATATAGCCGCAGGGCTATGATTTATCTGGATTTAATTAATAAGGGATATGAAGAATATGTAGTGCGAAATGAATGTGGCCAATTAATTAATAACTTTTATACAAAACTTTCCACTGAAATTAAAAAAGAAAATAAAGCAAACGAAGACAAACGAAATGTCAAAATTATCAATGAAAAAGATGTCAAATTGATTGACTTTGCAGAAACCGTAGAATCTCAAATACAAAATTTGCCTTGTGCGGGCAATCCTTGTTTCTGGGTAATTAGATATGGAATTGCTAATTCCGAACAAGAGTATCGTGAAATGCTAAAAATTCTACAAAGTATGGGGATAACCAATATTGAAATCACAAAATTGGAGGATAATAAATGGGCGCTTGTTTCTCAAAAAGAAACAAATAAGAATTTGCTTGATAAAAAACTCGAGGATTATAAAATCACAGTAGAAAGCAAATTAAAGGGTTTGCTCAAAAATTTCGATTTAAATGCTGAAATAATAGCAGTGCAATAAAATGCTATAAAGGGGCAAATTGCAATTTGCCCCTTTATTTAAAATTAAATTCTTTTTTTATACGTTATTTTAACTATTTAAAATAATCATACTCGGTTTTTGCTATGCTGAAAAAACTCACGCTATTCTCTGCTGTATTTTTATTGTCGATTTCCTTTGCATTCTCGCAAAATGTGATGCGGGAACCTCTCTGCGGTTATTTACTTAATGGGAAATGGCATATTTTGGATCATCAAGGCAAAGAAATTTTCAAACCTCTCGATTTGGTTTATTTAACAGGTTATAGCGAGGGATTTTTACGCATTGCTAAAGCCTTTGGCAAGGATACAGCGTGGGGATATTTGAATTTGGAAGGAAATGTTGCAATTCCTCCAGGTGCGAAATTTATTGACCAATTTCACGATGGTGTTGCCATAATAGTCAATTGGCGTAAAGACTTGCCTGATGTAAAATATTATGGCTATATAAGAAATGATGGGGTTGTTATTGCACCAACAATTTATTTGGATGCAACGGAATTTAACGAGGGCTATGGTTTTGTGATGAATGATACTGTTCGTGGATGGATGAATAAGGAAGGGAAAATTGTTCATAAATTGCATAAGGGTTTTGGCGAGGCATTTTATGAAGGTTTGGCGGTTGTGCAGGACACGGTACCGAAATATGGATATGTAGATAAGAACTTTGAAGTAGCAATTCCACTAATTTTTAATGAGGCACATAATTTTTCCGAAGGTCTTGCCCGTGTGGAATATGATGGATATTTTGGATTTATAGACCACAGAGGAAAGTTTGTTATCAGGCCTAAATTCTTTTATGCTCATGATTTGATTGAAGGTAGGATTTTTGTTGCGTCTTCTTTCCAAAATCGGGAAACAAAATGGTCAATTTATACAGTTGGAAATAAATTTTTAACAGAATTTATATTTGATGATGTTCGTGATTATTCCGAAGGATTTGCGTGCGTTAAGCAGGATTCAGTTTGGCATTTCATTAATATTTGGGGAGATGCGATGTTTGATAAAAATTTTAAATTTGCATACTCATTCAAAAATGGACTTGCTTGGGCAAGTGAGTTGGATGGCTCGAAGCGTGGATTTATCAATCCAATAGGTGAATATGAAATTCTAATTCCAAAGGAAGCAGAAACTGTAATTGATTTACGGTGGAATACATTTGTTAGATAGTTATAATTTTCTTAATTCAGCTTCAATTTTATTAATATCATTCAATTTTAGTATAGATTCAATTGCATCGCGGTTCTGGAATTTTCGCACAATATTTGCAAGCAATTGCAATTGCAATTCGTTTTTGTTTTCAGGTGTAATCAGCAAAAAGATAAATTTAGCGGGGGTATTATCCGCAGTATTGAAATCAACACCATTTTTATTAACTGCAATTGCAAGCGCAGGCTTTTGCAATTTATTATATCTGCAATGTGGCAATGCAAGATAATTGGCAATTCCCGTAGGAAGAGTTATTTCCCGTTCGAGAATTGCTGTTTTAATCTCGTTTTTATCTAATTTATGTGAATTTGAAATAATTCCACATAGTTCATCTATTACTTCTTCTTTTGTTTTTGCATCTGAAATTTTTATATACTTCTTATTAATCAATGAATTAATATCAGATAATTTGCGTCTAGATAAAAGAATATTCATCAGTGGAGCGCTAATTAATGATGTTACTAATGCCATAATTACAAGTGCAACAAAGACTTGGTTTGTAATTATTCCAACTTGTAATGCTAATAAACCAAGTATAATTTCCATTGTGCCTCGTGAGTTCAATCCCAATCCAATAATAGCTGAATCTGTTGAATCAACACCCGAAATTCTCGCACCAAAGTATGAACCTGCGACCTTACCAATTATAGAAATTAACAGAATAATTAATACTAATCCAAGATTAAAATTTTGGATAAAATTCACACCTAAACCAATCGAAACAAAGAATAATGGTGCAAAAATATTCGACACAAATTGATTTAGAATTTCTCGTACTCTTTCGCTTAAGCTTGGGGCTTCACCAATCGCAATACCCACTAAAAAAGCACCGAGCACTGCGTGAATTCCAATATATTGAGTATAAGCAGCACCGGCAATACCTAATACCATAATAAAAATTAATATACTACCCGGGAATGACCACTTCTCTTGAATATGATTTACTATTTTGTCAATTATCCTTCTTAAAAAAACAAATAAAATGATGAAAAATAAGATGATAAATAGCAATATTTCAAGAAAATTAAAGTGCGATGAGCTATTTCCCATCATTCCTAATATCACAGAAAACACAAGCCAGCCAATTAAATCGTTAATCATTGCTGATGCGATAATCATCATCCCAATATCCATTTTGTAAATATTTAAATCCATTAGTGTTTTGGCAATTACAGGCAAGGCAGAAATCGATAATGCTGTACCGATGAAAAGTGCAAATATCAATTTATTATTAACATCTGCAATTCCAAGAGTAAATGGATAAAACCAAGCCATCAGAAAACCTATTGCAAAGGGTATTATAATTCCAAAGCAACTAATTACCAATGCTTTTGAGCTATTTTTTAATACTACATTCAAATCAACTTCCATACCTGAAATTAGCAGAAGTAATACAACAGAAAGATTAGTAAGTCCCGTTAAAGCATTATTTGTGGCTCCTTGTGGTGGGAATAGAAAATAAAATATATCAGGTGATATAGTTCCCAATACTGTTGGACCCAAAATAATTCCTGCAAGAATTTCCCCAATGATAGCGGGTTGCTTGAGCTTAATGAATATTTCGCCAAATACTTTTGCAGCAAATAGCATTATAGATATGCTTAACAAAAGTATAACTATATTGGGCTGTGATGATTCCATTTATCGAACGATTAAAATATTTGAGGGCAAATCTTCAAAAATATGTTCTGTCTCCATTGGTACAAATCTCTCCCATAGCGTAGGTTTTTTTATTTTTGATGGAATTATATATAAATCAGGAGAATTTTTATCAACAAAATTGCGTTCAGCGTGTTTTTCTTTTCCATAAATGCAGTGAATTTCTATGTTTATATTTCTCAAAATTATCTCATTCAAAAATAGACGTGTCTTTTCTTCTTCTTCCTTTGTTGCTTTCTCAATCATATCTTCGTATTGCCCAACAACGCCTGAGTCTTGCAATGTGGCTGTCAAGCCGGGAATATAAAATTCACGCACTACATCGAGTGATGGATTTCCTTCTTTGATTGCCAATTGATAAGCAACTTGCAATGCTTTTTCGCCAAGTGGTGAATAATCAATTGAAACAAAGATTTTGCGAAAAGGTTTATTTATTATTGGAATTTTAAAAATCATTATTGAGCAAGGCGAGTACTTCATTAGTTTTCGAGCAACAGAACCAATATAAAATTTAATAATATTTTCTTTTTCGAGAGCACCTGCTAATAACAAATCAATTTCCTTTTCAGAACAGGCTTTAATAATTTCTAGACCAGGGTCGCCCTCACGCCATATCAATTCATAATCGGTTTCTTTCAATTCAGTTTCTTTATGCAGATTATACAGCAGATTATCGTAATTTTCACCATCTTTGCCAATATGAATTAAATATAATTTTGATGAAAATAACTTTTGAATACGTAATGCCTCTTTCAATAAATCATTACTTGTGGGGGTGAAATTATATGCTAATGCAATCTTTTGAAATCCTATTTCCATAAATATCAACAAATATTATTTATAAAATTATGAAAAAGCATTTAATTAACATAATTATAAATTTTGGTATATTTTTTTCTTAACTTTTTTAAATCTTTTTTTCATTAAATAAAAATTAATCATTTATGAAAAATTTCTTATTTTTGTATTATGATAAAATTTTAATTATTATTAATCATTTTAATTTAAACATAATTGCATTGTTGAGGCGACAAAAATTATATATAGCGGGAATATTTTTTACTCTAATTTCATTTTTTCCTTTGTTTGGACAAATTAATAATTCAAGTCCATCAAATTGGATTTATCTTGATGGCAATTCTCAAGCAACACGAAGAAATTCTTATGCTTCAACACCTCAAGATATTGATTCAATCAAATTGAAATGGTCTACGGATCTAATTTCTGGGCAAGTTCAACCCCTGATTGGAAATATTGCAAATAATCCAAAAATTAATGCAAAATTTCCAAATGCACCTAATGAAATTACTGCTGTAATGGGTGATAAATTAATTCTATTTAGTGGAACAGGGAAATTATTGGCGTCTTTCAAATTTCCTGATTATGTCGTAGGAATAAAATCGGTATCAGCATTGCTTGATACGCTTTCTACGGATTTTTCGGGAAATAATTCTCTTTCCATCATTGCGACCGAATCAATTGAACATAATGTGGATTCAATAGCATATAATTATTTGTTTTACTATAATGAAAACAAGCAAACTATAGAAATATATAAGCGATTGGCGTTGGATTTGCGTCAATTTGCTCCAAATATTTATTCGAGTTTAAAATCTTTTGCAGGCAAGCGCACAGGGGATGATTTCCAAATATTTACAACAGCAAATATTCACACTCCAATTTTTGATAGTAATAATCTTGTGTTGCCATATTTGCGAGGAATATTAAAATTTAATTTGTCAAATACAATTTCTACATTCCCATTTAATGATATTGGCGACGATATTACAAATCGCATTGCAGTTGCTCCTGAAATTAACCTTTATCAACCCTCATTCATAAAAGATAATTTGTCAAGGAATCTTGTGCTTCTCCCTACTTATGGAAATCTTAATGATTCAATAAGCATTAATAACGATATTTTAAGTAAAACATATAATCGCCCATATTTGTTGGGGCTTAATTTATCAGGAAATTCTGCTATACCTTTATTTCCAATTATTGATTTAAGTACAATTGTATCAGGCAATAAAACAATTATCCGACCCTATTTTATTAGTTTAAAAGATAAATCAGGAAATGATACAAAATATATACTTGTTGCGGAGAATTATTCAGGACTTGATAGCTCGATTGGTACTTCACGCTTGCATTTATTCTATATAACGGGCAATCAATTGACAAAATTGAATGATACGCTTGTGCCTCCAATTATTGGTGGGAGCAATCATATTTGGTCGATTGCACAAGGTGATGTGGATGGTAATCCAATAAATAAATTATTGCCGTATTATCCAAATAATCCTGGCGAGGAAATAATTGCCACAATGTCTTCACTAGATTTTGCATACCCTGATAATTATTTACTTGTTCTTCGTTACCAGCCCGATGGAAATATCGCAAAACCTACACCACCAAATACATATTTGCATTTGTTTGATACAATATGTACCCAAAAAATTAGCGGATGGGTTGCTTGTGTGAATGATTTTGATGGTGATAAATCAGGCAAAGATGAAATTTTTATCGTAGATGGCGGAACATTTAGAATACTTAGAATGCGCGATTATGCTGATGATAATTTTAGATTAGGACATCCATTTGATACAACTTATTCCCACACTTTCCCTAATCAAACAATTTTTTCTTTATCAATTGCCGATTTGGAAGGTGATGGAAAAAACGACGTAATTGTTACAACAAACGATAGCACTTACATTTTTGGTTCTAATATTCCAAATTCATTTGCATTTTTAAATCCTAAAATTCAGCAAACTCCTCCCGAACCATTTTGCATTGGAAAGGATATTATTCTGCAATGGGTGAATTATACTTTAACAGAAAAAACTGTAAAATTGGAATTCCAAGAAACTTATAATAATAAGCCCATAGATAGTATTCCTCCGCAATTTATTGGAAATATTGATAATAATAAAGATACAGTTTCATATTCATTATTTTTAGATAATTCTTTTTATGGCAAAGAAGGATTTTTTATATTGACGGGACTTGCAAATCCCATGGAGAATATTGATACAAGTGCAATTATTAGATTTAATATGCCGGGGTTTACTATTACAAATGGAATTGATATTGTTTATCAATTTGGGGATGAAATTACTATGTATGGGGTTGCGCAATGTGCCGACTCAATATCCCTTCAAATCAGTGCCGATTCGATTACTTGGCAAGAGCTTGTTGGAAAGAAAATTGAAAATTCGTCAAATATTCAATTGCAAGCTGCTCTTCCTTGCTTGCCAATTATTGATTGTGCAAGGCTCGACAGCATTTTCAATATCAATTGCAGAATTATTTCAATCAGCGGGGTTTCCGATACAAATTATATAAGTTTGAGAGTAATACCAAAAAGATTACAAATTTCAATTGACCCTTGCGAAACAGATTGCCCAACGTTGAGATTCCATTGGAATAAAGCTTTTTCTTCAGATACAAATTCGACAATATATTTTTCTTATTCGATGGCAACAATTAATGATGCAATAACAATTGGTTCTGCGGAATTTTCGAGGGGTGAATTTATTTGGGATTTACCAAGTAATATAGGAAGCACAATTAGATTTTATGCTTGCGATGCAAATGATTGTGCTCGATTTGATACAACATTGCGAAATATTCAGCCAAAATATTTGAGTATTGTATCGCCAAATCCATATAATCCAAACACGGGGGACTTGGAGGTTATATATAAAATCCCCGTCGATGCTGTAGTTAATATTCGTGTGATTGATCAAGCTAATAAAGTTGTGGCTGAAATAACAAAAGATGGCAATAGAAAAAAGGATATTACTTATTGCGACCGATGGAATGGCGAGAAGATTGGTGGGGGATTCCCTGCAATTGGGATGTATTATATTGTACTTGATATTTCGGATGGTTCAAGAGAAGTATATCCATTTTTTATAAGAAAGTAAATTTATTGAAATTATAAAAATAAGCAATTATGAGAATTTTAGTAGTTGAAGACGATGAAAAATTAGGACGGTTCATCGTTCATGGCTTAGAACAGGATTTGTTTATTGTTGAATGGACCACAAATGGTAGCCAGGCAGTAGATTTTATTATGAATAATCTATTTGACGCAATTGTGCTTGATGTGATATTACCAGGGAAGGATGGCTATTCGATTTTACGTGAAATTCGTGAGATGGGCGAATCCACTCCTGTATTGCTTCTAAGCGGCAGAGATACTGTGGAAGAAAGAGTACGGGGTCTTGACCTTGGTGCTGATGATTTTATGGGCAAACCATTTTCCATACAAGAGCTTTCTGCAAGATTACGCGCTTTGCTTCGTAGAACATTGCCTGATAAAACAACCAAAATTAAATGCGGCGACCTTGTGCTTGATACTGTTTCCCATATTGCTGTTCGCGACGGCAAAGAAATTGAGCTAACCTCAAAAGAATATGCTTTGCTTGAATATATGATGAGAAATAAAAACCGCATCTTGAGCCGTAGCACTATAACCCAACACGTTTGGAAACACAATTTTGACCCAGATTCAAATATTATTGATGTTTATGTCAAACGCCTGCGAAGTAAAATAGATTATAAAAAAAATAAACAATTAGTCCAGAGTGTTCGTGGGGTTGGATATAGGATTAAAGATTTCGAAGATGATTAATCTAGAACTAATTTACTTTTCAATTTCATAAAAGCAAAATCGTCAAGACAGTAAATTTTGACAAATCAATGAAATTAACTTTTGTGGGTTTTACTTCATTTGTGGGAATATATATATTTTATTCTATAAGCTCAGTTAATTTATACACGCAAACTATATCAAAAGATAACTTATCGCAAGGCAGTTCTCCATCAAATTCTTCAAGTTTTAATTATAGATACTTACCAAACGAAGCTTTTGGATTTGGCGAACGCCTTGATTATAAAGTAGGCTATAAATTTATTACAGCGGGAACAGGGTATTTACAAATTATGCCTAATCCAGTTAATCGCAAGGGGCGACCATGCTATGATATTAGATTTGAAGTAAAATCTCTTCCTGCACTGGATTATCTTTATAAAGTTCGCGACCAATATTCTGCTGTGATGGATGTTGCAGGATTATTTTCTTGGGAATTTAATCAAAAAATCCGCGAAGGAAGATACAAACGAGACGAACAAGCAATATTTGACCAGGCAAATAATCTTGTTTATACGCGTGGTGAAACTTATAAAATTCCTCCATATACTTATGATATAATGTCAGCGTTCTATTATGTACGCTCCCTCAATTTATCTGAAATGCCAAAAGGTACAGTCTTTTATTTAGATAATTTCTTCAAAGATACAACTTATCGACTTGGAGTGAAAATACATGGCAAAACTGTTGAGACAGTTGATGCAGGCAAATTCCGTTGCATTGTAATTGAACCACTTGTTGTTGAAGGTGGATTATTTAAAAGTGAAGGCTCAATATACATTTGGCTTACTGATGACGCCCGAAAGATTCCTATAAAAGTTGCTACAAAAATTCCCATTGGGTTTGTTGAAGCAAAACTTACAGGTTATAGTGGTATTAGAGGTCCAATTGATGCAAAACTTCCTTACAAAAAGTAAATTATCGTTTCGTTAGTTCAATCTTATTTTTTATAGAAGAATTCTAAAATAGCAAAGTTATCATATGAAATACCTCTCGCCATGGCAAGAAACGCAAAACTTCATAGCCTAAATAAGTTCCGAAACTTAAGAAAGTAATACCTGTCAGCTGTCGTAATCTCAATAAAAATTTCTCGCTCATCCGATGTTTATTTGCTGAGATTATATTAGCTAATGTGTATAGCCAAAGGAAGCTCCCCAGACTGAAACCAATAGAAAAGAAAATCTTGTTTTCTATATTTAGAGGAAAGAGATGCCATGCTGCAATTTGTAAAGTAACAAATCCAAACGATGGTAAAAATGTTGGATTTACTAAGTTAGAAAGGGAGAGAGCAATTCCCAAGAAGAATGGTCCTCGATTTCCTAATTTCTCTAAAAAGCTAATTTTTGGTTCTGCCTCTTCTATTAATTTTTCTTCAGTATTAGTTTTCTTTTGAACTAAATTGTAAATTCCAAAAGCAATAAATACTAAAACAACTGAAAGCTGTAAGATTCGGGTAACTACAACATATTTTGTTGTGAAATTTTTTAATGATTCAATAATAGCAGCAGTCATAAAAAACGTCAATAGGATATAAACAAAATCCATCATTGATGTTGCAGTAATCAAATGGTAAGAATTCTTCTTTTGATTGAATGCAGACATTTTGATTGTTGTCATACCAATAGGACCCGGGGGAATACCCAGTATGAACCCAACAATTGCTCCAATCAATGCTGCAAAAATTGTTCCCATTCTTTAAATTTTTTTTAAAATTATATCATTATAATAATATAATTTCACAAATTAAGACACTTCTCATTGTCAATTATTTTTGACAATGTGTAATTATTAATATAAACAAACTTAATAAAAAAGATATTAGCAAAATATAAAAATTAAAGAAAATAATTAAATTATTATACGAACCTACTATTTTATATGAACCTACGACTTAAGTCGTAGGTCCATATAATTTTCATAGAATCTTTAATTAGATGTTATTTTGTCCCTGCTGTTATATTTTCTTTTTTCCCAAAGCCATTAGTAATTTCAGCGGGGGCTTCAATTTCGGGTTCTTTTGACCTTACAGGAACAGAATGCAGGAATTCTCCGTATTGCATAAGCTCTTCCAATCGGCAGGACCAGACAAGCCGCTCGTTGCCTTTATCATCCTTCCAATATGTAATATCGGGACATCCATCGCACATACTT
>JAGOIG010000168.1 GCA_017995735.1 Candidatus Kapaibacterium sp. | reverse complement strand
ATTTTGGGATGGGAATGACCAAGCACATCAACAGCTATTCCTGCTAAAAAATCCAAATACACACGTCCATTTTTATCCCATACTTTTATACCATCTGCTCTATCAATTACTATTGGTAAGCGATTATAAACTTGAATAAAATCATTTTGTTCTTGTTCAATAATTTGCTCTCGTGTTAATTCTACCATAATTTGACCATCTATAATAATGAATGAATTACCGTCCGTACCACCCCCCAGATTTCAAATTGCATCTGTTCAGTGATTTTTATTGGTTTATAATTTTTATTTTCTGCAACTAATTTAATTTCATCTTTTTCCATTATTAATCGTTTGACAGTCAATTCACCATCTAGTACAGCAATAACAATATTGTGATTATGAGGTTCGACCGACCTATCAACAATTAATAAATCCCCTGAATAAATTCCCGCACCAATCATTGAATCCCCTGTAACGTGAACAAGAAATGTTGCAGGAGGATTTGGAATTAAAAAATCATTTAAATCCAATTTTCCTTCCAAATAATCATCAGCAGGGGAGGGAAATCCCGCCGATACTGACTCGAGAAATAGTGGTAAATTTATGTTCTTTAATCTTTCGGGAATTAATATGCGAATTATATTTTTTGTAATATCCTTATCTTCCATTTCCAAATGAATAATATACAAAATTAATAAGACTTTGCCATTATTTTATAATTTTGTAAAATTTTCCATTCCATTATGAGAGCAATTGTTCAAAGAGTTGATTATGCCAAATTATTCATAGATAATACACTGCATTGTCAAATCAATCAGGGAATTCTTATATTTATTGGCATTCGACAATCAGATGACGATAAAATTATAAAATGGATGATTAATAAATTAGCTAATTTACGGCTATTTAATGATAATGATGAAAAAATGAATTTATCAGTTAAAGAAATCGGTGGGGATATTATGCTCGTTTCTAATTTTACTCTTTATGGTGATGCACGAAAAGGATTTCGACCGAGCTATACACAAGCCGCACAACCTGAATTTGCTGAACCTTTTTATGATAAATTTGTCAATGAATTCGTTAAAGAATATCCTGAATTAAAAATAGTTTCAGGTGTCTTTGGAGCGATGATGAATATTGAATTAGTCAATAATGGACCTGTGACTATTCTAATTGAAAAGGAAAATTAATATGTCTGAGCATAATCACATTGCAGGTGTCGAAAATCAATCAAATAGGAGAGCATTTACATTTGGAATCTTGTTAAATGTTATTTATACAATTGTTGAATTAGCTTTTGGTTTGCGAATAGATTCAATGGGGCTTATTGCCGATGCAGCTCATAATGCAAGCGATGTACTTGGATTGGTTCTGGCGGGTGGTTCAGCATATCTTGCAACAAAATCTCCAACAAAAAATCGGACTTATGGATTAAGGAAATCAACAATTTTATCATCTTTTCTTAATGCTGTAATTCTTTATATTGCCGTCGGTGCAATTGTTGTCGAATCAATCCGAAAATTTATCAATCCTGAACCAATTCAAGGTGGTATAATGATGATTGTGGCAGGTGTGGGCATAGTAATCAATGCCACTACTGCTTTATTATTTCTGAAGGATAGACATAAAGATTTAAATATAAAAGGCGCTTATCTCCATATGGTTGCTGATGCCCTTGATTCATTTGGTGTTGTTATTGCAGGTCTATTGATAACGCTTACGGGGTGGCTTTGGCTTGACCCTGTTGTTGGTATTTGTATAGCAGTCGTGATAAGCATTAGCACTTGGGGATTGCTCCGTGAATCATTTAATTTGTCTATGGATGCCGTTCCATCAGGAATTGATATTGATGAAGTTCGAACTTTTTTACATTCAATTGATGGAGTGGAAAATATTCACGATTTGCATATATGGCCAATGAGCACTACAGAAGTAGCTCTCTCGACGCATATAGTAGTAAAAAATAATGATAACAATTCACGAATATTGCAAGAAATTTGCCAAGGATTATCTGAAAAATTCAATATAAATCACCCCACTATACAGATTGAAACAACTGCAACCGCAATGAATTGCAAGAGAGGATAGGGGAGTTGTCTGCAATATTTTCACCAATTTGTTAATATCAAATAATCAAAATTACTCAATATATTTTTTCTTTAATCTTAATTTTCTTTAAAAATGTACTTGCCTCTTATCTCTGTCCTTTCATAAATATCTTTCTATCATTTTCTATTATCAATACGAGTGATTTGCCTATTTCATTAATAGGGAGTTGGTAATCGACTGCTCCAATATCATTTGCTACTTTTGGCATACCATAGACAACTGATGTTGCTTCATCTTGCCCAAAGGTTTTTGCTCCTGCTTCTTTCATACGCTTCAATCCTTTTGCTCCATCTTGTCCCATACCTGTTAGAATAACACCGTAGGCATTTTTTCCAACATTTTCCGCAACAGAATCAAATAGCACATCAACACTTGGACGGTGTCCATTTACTTTATCATTTTTTGTTAATCGAGTACGGTATTCACCACCTGTGCGAACAACAGTTAAATGATAATCTCCTGGAGCAATAAAAGCACACCCATTGATTATTCTTTCATCGTCGCCCGCTTCTCTAACATTAATTAACGAAAGTTCATTTAATCTGTCGGCAAATGTTTTTGTGAATCCTGGTGGCATATGCTGTGCTATAACAATACCAGGAATAGTAGGGGGGAGCTGACTAATTACAGTTCGTATAGCTTCTGTTCCACCCGTTGAAGCACCTATTGCAATTAATTTATCAGTTGATTCTGCAAGAGCTTGAGACCCAGTTAGATTTGTTCTTGTTTTTATTGCCTCATCATATTTTTTATTTTTCCAATATGAAAGATTTGCCACAGATGCAACTTTTATTTTTGTCGCTAAATCAACAAGCATTTCCTCAAGGCCTTCTTGAAGATTTGCACGAGGTTTGGGTACATAATCAACAGCTCCATATTCAAGTGCTTGCAATGTAATATCTTTACCTTTTTGAGTTAATGAGCTTACAACAACAACAGGTACAGGATATTGAGGCATTAAATGTTTCAAAAATTCGATTCCATCCATACGTGGCATTTCAATATCGAGTGTTACAACATCAGGGCGTAATCTAACAATCATATCTCTGCCTTGATAAACATCCGATGCTGTACCAACAACTTCTATCCCGGGATCTTTACTCAATCCTTTGGATAAAATATTACGAACAAGAGAGGAATCATCTATAATTAAGACTTTTATTTTAGTTATTTTCTTATTAGGCGAGTTCTCGAAATCAAAATTTTGATTCATTTAATATTAAAATTTTATTTTTTATAAATAGAAGGTGCAATATAGTGAAATTTTGATTTAGTTCTATCAATAG
>JAGOIG010000037.1 GCA_017995735.1 Candidatus Kapaibacterium sp. | reverse complement strand
TATTGATATAAATTCCTTGTGATTCAGTTTCTGTATTGACTTTACCTTTAATAACGACAATATCAACTGCGGGGTACCAAGGTAAGAATGATACTTTTGCAGCAAGATATTGTAAAATTATGGCTGCATCGTATTCATTTGCGGCAAATAATATTTGTTTCAATGAACTGACTTCACCAGGCAAACTATCCCAATAATTTGCAGTTTTAATTTTAATTGTTTTAATATTTCCGTTTGCATCATAATAATATCTTCCATTATGATCTACATCTGCATGATAGGCTTCTCTTCCTTTGACTGGATCAAGTGGTATTTCCATTGCTACTGATTTCAAAATTAACCTTGCATCATTTATTGTTACATATCGTGATTGATTTGGATAACCATAATTGTAATGTTTATTACCTGGTGCCTTTGAAAAATCCACATCCCCATCGCCCCAGCTAATTTCATCATGGAATCGTTTTTGTGCTGCGAAATAAAATTTGGCTTCTTTGACTGGAGTAGGTGGCCAATCATTCGACATCTGTTTTGATGTGGTTACTACTTCGTATGGTATCATTGGATTATTTTTAATAAAATAGTCGTTAATAAATGCATTCAAATAATCTGCATCTTGACCAACTAATTTTCCCTCACCTTTTATACCAACTGCTGCATCTTTTGTCATTACTCTATCATCATCATTAGGTCCTAAATAAGGATTACCACCAACTTTCCCGTAGTAAAATGCTATATCACCTTGTTTATTGAATTGACTTGATGATTTATAGAGTTTCACCTGGAAATTACCAACACTATTTTTTAAATCTTTTCCTTGATAATTATAGTTAATATTAAGATTTCTCCATTCAATTGTCAATGAATCAGGTTTTGATTGATAAAGAATTTGAGAAGGTAGAAATCCTCTTAATGTTAAATCCTCGTCACCTCGATAATAGTGGTCACCCCAAAACGGTGCTATCACATTAACAGGATACGAAGAATTATCTAAGAAAAGTCCTTGATTATCATTAGGAGGTAACAGAGGTGGATTTTTCTGAACATTATTTTCTTTCTTTCCAAATGTTATGAATCCATTGACATTGATCCATAGTTTGCTATAGACCTCTCCATTGAATTCGAAGTCGAATCCAATATCAATTTGCGCATATCCATCATCATAGTCTTCCTCGACAAACATAGGTGGACGTCTAAAGTCTTTCCTAGGAATAATTACTACTCCATTTTGACCATCAGGGGTTGGGAGTTGTTCATAGAATGCATTGATCACTCGTATTGTATCAAACTCTCCATAAACCTGTGCTTTGATTTGAGACGATATTCCTGCCATAAGTATTAATATCAATGTTCCTATGGCAATCTTGAATAATCTCTTCATAATTTATTCTCCTTTTTTATATTTATTATCTCTTTACAATTCTGCTGTTTGTATTTATTTTCATCAGATTCTGGCAAGGGAAATGTTTCCCTCGCCAGATATTCTGATTATTAATAAATTTGCATTACTATCAGATTTATCAATGAACTAAAACGATTGATTTAACAGATAGTAAATTACCGTCTGCTAACATTCTTAATGTATAGGCACCTGATGCCAAGCGACTTCCACTCTGCGTTGTTCCATCCCAATTGAAATTATATGTACCGGCTGATAAATATCCTTCGTATAGTGTGGAAACAATATTGCCAAGCTCATCGATTACATCGATTCTCACATTATTTGATTTTGTCAATCCGTATGAGATAGATGCATTTTTATCAATTGGATTAGGATTTACTGAAATTATACCATCTACATTAGCGGTTGCATCATTAACTCCTGTAATCCAATCAAGTACGATAACAAAGTCTGTTAACGCTCTGTTAGTAATTGTAATTTCATATACTGTCTTTGTTCCATCTGTGAATCCTGCGATAACATCTGGAAAATGCTTATTATTAACATCGGGTGTTCTCATATTGAAACTAAAGTAATTTCCATTGGATGAAAAATCTTGAATATACCAAGATGACCCCGCTGGATTTCTTGTTATATCATCTATTGCAGGTATTTCCTCAGGTTTCCAACTAATTTTAACTGGATATAACGCAGAGCTTGTTCCCGCAACACCACCGGCTTGGAATTGTGCTTTATATATTGATTTAAGATTGAACGTCGCTTTTGGTGCTGGGTATATATTTCTTAATATTCCATTACGCAGTGGTATTCCCCATCTTGCATCGAATACGTCTGATGGTGGTACTGGTGGTAATTCGAATTCGCAAAGTACATCATCCAATACTCCATAGTAATCAGGATTATCTGTTCCATCACCTGTTGTCACGCCACCTTGGTTAGTATTTAACAATGACGATGTACCGAATTGCAACATCTGATATGCTCCTAGGGCGTTTTCAACTTTGATATTAGCAACAAAATTAGTCTCAAGTGATAATTGCAACCTGTAAATCAATGTATCAGTTTTATTTTCTTTATCAGTAGCAACTATTTTGATTGTAATCTTTCCATCAGGATCAGGATTTAATTTAAAGCTATTTGTGCTTACTACTATAGATATAGTATCTCTAGATCCATCACCATAGATGACTCTTGGTGAAACATCTAATGCAGTCTGAGTGAATTCATTGTTATTTACATCCAAAAGCTTTATTGTTATTTGTTCATCTGAGTTATTTCTTGCCAAATCCGGATCAATAATTTTTATTGTGTCAGAATAAGGCATACCGTAATCTATACATCTTACTGAAGGAATGCCCGCTAATATTGGATTATGTCCCGATGGTTTAACCTTCATAGGAACAATTGCTAAATCCCTTAGGCCATTGTCGTCTTCGACTACTACTGCAACTAAGATATCAGCAGGTGCATCTTTTACGCCAGGAACTCCATAAAGTAATCCTGTTTCCTTATCAATTTTAAGCCATTTTGGAGTTGTTTTAACATTTGTTAAATCGAAAGTACCTGCCTCCTCATAGCAATCATCAATTCTTATAGAAGTTCGTGGATCATCAACATATACCAATGAGAATTTATGCCTTTGTCCAAAATTTGGATCGTAGAATTTAATCATCTTTGTTGAATCCAATAATTGTGGATTGTAATCAGTTCCTTCAACTGCATCGGGTAATGAATTTGTCAGTATCTTTGGTTGAATATTGACAAATACCTCCATTCTCTTATAAGTCACACCACCGTGTCCATCATTTGCAACTACAATAAACATTGTATCTGTATTTAAAGCTTGATTCTGTTGATTTTGAGGAATGAGGTATGGCATAACACTATCCCTTGGTATTCTTATATTGAGTTTTCCATATCCCGTGAAATCTGTTCCATGAGTATCTTCAAGATCATCCGAATCATAGAATTTCATATAATCAAATTTCATCCATGTCGGTTTTGTTTGAATAATACTCGATGTACCTGATGCATCAACTGTATCGACAACTATTATATCATCATCCATAGGATAATTAGTTGTATTAGCAAATCCATAAGCTGTTTTACCATATGGGAATGACCAATTAATAGCCCAACTATCTTCTTGCTCATCATCTGTATTAAAATCAACTTGGAATCTTAATTTATCAGTAAGATTTGCGATTAATTTTCCATCTGTTGTCATTTGACATGTATAAACAGAAGTTGTATAATGTTTTTCTTCTGTTTTACGATTTTCTAAATTAGTAATCACATTAATTGGCCCTAATTCATCATCTGGTGTTCCAGGATCAAGAAAACGTGGGGTACTATCTGCAACGTATACTTTCACTTTCTCATATCTTGTAAATGATTTTCCAAAATCAATAGTGTCTTGCTGCAAATATCGAGCATTCACAATATCATATAATATATTGCTATAATATGATGGGAATGTTTCAACGAATCTATCAATAACATCCTGTGGCGCTTTAGCTGCTAATAATGAATCTAATGTTCTATAATTAGGTGGATAATTTGCTGCCCCTACTATTAAGTCCTCACCACCTGGTACCACATAAGGATTAATTGGAGACCCTTTCAGATGAACATATCCTCTCGATCCCCATTTCATAACATTTGATGATGGTACTGTATCAGCTAAAACCCATCGATATAATCCGCTATTTTGATCTACTTCCCACGTATATGTTATTTGAGGATACTTTTCTGACCATCCATCAATTTCACTATTATAAGATCTTGGGTCATAGAACTTGTTTGTGTCAATAGCTGTTATTGTAAGAATAGAATCACGGCCTCTTCTTGTTATATCTTCTAATTGACTATATGGTGAAGATGGTGGTGCAGGATAATTTCTATCCTCTGATACATATAATTTACCTGCAAATTCTGCGGGTGTATTATTCAGTATCTTTGGAACATTTCCTGTGAAGTATGGTGGTTCTGTACTAGCTGTAACCACAAAAGAAACACCTTTTTCAAATGCTGCATTTGGTCCTTCTCTCCACAATGTTGTTCTCGAAATTATTCTTACTGTATCACCAACATTAACGGGTAATGCACCATATTTCTCGCCTGCATAGAATGTTGTATTTGAAATATTATTCACTAAATTAGATTCAGGCATATCAGGTCTATTGCTGAACAAATTAGGAACAGTTGCAAATTCGGATTTATCAGCAATATATTTTCTCCCTGCCAATGCTCCGGCATCTTCATTATAAGGATTCCTATATAAGTTCTCAAGTAGATAAGCACCACTTCCAAAATTAGCTAAGCCCTCAGCTGTTCTTCTTATTAAAGGATTTGGATTACGTCTTGATAAATCGGGAATCAATTCTACTGTTGCTCTAAAAGTTTCATTTGATGGTGCATATTCGCTTACCTGTGTTAATGGAACTCTAATATAATCTCCCGTTGTCTCATTAATCACAAAATATACTGTTTGATTTAATAAATGATAATCATTGTTTACTATATTATCATCACCAGAGTAATCAACACTCGCTTCCATATAAATAGGATATCCAATTGGATGTGTGAATCTACCATTTGTGTCTGGATAAAATTCTGTTTGTAATTTATTCAATTGTGGATATACAAGTCTATTTTGCTCATTCAGTAATTCTGCATAATATGGATCACGTGTCCATATTCTTACATTTTTATTAAATGATGGTAATGTATTATTTGTATATGTCTTTACTATTGGAGGTATTCCAATGGCAAAATCTTCTATTGGAACTAATCTCCTTTTTTGGTAATCTGCTGTCTTAATGTCTGTACCTTTATCATAAATATCATAGATTCCACCTGACATTAAGTATTTTTCTGGAATTGAAGTTGGATCTGCTGTATTTTCATCACCTGCTACGTTTAATGCTGGTACTGGAATGTATGTATATGGCTGAATTACTTCTTGTGAATTGATTATTTGTGTCACAAATTTTTCAAATGGTCCTTGATTTCGTGGATCATCAGTGGCTGGGAATAAATAAGGCAAATATGACTTATCACCAGGCGCAATAAAGAATGTTTCATTAATAACATTCGAGTATTCAACTTGTTCACCTGTTTGTGGATCAATATACATAATCTTCATATTACCTAACGATAAATCTACATCAGCTTCTGTATGACCCCAATAATTACCACGCAATGTATCAGTCCCACCAAAGCCAATACCTGTATTTCCAGCTAGTATTCCTTTTGTATTTGGAGCATCAGGTAATCTTATCAAAAATCTTGCTTGATTTCCATAAATTGAATTTGCTGCTTCTGAAAAAATTGCATACGGTAAAGGACCTTGAACTTCACCATATATTGTTGCACCCGCTAAATCGCTTGATGCAAAATTGCCTGTAATATGTTTGTCTACATTATCCTGAAATACTGCACCTGTTATATAATTTTGTGATATACCAATTTCGGATAATGCTGTATTATTAGTTATTAATGACCTTGTAAATATTAATTTTAAGTCAAAATTATCTGAATAAATTGCGGATCCTGTATAAGCTATATTCCCTTCAAAACGTACTCGGTTGAACATAATACTATCTTTCCTTGGCGTAAAGTCTTTTGTCAATCTATCTAAAATGTAAATACCTGCGCCTAATCCAATTCCATTCTCAGGGAAATTGATCTCTTGGTGGAAACGTTTTACATCAAGATAACTCTCATCAGCTGGTTTCATACTTGTCCAAGTTGTTCCGCCATCTATACTTTTAATTAATGTTCCCACATCTCCAACTGCATAAACAAGATTATTATTTAATGCTTGAATATCATAATATGCATATTTGGGTGATGGGTCAAGCATTGTCCAATTTGCACCACCATCTGTTGTCTTTAGAATTGCTCCACCTTTGCCCGAGATATAACCTAAATTTGAAGCGAAGAAGCAAATTGATTCAAGATCAAAAGGTGTTCCACTATCAAGAATTGTCCAGGTATCTCCACCGTCAAGAGTCTTGATTAATGTTCCATTAGTGCCTATTCCATAGCCAATTGCATTATTAATAAATGCTACAGCATTTAAATCCTCGATTAATCCAGGAATTGATACTGTTTCCCAATTGGTGCCACCATCTTTTGTTCTTAACATCGTTCCTTTCTCGCCCATTGCAAAAATTACATCAGACGTCTTAGCATAAATTCCATACAATGCATTTGCGTTTGAGAAGGACTTAGTCCATGTTGCACCTTGATCATTAGTAATAAGAATGAAGCCATCATCACTAACTGCAAATCCTTTGTTTGATCCGACAAAGCTTACATCCTTCAATACACCAGCAGTAACACCTTGTGGAACTACTGACCAATTATTACCACCATTATCTGTTCTTAATATAACACCTCTATCTCCAACAGCAAAGCCAGTATAGGAATTTACAAAGGTTATTGATTCCAATCTATACGGTGTTGGTGATTCAGGATAAACCCATTTTGTTCCACCATTTTCAAATTTCACAATTGTTCCAAAATAGCCTACTGCCACACCATTATTAGCATCTGTCCATGCAGTCGATAGCAATCTATCGCTTGTTTGAACTGTTCCTTGCCAATATTGTGTAGCACCTGACCCACTTTGGGATGCAATAATATCATCATCAATATTTGCTTTATTATCGATAAATCTTGTAAGCATTGATGTTGTTGCAGGTATTCCACTAACTCCATAAGTAAAGATATCATTTCTTGATGTAAATCCATCTACTAATTTAGTCGTTTGATCAAAATTTGCTGCATCTACATCAGATATGAAATATCTCTTTATCTGATTAGTTGGATTAATTATTGCTAATGCTGCACCATTTCCATTTCTTACTTCATTTCCATTGAATTCAACGCCACGAATAAGATTTGGTTCTGCATTTAATGAATAAATGGCACCACCGCCGCGAACCTCTACCCTATCATCACCTGAAACATTTGTTCCTACTTTGTTCTGTAAGAACCTTGTTCGTGTTATTTGGAATGTTCTTAAATTTAATGGTGTTTCTTCATCTGATGGTACTGAAATATCAATAGCACCGCCAGCAAAACCAGCCGTATTTTGTTCAAATACAACTTCGTAATTTCCATCATATCCAATCAATGCGCCTGATTGCACACCACCTGAACCGGCAATCCAGAAATTACGATTTGTATAAATCGCACCACCCCATGCAATAGCTTTATTTTCATTAAATTTAACATCAAACCCAAAATTACGTGAATCAAGTGGTAAATCTACGCCACCAATTATTGGTGATTGCTCAGGGAATGAATTGCCATCGACATAAATTGCACCGCCTGCACCGGCTCTATTATCATAGAACAATGTTCTATTATTGATATCTGCTCGTTTCGGGCCGCCTCTAACTTGTAATCTGTTTTGACCATTCTTCACATAAATTGCACCGCCGAATGAATAATATCCACTATATGTTCCATTAAGCATATAAGGTACATTCGTTTCATTCTGGGATAAATCCCCTGCAATTATCAATGATGTATAATCACCTAAATAAATTGCTCCACCGCGTGAACCCTCACTACTTCCTGCATTCTGATAATTTGCAGCAAAATTCCTATATGCTACAAACGCATCCTGCTTCGAAAAGTTTACAATTGAACTACTAATTTTGATACTATTATTGACACCTAATCCAACTTCAATTTGTCTATTCTCATCTTCTCCTTGAATATAAATAGCGCCTCCAAATGCACCATTACCATATTGCTGAGGATATACCGCTGGATTATTCAAATCATCTGCAACAACCGGGATTCCATCTATTGTTGTCTTTACAACATTTGCTATTTGCACATAATTTCTATCAAATGTCATATTGCGCATTCTACCTAAATACAATGCTAAACGACCATCATCATAAGCCATACGTTGATAATCCGTTAATGGTTCTGCAACGCTTTCATCAATATTATCTATCCTTAAAACAGGGTTAGCTTTCAAAATTGATGAACTTGTTAAATCCTTATCGGTGATATTTGGATTCTTATCAACATCATAATACCCTAAGCTTATATTTGGATCCTTTGGAAAGTCTAAATTTGCTTGAAGTATTTGGAGAGCACCTCCACGATAACGTGCCATATTATTTTTGAACTTCACGTCAATTAACCAAGTTCTGGATGAATATGTCGTTATTGCCCCGCCTGCACCATTATCTAATTGTCTTAATTTAGCATTTACGGTTGCTGCCCAAGGCAACGCGGGATTATAATAATCAGTTCTGTCTACTGTTGTATCTTTACGGAAGCCATTAAATGAAGCATTTCTGAAAAATGCTGCTCTTGCTCCTGGCAAAATAATTATATGACCCCATTCACGTGAGAAATTTGATACAGGTGAACCTATAAATTTGATTTCCCCATTCAAAATATTAATCGATTTCTGATTTAAACGAGACCATGGGGACATTTTAAGATTCACATCCGAGGCTGCATTTGCAAGTCTTGCTGCTTGCCACATAATAGCATGTTCAAATGTAACAACAATTAAATTATTGTTACCTGCATAATTTCCACCTACGCCTGCTGGATCCGTTGGATCAACAAGATCGACTATTTTTTTATTCAGTGTATCGAAAACAACATTAAAAATATAGTTGTATTTCGATGCATTTACTGTAATATCGCGGCTTGTACCTACTGATATTGTACCTCCCGAACCTGTGTAAAGGAAGTAACCTGGATCTGCATAACCCTGGCTGTAAGGTGAACCCGGTGCTATAGGGTTCAATCCCCCTGGATTTTGTGTATAAATTGCAGAAGCATATCCATCAGCAATAATTCTTCCACCTGTCGAATCAATTATTCTTCCATTTGGGTAGAAATATACTGTGGTTCCTGGCTCTATTATCAATGTACCGCCAATTACATAATCTCGGTCTATCACATACGCCGAGTCCTTGACAAATATCCTGACGTCGCCCGTAGCTAGTCTTCCTGATACAAATGCTTGCGGTTGAGAATAACTCTCCGTCACTGTAAGCACTCCCAGCATCAACAACAGGATACTGAAGCGAAACAAACGTTTCATAACACCTCCATTATTTCTATTATTATTAAAATTATTTATTTTCATAATTATTCTCTTTATTTTTTCCTACAAATCAATAACTATGCCAAGACGGGTTAAACTCGCCTTAGCTATTTCTGAGTATTCAGATTCTGGACTTATATTTATGACTTTTGTATATTCTTCTTTTGCTATGTCCATTTTCTTTGCTTGTTCATTACACATTGCTGAAAATAATAAATACCTTGCTCGATTCGCATCATCCTTTGCATATTGGCTCGCCTTTGAGTAATATTCAGCTGCTTTTGCATATTCTTTTTTATTTTCATATGCACACCCTAATCCCGCATTTGCACCTTGCAAAACATTCTCATCATCGCTTTTTAATCCTATCTCAAAGTACCCTATTGCTTTCTGTGGTTGATTAATCTGTAAACAACAATTTCCCGCAAATACTGATGCCAACTTCCCCGCATTTGTCCCTTTGTAATTATTTACAATATACTCCAATCCATAAAGTTCCTCCCCTCTGACTGTCTTAGTCTTATCCCCTTTTAATGCCGTTTTATAATCTTGAGCTTCTATATATGTATATATTCTTGATAAATATAATGATGCTTGGTTTTCCTTCTTTGAATTTGAATTCCCTAAAAATACAATTACTAAAACTCCAATTATTATTACGGCTATACCGGCTATTATATAATTTAAATTTTGTTTTATAAAATTGTTTATATTTCGTTCTTTTAATTCAGGCGTTTCCTTTACCTGTCTTAATTTTGGGTCGATTATTTCTTTCTTGTTTTCTTTTTTCATATACTTTATTTTTCTAAAATTTTATCCCTTCCCCTCAGATGTACGCCCGAAGGGACTCGAACCCTTAGCCTTTGGAACCGGAGTCCAACACTCTATCCAAATTGAGCTACGGGCGCTTTTTACTCTTTCAATAATACAAAATTATAATATTCACTAAAATACCACTCTTCCTTTTGTAATATTTTAATTAATTTTTTTCTTTTTTTAAAAATTATCGTCTCCTGATATTAACAGTGTCAATTAAATTACACATTAATATCTCAAAACAATTTTCATTATTTCAGAACTTCAAATTTAAGAAATTCATTTAAATTCTCAATAAAAAATTTAAAAATTATATACTTCTAAAATTGCAGTCTTTATGTCATTCACACTTGGCAATATTATATTTTCATAATTTTTTGAAAATCCTACAGGTGAGAATTTAGCACCTACTCTATTTACAGGAGCATCTAAATAATTAAATGCTTCTTTTGCGATTTCAGCAACTATTTCTGCGCCAAACCCACTCACTATTTTATCTTCGTGAGCAACTATTACACGATTTGTCTTTTTTATAGAATTCATTACTGTTTCTTTATCCCAAGGTGCAAGGCTTCGCAAATCTATAACTTCTACTTCAATTCCCTCATTAGCTAATTCGCTCGCTGCTTTAAGACTTAAATGTACTGCTGTACCATAAGTTACAACAGTTATATCTTTGCCTGCTCGCCTAATCCTTGATTTACCAAATGGAATCATATACTCATTATTAGGCATAGTTGTATATGCATCGTGATTATTATATAAATATTTAGGCTCAAGAAACAATGTGATACCCGCTGAACGGATTGCATTACGCAATAAACCAACTGCATCATCTGCAAATGCTGGCTCTACAATTCTTAAACCAGGCAATGTAGTTAATGTTGCTTCAAGGTTTTGTGAATGATATAATCCTCCCTGAATATATCCACCACTGGCTAACCTCACCACAAAATTCGGATGGAATTTGCCATTGCTTCTCCAATAATCATGCGATGAGTCGACTAACTGCTCCATCGCGGGCCAGAAATAATCAGCAAATTCTGCTCCTTCTATAACTACTCGAATATCATCCCGATAGCGTGTGAACCCATTTGCTGTTCCCACAATACTATCCTCCGCTATCGGTGAATTCCATACCCTATCTGGTCCAAATTCTTCAGGAATTCCCTTGACTACATTGAACACACCGCCTTTTTTTATGTCCTGTCCCCACATATATGTATTTGGATTACGTCTAAATTCATCTTTTAATGTTTCATTTATTGCTTTTAACATTGAAACTCTTTCACCCTCGCCATTCGAATTGTTTTCAATAAAATTCTCCCCTCTATATGCTGGATCTGGAACTATAAACATATTCCATTTTGAGCCATCTGCATCAGCCTGAGCTTCTGCCCAATCAGCCGCTTCAAATACCCGCTTCTTATTTGCTTCTTCAATTTTCAGAACTTCTTCTTCATTTAATATACCTTTATTTATTATATGGTAACGGAATTGCATAAGGGGGTCGCATCTTTGTACTTCTGCAAGTTCATCTTTGCTACGATAGGTTTCCTGCCTATCTGAATTGGAATGTGAACCAATCCGATCGCATTCTGCATGAACCACTGATGGACCTGCCCCTGACAAGACATAATTCCTTGCCTTTTGTAATGCTCGCAACGAATCAAACGGGTCTCTTCCATCGCAATTGACTATTTCTAAATTCTTAAATCCTTTTAAATTATCTGATACACGTGTATGTGCGGATTGCTCTGAAACCGGTACAGAAATACCGTAATTATTGTTTTGAATAACTATGATTACAGGTAATTTTTCTAATGTTATTGTATTTATTGCTTCATAAAAATAACCTTCAGATGTTGAGGATTCGCCAATTGATGCAAATGCGATTGATTTATCTTTGAATTTCTTAATTGCTCTCGCTAATCCCGCTGCGTGTAATGTGTGATTTGATACTGCACTTGATACATTTTGAATGCCAATTTCCGGCTTTGAAAAATGATTACTCATATGCCGGCCACCCGATGATGGGTCTATATCTTTACTTAATCCATTCAAAATAATTTCCTCTGGTGAGATTCCTGCTGCTAAATTTGTTAGCAAATCTCTATAATAAGTAAAAAGAAAATCCTTTTTAGGACGGAATATCTTCCCTAGAGCTAATTGAATTCCATCATGACCCGCAAAAGATGCATGAAAAGACCACCCTTTTGCCATCTTTAAATAGTTCGCTGCTTTCTCGTCAAGCTTCCTCCCTAAGTGATTTAATTTATAATATTCTATGATCATTTCATTTTCGAAACCTGAAAAATCAAATTTCGATCTTAGTCGGACTTCAATTTCTTTCCCTTGATATTTCATTTTTACCAAGGGATAGTTATTTTCTGCAGTGTTAAGATTGGAATTGAAGGGATTATTTATTGATGTATAATTTGACTGATTGATTGATGTTTTAATTTGCATAAAGCACTCTAATAGTTTTAATAATTTTTATTTTATAAAAAATTATAAACTATTAAGGAGGAAAAAAATTGTAGTAATAAACCCGTTGTGCTTTATGCTTCCTTTAATTTCTCAGGTGGAAATTTCTCATCTAATATAGAGGCGAGCTTTGCAAGCACTTCTGGCTGGTCATAAAATCCTGAATGGAGCTTATCAATTACAGGTTTTAATTCAAGTAAATCTGGACTTGTCTCAAGTTTATCCACTGATGATTCATTAACTTCTGAATTATTCTCCTTTTTATCAAGTTTTTTTGAGATTTTTGAACTCTCATTACTCAATGCATTCTTTTGAGTATTTACAGGTTTTATTTCCATAATTTCACCTCATTTTTGGTAAATTAATATAGATTTTTTTGAATTTAATTTTTTTAATTTTTCCGCTAAAATATCTAATCTCGCTTGGATTAGATCCAAATTATTTCCGTCGCTTTCCTTTAATTTCAAAATTGCAGTTTTCCAGTCTTCCTGGTGCATACTAATTTCTGCTTTGCCCGTCTCTGATAATATAAATTCATTTACATCTGATAATAATTTTCCCCTTTTACCATATAAATATTTTATATTATCAGTATCCATCATATTCATACCGTCAGCTTTCAATAAAAGCAAATGAATTCTTTTTGTCGTATCTTCTATGTTCTTTATGCATTCAACTACTTCTTCAAACTTTTGCATCTGCTACCTGACCATTACCAAGAATTTCAGCAACTAATCGAGAAATTTTTAAAGCTATCTCAGGTGGAATCTGCCTAATAACCTCTTTTGATTGTGAATCAATAATTTTCAGCACCATTTTGTTTGTATCCTTATCAATCTTAAACTCTAATGATGTTTCATCATCATTAATTAAATTTTTTAGTGTTTTCGCAAGTTCATCGTAAGATACTTTATTCATTTTTGTTTCCTCTGATTCCAAATCTTTTTTATCCTTTGCCTTTAAATTTGACACTCCACTGGATTGCTGAGCAATTTCTTGATTCCCTTCATTATCTGTTGTTGTTTTTGCTTTATATGTTGGGTCAAGTGTTATTGCAGGAACTCCCGTTATTGCATTTATCATATCTTACCTCTTAATTTATATATTCTATTAATAATATTAATAATATCCTTAATATGTTGATGTTGTACTTGTTAAACCTGATAGCGAACTCATAATATTATATTGATTCTGTGCTTGATAATATGTTTCTAATAATGTTGTATATTGCTTCCTTAAAACTTCTGTTTGTGAATCTATTCTTGACTGTGTATCTGTAATACGTTTTGTATAATTTGTTATCTGATTTGTAAGTGATGTTCTCCTGCTTGCTATTATCCCGTTTGTACCCTGTAAATTATAAATCATATTATTAATTTTTGAAATTATTCCATCAGGCGCTGTGAACAAATCAGCTACTTTTTGCGGATTATCTTTTAAATATTTTTCAAGTTTTGTTGTATCGGAAACAATAAAATTGTCGCTATCATTGACAGTTATTCCTATATCTGTTAAATATTTTGGCGCCTGTCCATCTGTAATTGATGATATCCTTGAAGAAGCAAGAGAACGAAGGTTGGATTTTAAGCTATTTATGGATGATTCATTTCTTATTAATGATTTATTCGAATTTAACAAATTCATAATATCATTAAGGGGGGTCAAAAGTGTATTTATTAGATCTTTGACAGCGCTTGTATTAACTTGGGTTGTTAATATCACAGGTTGATCGGTTAGCTCTTGTGGTTTTATTAAATTAATAGTCAATCCTGTGATTACATCAGAAATCGAATTCGATGCTCTATAAACATTGATGCCGTTAACATTCATCTTAGCATCTAAAACATTATAATCTGTCTGGATAAATCCTGCTGTTGTATCTGTAGCTATTGTTCGCGAAGTTGTTCCTGCCCCCAAACTTGTATTTATTCCTAATAATCCAAGCACCCCATCAGTATCTGTGAATTGTATATTATTTTCTCCACCTGTTGATTTTGACGATAATGACAATCGCACTGTCGATTTAGTATCTTTAACTACTGTCGCATTAATCCCAATATCTTCTGTATTATTAATTGCTGTTGCAATTTTTTGAAGTGCTTGTTCATTTGTTTCTGTGCCATTGAAAACCACCGAAACATCTTTAGAAGTACCATTAATATTTATTGTAAATGTTTTTGTTCCTTCACTCACACCGAAATTGTCGCTAAGTGCCATCTGCTTTGAAATCAACACATCGCTTGTTGCTATTCTATCTACTCGCATACTTGCTGTCCCTGTAAAGGCTCCACTTGTAGCCGTAGCTGTAATTACATTTGTATTTGAACTTGTTACTGCTTTTGAACCATATTTATCATCAATTGTTGTCAATTTTGAGAATGAACCTACATTATTAGAAACTGTATAGTTTCCATATGTATCAAGAACAGATACTAGCGCGTTTAACTTAGAATTCAAACTATTATAAAATGCTTGCGTATTTTCTAATGTAGCTTTTTGACTATTTAATGTGTCAATCTTTGGCTGTTCCGTTGCTTGATATGCTGCAAGCAATGCCTCAAGCTGAGTTTGCGAAGAGCTTGATGTACTTGATGTTGAATATATGTCTGCCATAATTTCACCTCATTTTTATTCAACTGGCTCTAAATTAAATGCTTTTGACCAAGTATCTCTCAGATCCTTTATTATTGCAAATGCTTCATCATATTTTTTTCTAAAAATTGCCCTCTGACAATATTCATATAATCTATATAGCCGAGTTGATGTTTCTTCATATTCAAAATTTAATGAGCTCATTAATTCAATAAGCACCCTGTTCATTTTTTGAACATCGCCCTTTTTATTAGCAAGAAGAAATAAATCATACATTTTTAAAATAATCTTTTCCTTGCTCCATGACATTACTTCTTGCTCTAAATAAGCAGGAATCTTCCCCTCAGTCGGATTCCCTGCATATAATTTTTGAGCTGCAAGCTTTTGAGATGCATCTGCCATTTCCTCACCTTTATTTTTTTATTATCTAATCAAAAAATGCCACCTCAATTTTCTTATCGGCACTTTTTTAAAATTGTTTAATTTTATTCAAATTATTTTTTTTATTTGATATAAACAAATATTATACCATTTTCTAACTTATTTATTAA
>JAGOIG010000167.1 GCA_017995735.1 Candidatus Kapaibacterium sp. | reverse complement strand
CCTCTTCTAATTCCTGGGATATCAATATTTTCATATCTTTCTCTGCTCCAAAGGTACCACAAAGTGAGGTAGGTCTGGCTTTTAAATTGTATATATAAACTTGGGGAAATCCATTGGTCTTTTCTAATGCCGTCGAAATTCCACACTCTTGCGACTTCTAAAGATGGACTCATTATATCAATATATTTAGAATTAGGGTAAAATGTATAACTTGTTGATAAATAACCTTGCCTATAATTATTTTTTGGCATAAGTCCAACATCAGCACGGAACGTGGGGCTAATTTCTTCATAAGAGAAAGTAAAGTCCCAATATTTTGCATCTTTTAAAAATGATGCATTTATTGCTCTACCCCAAGAAGAAATATTTTCAAAGATTTTAGGTCGCTTTCCTTCTTCAATAATTCCCATATTTAAAATTGAATCGTTAATATTAGAAGTGTAGCTATTAGCGTATTGAAATTTGAAATAATAATTATCCAAAAATCGTAGCGAGCCATCAAGGCTTATCAAAGTCCCTGAACCATTATTTTCAAAACGCCTATCAGTAACAATCGCTCCTAAGTATGAATTTTCATAGACAGTTTGCTTATAACGTAAGATATTGACTAGGCTCTTTCCTGCACCCCCATATAATGAATAACTATGCTCCTCTTGTGGAATAATCAATGGCGAATGCTCATCATAAGCTGAAATTATTGCCAAACTCGATTTATTAAATCTTCCAGTAATTCGGGCTCCATATAGCGGATCATTTATAGAACGTGTATAAACTGTATTAAAGCGGGATTTTAATAAATCACCTGCCTCCTGAAAGAACGGGCGTTTTTCTTCATAAGATAATGCAAAAGTTGTATTGACATCAATTTGTTGAACATCTGATTCGACCTGGCTGAAATCAGGATTAATTGTTGTTTCCGCGGTTAACGAGGGCGTAAATGAATATTTTACACCAAGCGAAGGATCGATTTTAACCTTTTCATCAACAAAATGTTGAGATCCAGAATTTGAAGAAGGTAAATATCCTGATTGATGTGCTATAATAGATGGCAATAATTCTAATCGATTGACAGATTTGACATTTTTTATTCCTGTTAAATAACCGAATTGACAGGGCAAACAAGGATTGTTCTGACTGATTGCTGCCCAGCTATATTGCCTTCGCGTATCTGCTTGATGATTTCTCCAAAATGTTGCTCGCCATACTTGCTCAGGTTTATTTGGAAATCTTAAGCTGCTGAATGGTATTGCCAACTCCACCTGAAATCCCGAATCGGTTATTATCCCTTTTGAATAGAAAATAAAATCGAAGCTAATATCTTCACCTGATGGGGTCCATCGCAGATCTGCCTGTATCCCAAGAGGATTTAACAATATCTCATAAGCCCATTCAGCATTTCCATAAGTATCAAGTATTAATCCAATCTCGTCATCATTGAAAGATGCATCTCTATCTGTATAGGAATACCGTATTTTTTTAGGGTTGTCATAACAGATAAATGCAAAATATACATATTCATTATTATATATAGCTAGCACTTTTGTATCAACTTTTGGCTTTATTCTATCGCCAGGGCTTGCTTCAGAGAAATTGCTTGCAATATTTGCAATTTTCCATCCCTCATCATCTAAAATTCCATCAATTTTAATACTTCCATTATAATAGGGAATATCAAGTGTTGGTAAATAGTTTGGTGCGAAGGAAGATGTGTCTGGATTTGCGAAGATTTTGTATGATGCGAGCGTCGTTAATATAATTGAAAATAATAATAATTTAAAAATTTGTGGAATCCGTAAATTATTTGCCATATAATATTAATTAAATTCTCTTATGATATACGTTATTAATTATTAAATGTTACATTCAATAGTAGAGACGCCATATATGGCGTCTCTACTGTTTGCTTTTTATTTTTCCAAGCAAAGCCGCGCCGATTACACCTGTCTTTTCAATAAAATGCGCTCGCAATATTTGGATATTTGGCGATACTGATGGGATACTATGCTCTTGTGCTGTTTTAAGAGCTTCTGCAAACATTATATCAGTGGACCGTGAGATACCTCCGCCAATAATAAAAGTGGTAATATCTAAGAGATTAGAAACAGTTGCTATTGCGAACCCCAGATAATGGCCCACAATTTTCATTGTAATAATACTAAGCCTATCTCCTTGGTCAGCTAAACGTGAGATATGTGGCACATCAAATTGGTTATATTTAACTATCGGAGAATCGGGATATTTGTTAGCAAGATTTTTGGCAATATTGATAATCCCATCTTTCCCGATATATGTTTCTAAAACACCTGTTCGGTATGGTTGCTCAGTATTTACTTTCTCCAAGGGATTAATTAAGATATGTCCAAACTCGCCCGCAGAGCCGTGGTCGCCATAAAATATCTTTCGCTTAATAACAATCGCACCACCAACCCCTGTTCCAAGCGTAATATAAATAAAATTATCCAATTCCTTGCCTGCGCCTATCAGCAATTCTGCGAGTGCTCCGCAATTTGCATCATTATCTAACGCAATTTTCCGATGGGATTTGCTTTCAAACTCTCTTTTAAAATTGAAATTTTTGAAATCAGGTATATTTGGGGAATCTACGATAGTACCATCCTTTGTTATCATTCCCGGACAGCCAATCCCTATTGTTTTAAATTTGCCATACTGATTTTCTAATTTTTGAATTTCTTCAATTAAATAATTCAATAAATTATCGCGAGATGAAAAGCAAGAAATTTTAAAAAAATTATCATAAATCAGATTATTATCCTCATCGATAATTCCATACTTCAAATTTGTAGCACCTATATCAATCCCAAGGTAAAGCATAATCAAAATTATCTTTCTTTTTTTGAACGAATTTGAGCTTATATTCTTCAGGAATCACTTCTAACTTCGGACTTTTTGCTCATTTATTATAAAATTAATTTGTTTATGACCTATATATTCCGCGTTCCGACCTTTGTATAAAATCTATAATATATTGCACATTTGGACTTGGATTGTGTTCCTCAAGATATTTGTTGATACCGTCAGTATTATTATAACCTGAATTGAAAATGAATTTATAAAATTGGCTAATCTCGCTAATTTCACTTTCTGAAAATCCGCGGCGACGCAGACCAATTAGATTAACTCCCTTAAAGCTAACATCAGGAGATGAAACAATAGAATAAGGTGGCACATCCTTCACAATCTTTGTATCCGCGCCTATAAATGAATATTTCCCGATTGTGCAAAATTGATGCACTTTTGCATATGCGCCAAGATTTGCCCAATCTTCGACGTGAACATGTCCTGCAAATTGAGAGACATTTGCAATGACAATATTATTGCCAACTCTGCAATCGTGTGCAATATGGCAATATTCCATAATCA
>JAGOIG010000166.1 GCA_017995735.1 Candidatus Kapaibacterium sp. | reverse complement strand
ATCATTTTCCCAATATAGTTCATCCCAAGCATGATCACCTGGAAAAGTACTAACTGAATATACAGGCATTAATGCTGTTCTAGCCCCCGCATTAAATAAATCTTGGAGTTCACCACAGTTCCCATCGTGGTCGTGTAAAATTTGATTTGGTTGAACAGGTCTTGGATCTTTTGCTTCTCCCCATACTGTCTGTCCAGTCCATTGGCCCACAACCTGCAAGGCATGCATTGTATCGGCAAAAGGTAATGGATTTTGCAATGAATCAAAATTGGGCCACTGATGAGATTGACAATCCCAAAGAATTTTTGTATTCTCTAATATTTCCTTTAATACGGGATATCCTGAGTCGGCAACATTATAAAGATGCCGACGCCAAAATTGATTATAAACACTTGCATTCATTAGCGGTTCTTCGTCTGATAATTTTGGCATAACAACCCACCAATAATAAGCATCTTTAGGGATTTCAACCCATACTGAATCACCATCCTTTAGGACACGATATTTTGTTGTAGTATACCAATTGTCATTATCTACGTATTCAATAAGTTGAACATATTTCAAATCTTGAGAAATTGTATAAATATATTCAGCATTATCTTGAATAATTCGGGAATCGATACTGTTTAATGTTTGTGGTGATAAATAAGCAATTTGAAAAGCAATTTCATCGCGAATATCAGTTGGAGCGTTAATTATCATTTGAGCAAACCCATTTTGCTTAGTCAATTGGATTTTTCTAAAATTATCCAGCAATGCAGGTTGAATCCACTTCGGTGAGCAATTTACTGCATTTTTCACTGTTTCGCTAATTCCCAAAGAAGGATTAATCACCTCAAGCTTTTCAGAGGAGCTATTAAATTTAATAACAGAATATGTTCCCGCAGGCAGTATAAACCAATCCTTGCTATAATCTATTGCAATCTCACCTGGCGCTGGCTTTTGAATCTTTTGAATAAGGGAATAATCTTGAATTATTGCGGATTCGACTGCCTGGACATTAATTTCAGGCAATTGAGTTGTTATACCTTTTTGCTCTCCAAATAAAATTATAGGAAAAAGAAAAAATAATAAACATAAAAATTTCCTCATAATAACCATCTCAATTATTAATAAATTTCATAATTAATATGGCAAAATTAATATATTTTTGATTATAATTAATCGAAAATTATTCCATAATCATTAAATTGATTTGTTTTTTCCCTTCTGCCGTTTCAATGATTAATTGATATGAACCAACTGCGATATTCCCAATATATAAGTGCAATAACTTCTCTCCTTTTGTCAGCTCTCCATTAAATAAATATGCCACTTTCCTACCAAGATAATCATATAATGTGATTTTGACTAAGCTATTATTTCTCAATACAATATGCCCTGATAAAATAGAATTACTTTGGATTGGATTCGGGAAAATATTACGAACAATAATTGAACTATCAAATTTTGCTGTAATATTGTCATCATTAGGATTGAGCGGAAAAATATAATCCCATTCTTTTAATTGATTATCAGCGTTGATAATATTTTCAATTGTAGTATCAGCATAAATTATAAATTTCACACGTACAGTATCATTTTTATTTAAAAATATTGGTCCCGCGCCGATAACTGTTGATACATCGGTAATTCTGCTTACTGCACGTCCGATTCCGTTTTGGAGCATCCTAATTTTTTCATCACGAGTAAATCCATCCCACACTCCTGGATTATCATCTGAAGTTCCATCATTATCAATTGCCCAGAAATTTACGGGAATATCTGACGCCATTTTTACCGCAATTATAGGCAATGTATCAGTTTGGATATTTCTAATAAACGCAAGGTTATTTGTTGAATCCCAATTTGTATAATTACCCATCCCTGATGGTCCAATATCCCAATCAAAATATAGACCTACATAAAGGCTATCCTGAATTATATCACGTTTATTAATAATATCATAATCAATCATTATTGCATTATCAACATCCTGATAAGCAACAGTAATGTTTTGCTTTACAGCAATTCCCGCTTGCTCGTCTTTTACCGAATCCTGGAATTCCGTTTCTCCGACGTTATAACCATAAGAATTGTTTGAATCGCTAGCAATAACCCAAAATAAATCAACATCCATTTCAATAGGTTTTGTCATATAGAAATCACTATCTTGATAATCCTGATCTTCCCCTCGCGCAACATTTGATAACCTTTGGCTTCCCGATGCGACCATTAATGAACCTTCATATAACAAATTATTACTCTTTTTATACCAGAATCCGTGACCTTGTTCATTTTTTGGATAATCATTGAATCCAATATTACCCTTGCTATTAAAAGTAGCGCCAATTATTTCCGTTCCAATTGGTAAATATGTAGGATGTACATAAAATGAATAAAATCCTTTACGTATTAATGAATCATCTTCATAAAAATCCATTACAAGTTCAATTCGCTCGTTCCAAGGAAGTACTTCAGGTAATATAAATGTAAACAAATCCTTTAATTTTAACTTTGTTCCTGTGTTTAAATCTCCTATATATGCTTGTGGATTATTAAAAATAATATTTTTTGATGATGCAGAATTTATGGTTATGTTCAAATTTTTAATATCAGAAAGTACATTTTCGATTTCTATTCCAAGTTTACAAGTATCCCCTTCTAAAATAATAACGCCATAATTAGATGGTGTATTAAATTTTTTCGAACTGTTTGATGATAAGTAATATTCATTGATTTTTACACTTTTAGGATTTTGAATTGTGACGGCTTTATATGCATTAACTCTTCCGCTTCCTAATTTTCCTATATATGATTGATTTAAAGAATCAATATTATCGCAAGTCACAATAAGATGTTCTGCTACTTGAGATGGTGTATATTCAGGATGCTTGTTTTTTATCATAGCTGCAACAGCTGCAGCAATGGGGCTTGCCATAGAAGTGCCCGACATAATGCCATAACTATTCCAGGGCATTGTAGATAATATTTCCAAGCCAGGTGCTGAAACATCAACAGAATAATTATAATTTGAGAAGCTTGCTTTGAGATCCTCAGAATTAGTTGCAGCAACTGATATTACATTTGTATAAGCAGCAGGATAAAAAAGTTCATCGCGATTAGAATTGCCTGCTGCAGCAACAACAGTAGCACCAAGCGAATTTACATAATCTATTGTTTCTTTTTCCGTCGAGGAATAAGAATAGCCACCCCACGAGCAATTTATTACAGACGCTCCCATTTTTGCAGAATATATTATTCCATCAAAACCTACACCTAAGCCGATCGTCGATGAAAGTGGATTATCCCAAGCAATTTTGACAGGAAGTATCTTCACATTAATTGCAGTGCCAGCAATTCCTTGAAAGTTATTTACAACAGCGCCTGCAATGCCTGCGAGATGAGT
>JAGOIG010000165.1 GCA_017995735.1 Candidatus Kapaibacterium sp. | reverse complement strand
AGGTGGAGACCTGGAGGAACGTTCATTATTAAATATAGCCAATATTTATTTGCAAAGCGGGCAATATCAGAAAGCAATCGAAGAATATAATGCAATACTGGATCAATTTTTGAATTCTATTAATAAAGATTTAATTTATTTCAATATTGGTAAAGCATATATGCTAGATAACCAAGATGAGCGAGCAATAACAAACTTTACAAAAGTATTAGTAGAATATCCAAAATCCATTTATTATGAAGAAGCGCGAAAATTCATTCGACAATTGCGTGATAAAAAAGAAAAATCATAATAAAATGAAACTTCTCTGAACTTTTTTCGTAAATTTGTTTAATTTAAAAAAATTAAATGAAATTATGAAAAAGTTTATTGTTCCTTTCTTAATAATTTGTGCGACACTGCCCGCACTTGCACAACATAGATTTCTGACATATTACGAGACAGCACGTTATATGCAGTCATCACCAGGGGCTTTCAAATTTGGATTATATGGATTTAATAATCCTGCTTTATTAAATTACTTGCACGATGCAGATTTCCAGGTTTCATTTGGAACAAAAGAAATGTATTCCAAAACTCCATGGGCTTTTAATGCGGGGCTGAAGAGCTTCGATGGTCCGGCGTCGAGTTTTGGGATGATTTATACGCCATATCCAACAGGAGCAGCTTATGATTACCGATATGCAATTTCGATGGGAAATAGAGAATTAGGTTTCGGCATAAGTTATGGATTTGTTGGAGGCGATAAAGGGAAATTGCATCGCAGCAATACAGTGAGTTGGGGTGCATTATTCCGACCAAATGCATACTTATCGATTGGTGCATTTCAAACTTACACTGATGATTTCAATGAATTTGAATCAGTAGCTGAAATTGCTATTCGACCAATTAAAAACTACCCACTGACATTTTTTGGCGATGCATCAATGTTCAATAAAGAGCAAATAAAAGATGCAACGTGGAGTGCAGGTGTAAATTGGGAATTTATGAAAGGTATTAGAATTGCACCACGTTATTTCTCAAATAAAGCAATAAATGTAGGTCTTGATGTCAGTTTTGGTACGACTGGAATTAGCACTGTTGCTATGACAGACAATAATCAAAAATATAGTTCTAATACAGTGACATTAAGATTTGGAGCAAAAGATAGAACTATATTAGAAGACTTAAAGCCTATGAATATGTATTATGTCTTAGATTTGAGCAAACCAATTAAATATCAAAGAGGAATGTTCTTCGATACAAGCTATACACTATTGCAAATTCTTAGTTCAATTGACCAAGCAAAGAATAAGAATGCAGTAAAGGGAATAGTAATTAATGCAACATCAATGCCTATAAATCGGGAATTCCTTTGGGAAATCCGGAGTGCCTTAGAAAAATTTAAAGCAACAGGAAAGAAAGTATATTTGTTCATTGATAGAGCAGGAATGGATGACTATGCATTTGCTTCCGTGGCAGATAAAATATTTGTAGATCCAATTGGTGGATCAGTATCCTTTGAAGGATATGTTACAGGTCGAAGCTATTATAAGAATATGCTTGAGAAAATTCACGTCGGATTTGATGAATTTCGATACTTAAAATATAAATCAGCAGTCGAAAGCTTTACACGTGAAAATATGAGTGATGGTGAGCGAGAACAACGTCAAGTAATGATTGAAGATTGGTTTTCTACAACATCTTCAGCTTTGGTCTCCTCAGGAAGAGTATCGAATCAGAAGCTGGATAGTTTGATGAATAGCAATTTTAATTATTCCACTAAGGATCTTTTAGCGAATCATCTTGCGGATACGGTAGGGAGATGGAATGACTTCTCATCAATTATTCAAAAATATGACAATAAAGCAATATTTGAAAAATTAATAAATGAATCCAAGAAACCTGCACCTTATGATGATAAATGGGGACGAGGTAAAGATATAGGGCAAATTGCAATAGTCTATGCAATTGGTGAATGCTCTATGACAACGGGAATCAAAGCAGCGTCACTTGTTAAAGATATTGAAAGTGTAATGGAGGATCAGTCAATTAGTGCAGTTGTTGTTCGAGTTGATTCGCCTGGTGGAGATGCTATGGCATCTGATTATATTGCTGATGTAATGAAAAAATACCGAGGTAAAAAGCCAATTATTGTTTCTCAGGGTGCAGTTGCTGGCTCGGGTGGATATTGGTTATCAATGTATGGTGATACAATTGTTGCATCACCTTATACAATAACAGGTTCAATTGGTGTTATTGGAAATTGGATTTATGATAAAGGATTGAAGGATACACTTGGTATTTCGACAGATTTTGTAAAGATTGGAAAATTTGCTGATTTAGGATTTAGTTTCCAGGATCCCTTGATTGGATTCGGTTTACCCGTACGAGATTTTAATAATGAAGAAAAAGAATTAATGAAATCAATGATTCTTGATATGTATGGCGAATTCAAAGATAAAGTCGCAGAGGGGAGGCACATAAATGTGGATAGCGTAGAGAAAATTGCACAAGGTAGAATTTGGAGTGGGACACGTGGAAAATCTGTTGGCTTAGTTGATGAATTAGGGAGTTTGCAAGATGCTATAGATATTGCAAAAGCAAAGGTGGGAATTAAGCAAAGCGAGAAAGTCTATCTTGTGGAATATCCGAGACCTAAGCCATTTGAATTTTTATCTCTTTTTAATCAGTTCTTATTCAAAACCCCAACCGTAAAGATTGAAAATCCATTTGAGGATTTTCTAAAATTGCGTATTGCTAATAATGGCAAGCCGATGCCTGTGATGTCCATCGATTACTATGATTATGTTAATTTTGAATAAAGTTTGAAATGGAAAATTAATCAAATGCAAACCGAAGTATTAGTTATTGGGAGCGGACTTGCGGGTTCAATTGCTGCTTTGACTGCTGCTGAAGCGGGAAAACAAGTAACAATAATCACAAAAACGCACGATTTAATGAGCGGAAGCACTCCCCACGCACAAGGTGGGATCATCTATCGTGGGGAGAATGATTCAAAAGATAAATTAAAAGAAGATATATTATCGGCGGGCGATGGAGCGTCGTGGGAACCTGCCGTCGATCAACTTGTTGAATTGGGACCGCGTCTTGTAAAGGAATTATTGATAGATAAATTTCAAGTTAGTTTCGATTATGCAAGTGAATATCAATTAGATTTGACAGAGGAAGGCGCACATTCTGTCAGACGTATTATTCATTCAAAAGATAAGACGGGTTATGCAATTCACGAAAGAATTATTCCCCATATTAAAAATAATCCAAATATTACGGTTTTGACTGACCATACTGCAATTGATTTGCTTACTCTTTCTCATCACTCCACTAATCCGCTTGATATTTATTTGAAACCTGCCTGCTTTGGTGCCTTTGTATTGAATAATAAGACAAAAGAAATATTTCCAATTTATGCGCAAAACACGATTCTTGCA
>JAGOIG010000036.1 GCA_017995735.1 Candidatus Kapaibacterium sp. | reverse complement strand
ATACTCCGAATGTTGCTATTAAAAAGGATATTAAAGTAGCATTAAGCAATACTTTTGGATTTGGCGGACATAATGCCACACTTATTTTCAAGAAGTATGAGCAGTAAATCAAGCGATGGATTGGATAATTAATTAAATATTCCAAGTCCGATGCAATCTTACGAAGATTATTCTAAAAAGCAGACCAAAAGGAAATCAATATATGATGTTCCAAGGTCTGCTTTTTATTTAGAAACGTTGCCACGATTATTTTTTCTTTTTCCAGACATGCAAAGTAAGCTTGAGAAAATTATCCAAACTAAAATAAATGACCCGAAAATATTTGAGATTTCCCTAATTCATAGATCATATCTTACTGTTTTGCAAAAGGAATTCGAAGAATTAAAGGTAAATGATCTATTTACAAATGAACGCCTTGAATTTCTTGGCGATTCAATTTTCAATTTTATTATTACAGAGTACATTTTTCAAACTTATCCGCATAGCAATGAAGGAAATTTAACAGATTTGCGAGCAAAATTAATTAATCGACAGGTGATGAGCGATGTTGCTTATAAATTGCACCTCGATGAATACATTCGTGCAAGTTTTAATGTGAAACAACATATTGAAAGTCATACTACCGCAGTGCTTTCGAATGCTTTAGAAGCATTAGTAGGAGCAATTTATGTCGATTCAGGTTATCAAACAACAAAAAATTTTGTATTAAATATAATTCTTCCATTATTATCAGAAATTCATGCTTATGAAATAGTTAATTATAAAAGCAGATTAATGGAAATTGTTCAGGCGCAAAACAAGCCTACACCTACATATTCAATTCTTGCCGATGAAGGTCCTCCAAATAATCGAATATTTTATGTCGGAGTATATCTTGAAGGAATGTTATGGGGAACTGCGCTTGGCACAACCAAAAAAGAAGCTGAGCAACTTGCAGCAAAAAATGCCCTGGAAATTATAGAAAATATTGCATTAAATGATACAATTGACTAAATTGATTAATACTGATGAGATACTATTGCGAGCAGAAGGCATAATTTATTATATAATGAGAAATAATAACAAACTGAACAATATGCTAATCAAAGAATATGAAATTAACGCCGATAAATTACCCTTTATATTGAAGGTGAAATAGAAATTGAAGTTATACACATATTGATAAGTTGCTTATTACATTGATTTTTCTTAATTTTGAATTTTAAAATTAAAATAAAGGTGTCGTTATGGGAGAATCAGCAACAAAAATTTCATCAGTTAATGTTCAAGAATTATTGAAAATGCTGAATGCTGCGCTCGCAGAAGAATGGCTTGCCTATTATCAATATTGGATTGGGGCAAGAATAATGGAAGGACCAATGCGAACAGAAATTGAAACTGAACTTTTATTACATGCAGACCAAGAGCTTAATCATGCTGTGCTAATTGTAAATAGAATTATTCAGTTAGGCGGCACACCAGTACTCAATCCAAATGATTGGTCAAAACTTGCACGTTGCAGCTATGAAGAACCATCAGACCCATACATTGAAACAATACTAGATCAAAATTTAAAAGGCGAAAGATGCGCTATCCAAAGATACCAAGAAATAGCTAATTTTACTGTTGGCAAAGATCATACAACTTATCAAATTTCAGTGCAAATTCTCAATGAAGAGCTAGAGCACGAAAATGATATCGAGGATTGGCTCAAGGACATCCAAAGAATGAAAGATGATTTGAAAAAATTAAGAATTTAAGATAATCTTGCTTCAAAAAATTTAAATAGTCTAATAATTAAGAACGTGAGATACAAAGGCTATAAAGTAGTGATTTATAGCCTTTTTTTATTGTAAAATGCAACAACTTAAAATTATATTCCTACAAAATTTAAAAAATTAGTAATTTTGAATTTTTTATATATTCTATGGAAAAATTAATATTTGAAATTAGTAAAAAAGATAGAAAGGGCTATTCATTGCCCAAATTAGATGTACCTGAGGTAGATTTAGCATTTTCAATCGATGAATCAATGCTGCGCGATATACCTGCAAATCTTCCTGAAGTAAGCGAAGTTGAAATTGCACGTCATTTTAATCATCTTGCCCATTATAATTATGGAATTGATGAGGGAATTTATCCCCTTGGTTCTTGCACAATGAAATACAATCCAAAAGTAAATGAAAAAGTGGCATCTATTGATGGATTTACAAATATACATCCGTTGTTGGAAGACAAGTATGTGCAAGGTGCGTTGCAGCTTATGTATGAACTTGGGGAGCAACTGAAAACAATCACGGGAATGCAAGGATTCACATTGCAACCTCCCGCTGGAGCAGCAGGCGAGCTAACAGGAATTAATTTAATTCGCTCATATCATCAAGATAACGGAAATTTTAATAAAAAGCTTATACTTATCCCTGATTCTGCTCATGGCACAAATCCTGCATCAGCATCCATTGGAGGTTTCCAAATTGTAAATGTCAAATCTAATGCTGATGGCAAAGTAGATATAAATGATTTCAAATCTAAATTGAATGAAAATGTTGCAGGGATGATGCTGACAAATCCTAATACTCTTGGATTGTTTGAAAGCGATATTTGCATAATACAAGAGGAATTACATAAGGTTGGTGCATTGCTATATATGGATGGCGCAAATATGAATGCACTAATCGGAATAGTTCAACCCGGGAAAATCGGTGTGGATTGCTTGCATTTGAATTTGCATAAAACATTTTCAACTCCACACGGAGGCGGAGGTCCAGGCGCTGGTCCTGTATTGGTTAATGAAAAGCTATTGCCATATTTACCTGTTCCACAAATTACTTTTGATGGTGAAAAATATTCATTAAATTATGATTTGCCGAAGAGTATTGGAAAAATGCATTCATTTTTTGGGAATTTCTCAATATTTGTACGCGCATTTGCTTATATTTTGATGCTTGGTGCTGATGGAATTTTCGAATCAAGTAAGGGCGCAATTATCAATGCTAATTATCTAAAAGCTTTGATAAGGGACGATTTTGATTTTCCATATCCTGGGGCAAGTATGCACGAATTTGTAATGAGTGGAAGTAGGCAAAAGGAAATTGGGGCTTCTACAATGGATATCGCAAAGCGATTATTGGATTATGGATTTCACGCTCCGACGGTATATTTCCCATTAATTGTACATGAAGCTATGCTTGTCGAACCCACGGAAACTGAAACAAAAGAAAGCTTAGATGCTTTTGCACAAGCGCTGAAATCAATTTGTGAAGAAATCAAAACTAATCCTGAAATTGTAAAGGATGCACCTCATACAACACCAATTCGACGTGTGAATGATGTTTATGCGGCAAGAAATATTAATATTAACTGGAAAGAATAATATTATATATCTAATTTTATTTTTTATAATCTTGTAATTTTGCGTAATTTATGAAAAACGCATTGCAAGAGATAATCGCTGTTTTATATAAAGAAATTCTTAGCGAGTTTAGAACACGCTATTCGATTACTACAATTCTACTTTTCATTTTAACAACAATTACTATTATTGCAATTAGCTTTGCATCAGAGATATTGAGTCAGGAAGCCACCTCCAGTTTGCTTTGGATTGTCATATTCTTCGGAACTATGATTGGACTGTCAAAATCCTTTATAAACGAGGAAGAGCGAGGCACATCATTACTTTTAGGGATTACAGTAAGGGCAAGTTCGATATTTTTTGGAAAATTAATATATAATATATTATTGAGTTTATTCATAAATTTCTTTTCAATTGTTTTTTTCTTTTTATTTGTAAATACAGCACATATTGTCTCGATTGGATTATTTATAATCATAATTATAATATGTTCGATTGCAATTGCATCGGCGACCACAGTAATTTCTGCAATAATTTCGAAAGCATCATCAAAAAATGCGCTGTTCCCGATTTTATCATTTCCTATTCTTTTGCCTATAATTAAGATAGGGATTGATTCAACAGGTTTAACGATGCAAGGTACGAAATTTCTATCAATACAATCAGATATGCAATTGATTATTGCATACACGGGCTTACTAATTATTGCTTCGTACTTATTATTTGATTTTATATGGAAGGATTGATTTTTTCGTTCAATTACGATTTTTTTTAATAATTTGCAAATTTTACAAAATTCATTTTCACAAGAAGATTCATTAAGGAATGAGATATATTTTATTAAAATGCTTATGATGATAATGACAAGCGAAAAGAAAATGTTATTATTATCGGACATATACACTATTAAGAAGTAAAAAGTAATTCAAAGTAAATAGAAATCATAAAATAATCAACATAAAATTAAATACAGGCAATATATGTTTAAAAATCATCCGTCGGGGCTATTTGTAGCATTTTTTGCGAATATGGGTGAGCGATTTGGTTATTATACAATGCTTGCAATATTCACATTATTTCTTCAAGCAAAGTATGGTTATACTGCCGCACAAGCAACACAAGTATTTGGAATATTCCTGGCTGCGGTCTATTTTATGCCATTAATAGGTGGAATACTTGCAGATAGGTGGCTCGGCTATGGTAAAACTATAAGCATAGGTTTGGTTGTAATGTTTCTTGGGTATATCTTGCTTGCAATTCCAACTAAAATGGATTCGAATATTGGTCTTGTATTTGCAGGATTAGGTGTTATTTCGCTTGGCACTGGTTTATTTAAAGGTAATTTGCAGGCTTTAGTAGGCAATTTATATGATAATCCTGCTTATAGTAAGAATCGTGATATTGCATTCAATATTTTCTATATGGGTATCAATATTGGCGCAATGTTTGCTCCAACGGCCGCTGAGGCAGTAAGCAATGGGATATTGCACAAGTATAATTTCTTTTATCAAGCTGAAATCCCAGCGCTTGCTAACAAATTTCTCAATGGCGATACTTCAGTTGCAGAACATTTAACAAGATTAGCACAAGCTCAAGTCGGACAAGTAACAGATCTAACTGCTTTTGCTACAAATTATATCAATGCTTTAAGTGAATCTTATCATTATGCGTTTGGTGTGGCTTGCCTTAGCTTGATTCTCTCGATGATTATTTTCTGGGGTTTCAGGAAATATTATAAAGCAGCCGATAAAACTGAACGACAAAAAGCAAAAGATAAAGATCTGCAAAATCAAGTAGTGGAATTAACCCCTGAGCAAACAAAGCAAAGATTAGTGGCATTAGGACTTGTATTTTTCGTTGTAATATTTTTCTGGATGGCATTCCATCAGAACGGTGCAGCAATGACAATATTCGCACGTGATTATGTGGTGGGAACAGTTGATAGATTTACAAATTTGTTTTTTGATTTATTTGGTTTATTATGTATCTTTTTTGCAATACTTGGACTTGTGTTCCTTATAAGAAAGAAATCAACGGTACGAACTCGCATCATATCGGGCATTGCATTTGTCGTATTTGCTATATTAACAGTAATCCGATTCAATAGTTATGCCGATGTCAATCCATTTACACCACAAAAATTCCAGCATTTCAATCCATTTTTTATCGTTGCACTTACGCCATTGATAGTTGGATATTTCGGATATTTGAACAGAAAAGGTAAAGAGCCATCTGCACCCAAGAAAATTGGTATAGGGATGATTATTACAGCTATTGCATATACTATTATGATAATTGCTTCACTTCAATTACGTGGGTATGACCCGGGTATAATAGGCGAGGTAAGAGCGCCGGAACAAGTATTAATAAGTCCATATTGGTTGATTTCAACCTATTTTATGCTGACTATAGCCGAGTTGTTTTTAAGTCCGATGGGAATATCATTTGTTTCACGTGTTGCACCACCAAAATATAAAGGACTTATGCAAGGTGGGTGGCTTGCTGCAACAGCAATTGGCAACTACGCAGTGGGGATTCTTGGATTGTTCTGGGATAAATTACCATTGTGGGCATTTTGGTCAATTCTGGTAATATGTTGTGCGCTTTCTGCAACGTTTATATTCTCCATTCTCAAAAGATTAGAAGCCGCTACGAATTAGCTGCTATAGCAATTATAGGCAAAATAAAGGGGCAAGATAACATTGCCCTTTTATTTTTATATAATTGTTATAAATAAATAATTTATTCAAAATTAATCGTTTCGCCAAATTCCATTTTGCGTCCTTTGATGTTTATTTGCCTTAATTTATTAGCAAATTCATCTGGATCTGCCTGAATCAAAGGAAATGTGTTATAATGCATTGGTATAGCAAGGCCAGGATGAACAAACTCGCAAGCTTTCACAGCGTCGTCAATCCCCATTGTGAAATTATCTCCAATTGGGCAAAGCATTATATCAATATTATTCATTTCTCCAATTAATTTCATATCACCAAATAATCCTGTATCGCCTGTATGATACACGTTTGAGCCGCCCATTGAAATTATTACACCCGCCGGCTCTCCCATATATTCATTATTATCAAGTGAAGAGCCGTGGAAAGCTTGTGTAAATTTTACTTTTCCAAAAGGAAAATTCCAGCTTCCACCAATATGCATAAAATGTGCTTTGGCGCCTTTTTTTGAAACATAAGTAGCCAGCTCATTGACAGCAATTATCGTAGCATCATTTTTCAAAGCAATAGAGAGCGCATCGCCAAAGTGGTCGGAGTGAGCGTGAGTTAAAATGATCAATTGCGCATCCACTTCCTCCCATTTTATTGGGCTAAATGGATTGCCAGTGATAAAAGGATCAATTATAACTCGATATTTTCCATCATCCAGAATAAAGGCAGAATGCCCCAGATATTGAATTTTTAACATATTTTCACCTCTTTTAAAAACAAATTTAAATAAAATTATGATTTAATTGTGCTGATTTGGATTATTTTATTATTAATTATCTGGTTTAATTCTTGTTCCAAATTCATAATTTCTAAGTTGCTTTCTAAATTATCAATTATTTTTTTTATAATTAGGGTAATTCTTTCCTTAGTATCATTTGCAAATTCCGGTATCTTAGCTTCATTAAGCAATTTTTGAGTAAAAGAAATACGTCCCCCACGCCGCCCACCAATTGACAAATAATATTGACGAAAAAAGTCGCTATTTAAATAACCAAGTAGAAAATATATATCATCATTATTATATGGTTGAATAAACAGTACATCGCCTGATGGTAGTAATCCTTTCCCACCGATACTAAACCGATTAAATGAATGCCTATCTAATGTTGGCACATAGATTTTTATTTTATCAATATTATCCATCAAATATTTATAATTTCTCAAAGCTTGCCATTGATACCATTGCCTTTTCAGTGGTAAAAAACGTAATGACAGTTCTGATTTGTGTTGTTCAATCTTTTTATAAATATTCGGATAATTTTCTTGGAGTTCCCTCTCATCATTAATTTTATTATTAATTAAAATATAATTTTCATAATCATTGACAATATATCTCTTACAATTTTTGCCTTTAATAAATTTGTAGTTCAACATTTTTTCATTTTCATTGAAATTTTCAATTTCTTTATCTTTTAATTTAAAAGCCAGATCATATCCTGTGACAAATCCAACACCTACACGTGCAATTTCACTTAATTTTATAGATGGGAAATCGGGCATATCGAAAATATATGTTGACCACGGCTTATTAAAAGTAAAATGTTGCAAAGATCCATAATCGAACAAATTGTTTGAACTATGAGTTTGTAAAGATTCGATAGCTTGTGTATATATTGTTTCGGGTAATGTGTTTTTTTGTTTTATTTTCAATAATTCAATTTTCTCATTATTTAAATTAAAATTCCCCTTTTTAAATTTAAATATAATCGTTTCAGGATGTTCATTATTGAACAAATTCACTTCATCTAAATCAATAATAATTTCAAATTTGCCATTTTTTAAAATTTCTTCTCGTACAAATTTTGCATAGGTATTATAAAAAAAATGATATGGCACAATCAAAATCAACTCTCCGCCATCTTTCAGCAATTCAATTGACCTTAAAATAAAAGCATAATAGATATCGCCCTGGTTAGTTTTAATTATATCTTGTACATTTCTTGCAAGATTTTCGGGAATTAGATTCAAATGCATATATGGAGGATTTCCAATTATCAAATCGAATTTATTAGTAAAATTATAACTTAAAAAATTGCCATTAATAATTTTATAATTTTTAAAATTAGATTGCAAAATTCTATAAAACTCATAGTCAATTTCAATACCTGTGCAATTGCGAAATTTGTTATTTTTCAATTCGCTCAAAAAAGCACCCTTGCCACTTCCCACATCCAATACTGACATATCCTTTGAAATCTTAGATAATTCAATCATCAGCTTGCAGATTTCATGGGGGGTTTCGACAAATCCAATTCTTTTGCTCATCTAATCCTTGATCCTTTTAAAAAATAACTTAATTAATATTAACTTACAAAATTATAAAACAGAATAAATTTAATGGTTCTAATATTCTTAATAAATTAATTATTTCCTAAATTATAAGGTTTGCTTTATTTTTGCAAAATGGACAAAGAACCACAAATTGCTCGTCTTGCGTATATTCTTTATTCTTTATTAGAAAATAAAGATTTAGAATCTTTTACTGAACTTACATCAATTCCATTGGAAAAAGTTCAATTGTGGAAAAATAAATTCAATTGGGAGCATCGTCCCACTCCCTTATTTCAAAATGGTGAAATTAATAATTCAATTAATCCCAATGATGCTATAATTAAATTTTTTAGCCAACTAATTGACAAAATTGAGAATAGTAATGAGATAATTGATAACTTAGAAATTGATGAAGTTCTAAAATTACTTAATACTTTATCACGAATGATGCCTGTTATAAATAAAATCAATTGGAAAAGTCAATCAAATATTGAATTATCAAAGGAAGATGAGAAATTTATATCAAATTTTATTGCAAAACCGGACGCATTATTGCTCGCGCATAAATTATTAGAAATGATAAATCAATAAAAGAATTATATTTTGTTTATAATTATTCAATCAAAAATTAGTATGTGCAAATTTCCTCAAAAATTCTCATTATAGCGAAAATTTTTGGAATTAAATATTATTTTCTGAAAAAATATTATAAGTATAATAATCGCCAAAATCTATAAAATTGTAAATCTTTAATCAAAATTATCATTACTATAATGATGCTTTTATAGAAAATATATTCTATAATTATAATAATATCAAACGATTACAGCTAAGAACTATAAACAGTTCGAATATTTGCTCAATTTTTGTGATATTAATTTTGTTAATAAAATTGGATTTTTCTACCGCAATAAAATTAATTTATAGAGTAATTGGCATATACATTGTGAAAAGAAAAATCCAAATAAAATTGAATATAATTATAAAATAAATAAAGGAGAAAAAGATGCCATACGCAGTAGGAGGAAACTCCAGAATTAAGACAAATACAGCCGCTGAAAATGCTTACAATGCGCTGGACGCGACGAACCGCGATATTGCATTAAGGCAATTGCGTTTATCGACAGGCAGACGAATCAATAATGCAGGCGATGATGTTGCAGGATATATAACATCTCGAGCTTTAACAGCTCGAAATGGTTCAATGCAAGCTGCTTTGCTTGCAGTTGGAGATGCACAAAATGTCTCGAGTATTATGATGGATTCCCTTGAAAATATTAACAATTTGTTGATTAAAATAAAAGATGCAAGTTCACAAGCAGCTTCGGGAGCAATGGGAACAGATGAGCGTGTAGCTCTGGCAAGAGCTGCATATCGTCTTGCACAACAAATTCAGACTGTTGTAGATACAACCGTTTTTGGCGGTCGTCAGCTCCTAGATGGAAATTTTTCAGTAGATTTTGTAATTGGTTCTAATGCTTCTAATTCTTTAATGACATTAACAGTCGATATGACTTTCCACAATCCCGAATTTAATGTCGAGAGCAAAAACTTCAATTTGAATGCTTCAAGTACATCTTCTTTTGCAGGTATTACGGGACTTGATATGACTTCTTTCAATTTAGTTTCATCAACTAATCTTGGATTGTTTAGTACATCACAAATCACCCTTACTCTTACAAGTCTTGCTAATGCAATTAATAATGTGAATAAGGTTGCATCATTTGTTGGTGGAATTGTAAATCGATTGGATTCCCAAATGGATATTTTAAAAGGACAAATCACAAATTATAATGCAGCAATTTCACGAATTGAAGATGCTGATGTTGCAAAAGAGCAATTGGAGTTAGTGAAATCACAATTCTTACAGCAATCATCTCTAACATCCCTTGCTCAAGCAAATCAGAATCCTGCATCGTTTTTACAACTTATAAGAGGCACTTAGGGTCCAAAAAAAATATTGTATTTAGAATTTGGTTTTTCTTCAAGTTTCTTTTCTTTGGTATCATCCAATTTCCAAAAGAAATCAAGATTTGTGCGCATTTGAATTTCGTTAATATTTACAAGGTGGTTTTTCAATAAATCCGTCGATGGAGTATATTGGTCAAATATAAAACCAAACACCTCCAATCCCGTTTTAAGAGGAATCACAATAATTTTCCAATAACCGCTCGGTACCTTATGAGGTTCATCTGCCGCGGGAAGGTCAGGCATATATGTTTCATAAAGCGGTCCTGTCATAACGTAAATTGAATCGTACCTCTTTACAAGATCACGTTCCATATCTTCCAATTTTTTCCATAATCCACGGTTTAAAGTGGCTTTTTGTGGAGTTATATTCGATAAATAATTTGTCTCATCAGCATAAATAGTGCCTTTAAAATTAGCAAGTGGTGCTTGGTGACCACGATCGTATTTATAAATCTTATAAGCATCCTTGTAATCGGGTGGCTCTAACGTTCTTGAAGGCTTTAATAGTGGATCAGCTTTCCAATTTCTCTCTGTTATTGAAGGACCGTTTATCTCGCTTTTATCTAAGCGGTAGCAAACCCAATCAGCGAACTTTGTACTGCCATTATTGCTTAATGCATAAATTTCCCTTTTTATTAAATCATTTGTTGCTGGTGCTCCTGCGGGATAGCCATCAATAAAATGCTTGCACTCTATATCAGGATACTGAGCATAAAGTGTAGTGTAAAGAAAAAAAATTATAAAGAATGATTCTACGTAATTGCAAAATCTTTTCATTTTATTAATAAATTGTTTTTACAAAATTAATTACATTATAATTGAATTTATTCTTATTCTAGTTATTCATTATGCTTAATAGATTATATTTTCGTCAATTAACATATAAATTTATTAATTATGAATAAAGCAATTATATTATTAAGTGGGGGAATGGATTCGGCTGTCGCATTAGCCGAAGCAATTAACAAAGGATTTGAAATTGCAGCGTTGCATTTAAATTATGGACAAAGAACACAAAAACGCGAATTAAAAGCATTTAATGATTTATGCAATTACTACTCTATTTCGGAAAAATTAATTGTTGATATTGAATACTTGCAACAAATTGGCAACTCAAGTTTAATTGATAGAACATTAGAAATTCCAAAAAATCAAATCAGCTCAAATCAAATTCCAACAACTTATGTCCCCTTTCGAAATGGAAATATTCTTGCTATTGCAACAAGCTGGGCTGAAACAATTGAAGCAAGTGCAATATATATCGGTGCGAATACGATTGATACGAGTGGTTATCCTGATACGAGTGAAGAATTTCTCAGAGCTTATGAATTAGCGGCAAATCTTGGGACAAAATTTGGGAAAAATGGTGTAGAGAATCTAAAAATTTACTCTCCTTTAATTAACTTCTCAAAAAAAGAAATAGTATTGCGAGGTATCGATTTGAATGTTCCATTTGAACTCACTTGGAGTTGTTATGAGAATGATGAGATTGCTTGTGGGGAATGCGAGTCTTGTTTGTTAAGGCTCCGCGGATTTCGGGAAGCGGGCGCTATAGACCCGATTCCCTATAAAAGAGTTACATTCGAGCTTTGAGGTCTGTATTATTGGTATCGGTAGTTTTGAGATGTTGAATTTCTTTTTCAGTTAATCTTTTTCCGCCAATAAAGCGTTTTGCATAATATTCTGAATTAAGCGAAGCAACAGCAACGCCATATCTAATGCCTGCGTGAGCAAATAAGCCATCCCCAAGGTAAATTCCAACGTGTGAGGGGAAACTTCGGCTATAAGTATGGAAAAAGATTAAATCACCGAATTGCAAATCAGATGAATTTTTTATTTTTACACCATAATTAAATTGCTCACGTGCAGTGCGTGGCAATTCAATATTGGCAACATCTTCATAAATCAAGCGAGTGAATGCTGAGCAATCGAGCCCTCTTAGAGAAACTCCCCCGAAGCGATAAGGAGTGCCAAATAATGCCATAATTCTATCAAGCATCTCCGCTTTACTAATGCCCGCTGCGGTGTAATCTTCTTCGACAAGCGATAACCAAAGCATTTGAAAGCTTTCTGCATCATATTTGAAGTTATCTTCTCGCTCGAGTTCTGCTAAATCCTCGCCTTCTTCGCCTATAATTTGGTGATTTTCATCAATCGTTACCATATCAGTCGAATCAATAATATAAGGAGTCAAATTTGCCATTTGCGATAGTTCATCGCTTTGTCTCATAATATCAATTGATATTTTTTTGGAAGCTACTTTTGAAGCCGTAGATCGCTTCTTTGAAGTTGTGGAGTGCTTCTTTTTAGCATAACTTTGTTCGACTGTTCCCATTAGAATAAGGGCAATAACAATCAAATATGTTAGTAATTTTTTTTGGGTAATGCTTTGTGGAGCCATATTCCTCCCACTTTTTATTGTTCAACAAAATTTATAAAAGAGACAAATTTCTACATTCGCTTTTTCAAAAAAATACAAATTAATAATTATTTTCAAAAAAGCAATAGTTTTTTGAAAAATTTTTTTACAGTGTATAAAATTTTATACACATATTTGGAAGGAATTATTTATTATATCGATCTTGAAATTCTTTTATAATAGGATCATTAGATGCTTTGAATTCCACTAAGTTGCCTTCAAATATTTTCTCTCCATCATTTAGCATTGCAATTTTATCTGCAATTCGATATACACTAAATAAATCGTGTGTGATTACAATGGATGTAACTTTTAATCGCTTTTCGACTTCTATGATTAAATTATCAATTTGCACACTTGTGACAGGGTCTAATCCAGTAGTAGGCTCATCATAAAAAATATATTCAGGATTGCCAACTAATGCTCGAGCAAGTCCTACACGTTTTTTCATTCCACCTGAAAGCTCTGAAGGCATCATATTCCGTATGCGATTCCATTCTTGCTCATATTCTTCTTCATTTACATCCCCGTTAGATGGAAGCAATTGCACGGCTTCAAGTACTCGCCTTGCCTGAGTGTCCAAATAATTTGTGTCGCGAATACCTTGCTCATATAATCCCAGAACTATATTTTCATACACATTATATGAATCAAGCAAAGCTGAACTTTGGAAAACAAATCCCATTCGCTTGCGCACTTCGTAAAGTTCCTTTTGGCTTAATTTGGGTATTTCCTTATCATCGACAAATACTGTTCCCTTGTCGGGTTTCAATAACCCAACAATATTTTTAATTAAAACGCTTTTGCCTGAACCCGATTTACCAATTATACAAGTGGTTTGTCTTGGCGGAATTAGTAGGTTAATATCTCGCAGCACAGTTTTGCCGCTGAACGATTTGCTTAAATTAATTACTTGAATCATATTTCTAAAAAATATTAATGACGTATATGAATTGATTTTTTTAATTTGCTTTTTTATTTTTTGTCGAAATGAAACATATTTTTAAAATATATAATTTTGTATAAAATAAATATTAAATAATTATGAAAAAAAGATATTTAACATCTATTGTAATTTTTTTGTTATTAGCAAGTATTCAAGCACCATCCCAAATTTTTGCTCAAAGCGAAAATGAGTCGTCAGAAGAATATAATCTTGCTCCGGTGCTTTTTGCAAAAGAAAAATCTATATTTGGTGATGTGGGATATTTTGGTCCTGGTGGGTTATCGCTTGGGGTGGGAGTTAGATACTGGTTTGCAAGTCTTGAACTAGGGCTTTCAGGATTTGCTAAAAGTGTCCCGAATTATTCAATGAATTCCTATGATGTAGGAATCACTCCTACTCAGCCACTTCCCGGAGGATATGTTGAAGATAAATATACAAAAATTATTGTAACAGGCGATTTAGGATTCTATGTGGATATACTGGATCCATTTATAATTTTTGCTTCTGTCGGATTTTATTCTCAGCAGGATACAATTCTTGCAAAAGAAATACAGACAGGATATCATTATTTTTATAAATACTATAATTCGTCTGGTGTAGCTTTTGGGATTGGCGCAAATTATGTTTTAAATGATGTATTCGAGATTGGATTAGGTTATCACACAAAACGAGGTGTTTTTGCCCGTGTCACATATTACTGGTTCTGATATCAAATTGCTAACAATAAAAATATGGGAGAAGCTTCATTCGAGAGGCATCTTTCTTTCCTTTTTTATTGCACTTGCTTTATGGCTTTATGTTAACCTTAATAACCAGTATACTACATTTGTGACAGTTCCTCTGGATATACTCATAGATGAAGATTTGGCAATTGAAAATATTATTCAACCCGATATCAAAGTGGAAGTTCGCGCAACAGGGTGGGAATTATTTAATTTAATATATCTTAATAGATCTAAAATTTGCCAGGTAGATTTACGAAATCTTCCTCAAAATACGAAATATTACGAATTGACTTATTCAAAATTAAGCCAAAGCTTTGCTGATATGGAGAAAGTCGAAATTAGAAAAACTAATCCTGAAAGTATAAAATTGCAAATTTCTCAAATTTCAAAAAAGACAGTACCAATTAGTCCCGATATTACTCTTGACCTACGATATGGATTTACAATTGTGGGACCAATTGTATTGAACCCTGATGTTGTCGAAATTAAAGGCTTTGGCGGTATTATTGATTCTATTCATAGCATTTCTACGGTTCATAAAGAAATCTCAGATGTGCATAATGATATTTCTCAAGTGATAGCAATCAAGGATACCTTACCAAAAATTATAAAAATTAATCCAAAACAGACTCTGTTCCAGGCAAATGTTCAATTAAAGTCAGGTATAACAATTGAACAAATCCCTGTAAGAATATCAGATGGTGATTTGCCTGAAGGACATCAAATTATGCCAAAATTTGTGAAAATTTATATTGAGGGAGGTGTAGAGGAATTAGCTGATTTAGATCTTACTTCTTTCACAGCATCAATTTCACGGGATAAAATCAAAAATGATACATTAGGATTAATCATCCCTGAAATTAACGTCCCGAAAAATTTAAAATTGGTTAGCATTGACCCACCTTATATTTATCATTTTATTAGAAGAATTGAAGAGTAAAATATAAATATATTAAACGAATGTAATTTTTAATGAATAAAAATTTAGTAGCATTAAAATTATATAGGGCGTATGACCTTTTGAACTTTACCAATAATTCGGAATTTATCAGTCGGTAGAATATGAATTTCATCATAATCAGGATTTGCTGGTATAAGCGTGATATTATTTTGGCTTAAATTGATTTGCTTCAAGGTCCAATTATCATTAATTGAGGCAATTACAATTGAATTATGGAGATTATTAAAAGATTTTTCAACAAGAACGTAATCCCCATCTTCAATATCAGCGCCAATCATTGAATTTCCCTGCACACGCATCAAGAACTTATTTGTTTGCATTTTCTTCATTATCTTAGTCGTTATAAATATAGAATTTAATAGTAAAAATCATACCAAACAAATAAAGAAAGCCTAATTTCGTTAATTACTTATTATGTTGATACTTGCAATAGAAAGCTCTTGCGATGAAACCTCAATCGCTGTTGTAGATGGAAATAAAATATTGAGTAATGTCATATCTTCTCAATTTGTACATTCAAAATATGGGGGCGTAGTTCCTGAAATTGCTTCACGTGCGCATTTACGAATTATTAATGAAATATATTATCAATCATTAAGAGAATCAGGAGTAAGCATTGAAAATATTGATGCAATTGCTGTGACTAATCAGCCTGGCTTATTAGGTTCATTAATTGTAGGTGTGAATTTTGCAAAGGGTTTAGCATTAAAATTTAATAAGCCAATCATACCCATAGATCACATCGAGGGGCATATTTATTCAGGATTTTTGCAGGACCCTACGCTTGATTTTCCTGCAATTGCTATGGTAGTAAGCGGTGGGCATACTGCTATATTCAAAGTAGATTCCTTTAATCAATATATAACATTGGGTCTTTCAC
>JAGOIG010000164.1 GCA_017995735.1 Candidatus Kapaibacterium sp. | reverse complement strand
ATTAAAGACATATCCGCAGATTAATTCAATAATGTCAATCGATTCACATGATAATTTCTTTCAGCAAACTTTTGATATTCTGAAAAATTCTATCTTGAATGATAATGAAAAGTTCATTGATATATTGCAAATTTTTGAATATCTTATAAATTCAAAAGCCGAAAATAGCAAGCAAATTTTCTCATCATATTATTCAAAATGGATTTATATTTTTGATTTATATAAAATTGATAATTCTTATTTAAATAATTTATTACATTTTCGCCGACGGAAGAAAGCAATTTCATCAAATTCTATAATTTTAAATTCAGATGATTTTTTACAATTTCTCAAATCTGTGCTGTATTCCTCATCTCTAATCATTCAAAAACAATTGCCAAACGAACTTGAAGATTATGTCAAAAATGTTGAAATTATCTCTCAAAAATCGACAACCCTACCAAATATTGCTTATTTGCAAGGTGTATTGGTAAGAAAAGTACAGACAAATAGCGGATATGATTTAAAGTGCGTAAATGAACAAATTGGAAATTTCAATGTACATTGCTCTTTTAATCATAAAATAACAATTAATTATCTTTGGAGAAATGTCACAATCGGTTTTGAAAATCTTAATTTAATAAATAATGAAATAAATTTATTTGAACTAAATAAGGATGGAGCAATAATCATTGAGCCTGATTATATGTTTGATGCTACTGATATTGCAGAATGTTATAATCATTATGGTTTCGATTTGGTCACATATTTTTCAAAATTGATAATGCAAAAAGCTAATAATCAATATTTGGTAAAAGGAATGATTGTAAATTCGCTTTTTGATGAACTAATTGCAAATCCAAATATTGATTTCCAAACAGCATTTACCAAATCGCTTCATCAAAAACCTTTGAAAATTCTTCAATTTCTTGATGAGCAATTTATAGAAGATTTAAATTTTGAAATGCAATTACATTTTGAAAATTTGAAGAAGATTATCACAGATTTACCAAGGGGAGTTTATTCGGTTGAGCCTACATTTATATCGCCAAAATATGGCTTACAAGGCAGATTGGATTTATTTATTGAGCAAATTGATGATAATAGAAAAGATGTAATTGAATTAAAGTCGGGCGGATTTCCAAAAAATCCTATACAAATTCAAGATGATAACGGTAAAACATTTATTCTGAATGTGTGGCAAAATCATTATGCACAGGCAAACTGCTATAATTTGCTACTCGATTCGGTTTATGGAGATCGCACCGGGACAAGCGCAATTCTTTATTCATCCGATATTGGTGGGCATCCTCGGAATGTTCCAAATTTGAAATCTTTCAAAAATGAAATAATAAATTTTCGCAATAATCTTTTTGCATTTCATCGTAAAATTGTCAATGGAGATTTGTCGGTTTTTGATATTTTCAAAAATTATGAATCAAAAAATCAATTGATTAGCGATGATATTAAAGAAATTCAATCCGTATATAATTCTCTTGATGAAATTGAAAAGGAATATGTGAATGGAAATATCAGATTTATATTTCGTGAAGAGCTCACCGCTAAGATTGGAAATAATTCACGACGTGAGGGGTACGCCTCATTTTGGCGTGAATCAATTGATAATAAAAAAGATAATTTTTCTGTTATAACTCGTCTTAAACTAGATGATGAGAAATCGAATTTTGATAATCAGCATCTTATTTTTCATAGAAATAATGCCGAAGAATTGTCTTTTCTGCGGATTGGTGACCCAATTTATTTATATCCTGAAGAAATAACTAATCCAACAGATAATTATATTTTGAAAGGATTTTTACGAAAACTTGACAATGATGATATCGAAATTAGCTTGATGAATAAATCATTAAATTCACAATACTTACTTAATAATCAAAATTGGATTATTGAAATTGATAATTCTGATACATTAATTAAAAAGCAATTTGCAAATATAACTGAATTTATGCAGTCTCCAAAAGCCAGACGTGATTTATTACTGGGACGCACAAAATCTAAAATATCTAGCAAACTAACGCCTGATATTGATTTTGATGATGATTATATTAGGGAAATAATTCAGAAGGCAATTTCCGCAAATGACTATTATTTAATACAAGGGCCACCAGGAACAGGCAAGACTTCAATAATTATTAAGAATCTTGCAAAATATTATTGGGAGCAAACAAAATTGAATGTACTTCTGTTGGCTTATACTAATCGGGCAGTGGATGAAATTTGTGCGGTTCTGACAAATCAGGAAAACGCAATTGACTTTATAAAAATTGCCTCGAAAGAAGCACAAAATTTTCATCAATATTCTTTATCTTATCTGAGTTCAATATATTCTCTACAGAGCTTGAAAGAGAAAATTGAAGCTGCTCGCTTTTTTGTTTCCACAATTAGCTCAATACAAACAAATTCCGAAATATTTGATTTAAAAAATTTTGATGTAGTAATAATTGATGAAGCAAGCCAAGTGCTTGAACCTCAAATAATTGGGGTATTATCGAAAATTCCAAAATTTATAATAATTGGAGATGAGAAGCAATTACCTGCGGTTATCCAGCAAGAGCAAGAAGAGTTGGGAAATGATTCTAAATTATCGCAAATCGGAATAAAAAAGATTGGTACTTCAATTTTTTCTCGATTATTAGAAAATGCAAAATTGAACGGATGGGATGATTGCTATATGATGCTACATAAACAAGCTCGTATGCATAAAGATATACAGAATCTTGTAAATTATTTATTTTATAATAATCAGCTTTTTATTCGAGATGAAATCGAAAGGCAATCTCAAGAGTTTTCTCAATATTTTATAAATGCAAAATCGGATTTTTTAAGAAAAATTTTTTCTACACGATTGATATTTATAAATTCAAAAAAGGAATATGATTCGAAAAGAAATATATCGGAAGCAAAATTTATAAGCAATTTTATTAGAAAAATATTTGAAGAAGTAATGGATTCAATTACATCAAAATCAATTGGTGTAATTTCACCATTCAGGTTGCAATGTGCAGAAATTATGCGCTCTATTCCTCAAAATGTTCGAGAATTAGTAAGTATCGATACAGTAGAACGATTTCAAGGTTCAGAGCGTGATATAATCCTTCTTTCAAATGCATCAAATTATGATTACGAGCTAGAAATGTCAAGCAATATTGAAATAATTGATGATTTGCTTATCGACAGAAAAATGAATGTAGCAATTACTCGCGCCCGAGAACATTTAATTATCCTTGGTTGTCAATCTATTTTTGAGCAATCGCCAATTCATAATAAATTAATCAATTATATTAAAGATAAAGGTTTATATTTAGATTTGAATGAATTGGAATTTGAATAGATAAAAATTTTTTATTAATATTTGTAAATATTTTCAAAAATTTTCTTAATTTTGTATTCTTAAAATTTGAACGGGGTTGTAGTTCAGCTGGTTAGAACGCCTGCCTGTCACGC
>JAGOIG010000163.1 GCA_017995735.1 Candidatus Kapaibacterium sp. | reverse complement strand
CTAGAAATTCAATCATTTCTATTCTGCCATTAACTTCAGCGAAATTATATGTGTATTTACTTTCACTCATTATTTCTTTTTTAAGTACGTAACGCTTTCAATATTTTAAATTATCTTTTATTTCAACTTACCAAAATTTCTTCTACATTCCAAAATTTTCTCAATTTATTTCCAAATTCAATAAAACCCAAACCAATTCAAGATGTGGCACATCTATATGGTAATCTTTCATTAGTCTTCTCCTAATTCCAAATTATACTTTTCAATAATAGCTAAAAACTGCTTAATTTGATATTTTATAAAATTAATTCACTCCAATCAAACAAAATCTTCTCTATAATATTACCATTTCGATTGTTATTCAACCCAATATTAAATTGACATAACTTTAACAACTTTTTCCTCTTAATTCTTCAATTATTTGAATATCTAAACCAGTGATTTCGGAAATCATTCCATTATCAAAACCTTTTTCAATTAGATTTTTTGCAATTAACAAAAGCTTGATTGCTTTCGCTTTCTAAAATTTGCTCAATTTTAATATCATCAAAAAGCAATTCACTTAAAAATCCTTCGAGTACTACGAAATTAGATTTATTTCTCAAAAGCCGTTTTATAGCCCAATCGAATCTGATTAATTTTTTGCTCATTATTTCCTCAAATTAATTCAAACAAATTTACTTCATTAAAATCAATTTTCAAAGAATAATAAAATCATATTCCAATAGCGTAATCATTCTCAACAAAGCAAATCACTCAATTTCTTTCTTTTCTATTTTGGGAGCAGAAGTTTTTGATTTTCTTTTTGCTCCGGGCTTTTTCGGATTTACCATTCCAATCAGCGTAATCCTTGGGTCATCTTTGCCGAAACGAATGTACCACCAGGATTTTAATTCCTGAAGCAAAGCGGTATCGGAATTGAAAAGCTGTTGCAACGCAGCTTTTGAATGTTCTGCCTCGGATTTTTCTAAATTGATGTTTTGAAGTGCAGCGTCATATTCATTTTTTGCGTTTTCCAAGCGTTGGGTTAGTAAAACGGGAAGCAAAGGAGTTACAGCTTCTGCAATATGCCGCTGATTTACCGACAAAACCAGATTAACCCTTGACAATTTGTCGTTGGCGTTCAAAGGAAATGGCTCATCGAAACCATAATCATTGTAATAAACTGGCTTCTCCCTGAATATTGACTTGGCAAGCATCCTGCAATTCTGATACTCCATTCGCATTTGCTTTTCTTTCAGGTCGGCAATAGAATACGCGCCACTAATCTCATTTCTGTCCACATCAGAAGTTGCAAGCATTTTACTAAAAATACTACAACAATTTGAAGACCAGTGAATAATATGAGCTGGTGCCTGCAATTCATCTTGTATAGAAGCAATATTTCCTTCTATTGCTATTAATCTTTCTATTCTGACACCAAAAGTATCCTTTGAAAAATTATTATCTTTTACTACATCCATATTATTTCCCAATAATATAATATTAAATAAAACAAAAATACAAATATTATTATAAAAAATATATATAAATATTATTAAAGTATTAATTATTTATAACAAAGTAGTGATTATTTTTAGTAAATATTATAATCTTTATTTAAATATATTACTACTTTTTATAAAATAATTACTTCTTTGATTAAATAAATTACTACAATGGAGGATTATATTACGTCAATGGAAAAATTAATTACTACGATGAAGAATTAAATTACTACGATAGAAAATTAAATCATTACGATGAAGAATTAAATTACTACGATGATAAATTATATTACAACAATAGTAAATTAAATTACTACGATAGAAGATTGTATTGATATTTTTAGGTGCTGTTGTCTAAATATTTGAAAAAAAACAAACAAGTATGTTTGTTCTACTAATACGTTGAAAATAAAGTAGGTCAAACATTCTTGCTTGAGATTAACTTCAGAACTCCAGCCACCATAACGAAAATAAAGGTGAGGAGATTTGCTTTGTATAAAACAATTACGCAAATTATCCTAAAAAGCTGTCATTCCGAAGCGTTGTGAAGAATCCAGAGTGTAGTGGTTCAAAAAAATTTTCTGGATTCTTCGCTGCGCTTCAGAATGACAGTGTGAAGTGATGTCATCTCCAATTAAAAAAATCTTTTTTTGTATATGACAAGATTGCGAAATACCAAACTACGAGGCATCGGGTGTTCTGAATTTCAACTCCCATCCATTGTTTACTTTTCCGGTTCCGGTGGATTGCTCAATAGTATTTGGGAAGGATTATCTGTGAATGCCTGCAGAGTGCGTTTCATCTGCTTGTTTGTTGATTTAAAACCAGTAATTAAATCGTTGAGATTGAACAAGGCATTTTCAAAGCGATATGAAATATTTTTAACCGCCTGATTTGTATTTATCATAACTGAATCGTATCGCATAGAAGCATTTGCAATCGTTTTTTCAATATCAACATCATCTATTTTTGAATTCAATTCATCAGAGAAATTTTTCAAGGCAACTGAGGTTTTATATAATTCTTCGCTTGTATTGTTTAAATTTTCCCAAAAATTCGTATTGTTTGCATTGCTCATCAATAATTTTAAATCGCTGGAAGTAGTTTCTAAATTGCTGATAATTGAATATAATTTCTTATTTTTAAAAAAGTCAGTAGTAGTAGCAAGGAAATTTACAGTATTATTCGAAACGGAATCGAACTGAAATTTCATAATGTTATTCATAATCTCGCGTGCTGCTATCTCAATTTCCTGGATTCCAGATGGGGAGGAGCGAATAACTGGGAAATCGGGCTTTATATTGGAAATATCCGGATACATTTTTGCAATTGTTGTATCGGTAGGAAAGTAGAGTTGAAGGAACTTTCCGCCAGCAATACCAGCCATTTCTGCCTTAACACGCAAACTATCCGAAATTTCAATTTTTTTTCCGATTAGCATCGTTACCTGAATTAACCGACCGTCAGAAGCTACTTCAATTTTTCCAACAGTTCCCACCGGAACGCCAAGATATTTAACAGCAGAGCCGGGGTCTAAGCCCTCTACAGAGCCGTCAAAATATGTTAGATACTGAACATTTGTTTCGAGAAAACTGCTTGCTCCAAGCCATATAATTACGGAAATGATTAATATTGAACCAATGATTACAAAAATTCCTACCAGAAAGGAACTTGAACTTCTGCTTGCTTTTATTTTTTTCATTTGATTATCCTATTCTATTGAAAAAATTATAAACTATTTGGTTGGAGCGGTTATTCTTTAATTCTTCCGGAGTGCCTGTTGCAATTATACCACGAACAGATTTGTCGAGCATTATTATTCTGTCGGATATATTTAAAATACTTGCTAAATCGTGGGTTACAACTATCATAGTGGTTTTAAATGAGCGATTGATTTCTTTTATTAAATTATCTAATGCAGCAGAGGTCGTAGGGTCTAAGCCGGAAGACGGCTCATCGAAACAAAGTATAGATGGGTCAAGCGTCATTGCCCTTGCAAGTGCAGC
>JAGOIG010000035.1 GCA_017995735.1 Candidatus Kapaibacterium sp. | reverse complement strand
TAAAAAGAAAAATAATAATATAATTTTAACTATAAAAAGGAAATATTATGAAAAAATTAGTTTATTTATGTTTGATAGTGTTTTCAGTATCAATCATTCATGCTGAAACACAATACGTTCAGGGAAATTTTAAATTAGGCGTAAATCCCACGACAGGCAGCTATGAGGCTGTCACTCTTGCTCCAAATCAAGCTCAATTGAGCAATTTGCCATTAAGGGATGGAGGGAATTCTTCACAAATAACCCCGTCTTTTTTCTTATATGAGCCTTATCAAAATGCAGCTTTTGCCTTTTCTACAAGAATTCATCCTATACCCGAAGACCCAGACGTACTAGATACAGCACGGGATTTTCATTCGAAAGTATATTCCGACCCTGATTCTATGATTAATATTGGTGATACCTATATTCCTCAAAATGTAGTTGATGAAAATGATAATCCAATTTACAAGCTGAATGGATTTTTTCAACTTGTACCTTCAATGAAATATTATGTACCAGGTTTTCAAAGCGGGACTGTAACAATCGATTCTGTTGTATTTTGGCTTTACCCAACTCCATCTAAACCCGTTAAACATTTTTTTTATTTTGCAATAATACCATTTAATGATAATATACCTGGGCTTGGAACAGATCTTTTTAATCCTTTCACTTTCGCTTTGCCATATTCTGAGACAGTTGACAAGGTCAATGATGTATTTACAATGGACGCAAACTTTGTAAACAATCAGATTGAGGATAAAGGTAATGGCAGCTTCAGTATTAAACCAACTGTTGTACCAATAAGTTCTTATACTTTAAATCATACTTATGATATAAATCAACCAATGTTATTAACTATTTTTAAAGATGATATTGGAGATTTAGATGATGTTGTAGGATTAATTGGTGCTTGGGAATGGTATTTAAGTTACGCTCATACTTTTGCCGGAGTTATCAAACATCTACCCAATAATAATGATTCTCTAGTTTTACTATCACAATTCCGCTTAATACGCGATAATCCTACACAATTCCGCAAAGAATATCCAGGAATTGATACTCTTCTTCGCAAGAATTACAGATTTATTGTTTATGGTCGATTTACAGGTGAGTATAGCTCTGTAAATAAAACAGAGGAGTTTTCTAATTCATTTTCCTTAGAGCAGAATGCACCAAATCCTGTTAGCTCAACAACCAAGATTTCATTTTCCACAAATATTACATCATATACAACATTAAAAGTCTATAATCAACTAGGCGAGTGTGTTGCAACACTTGTAAATGAAACATTAACTCCCGGAGTTTACAACACGGATTTTGATGCTTCAAATCTTGTGCCTGGTTTATACTTCTATTCATTAACTAGCGGCAATCAGACCAAAACATTACCAATGATGATTGCAAGGTAAATTGAAGCTTTAACATTAAAAATTTTCAAAATCTCCTTTTCTTTTCGCAAGATAAGGAGATTTTTTTATTTTATTTATTTGGCATACTTATTGATTTCATTTGAAAAAATAATAGGCTAGAAATGAAGAAGATTATTTTGCTTTTTATGTTGATTTTCGGTACAATACAATTGATGGCAATTGAACCAATTGTGTATGTGCCACAACTACCTGCGGATCTTGATGCTTACACAGATGACGAAAATATATATTTTAGCAAGTTGATGGATTATTATCTGCCTGCAAAAATGCTTGAAACTCAATTAATCTTATATAATCAAAAGCCAAACCAAACAGTACCGCAATTAACTTATGACATAATTAGCGATTTGGAACCGCGAACCATTTCAAATTATTATAAAATTGCAAAAAGTTTATTCAATCAGGTGCAATCACTTCAATATTCTCAAATTGATAACGAACTGGCAAATTCCAAGGCAGCGATAGAAAAATTAAATAATGAAATTGTAAAATTATCTCTTGATACAACGGGTATAACTCAAATTATTGAAACAAATGAATTTTTAAAGGAAAATAACCAAGAATTACGGCAAAAAATGAATGAAATTGAGAAAGCTTATTTGCAGAAAATTGCTGAGCTTGATAAACAGATTTATGAGACAAAAATGCAATATGCAAAAAATGAAAGGATTTATCCTACATTTTTATTAACAGCATCCCCATTAATAGAACAATTCTTTTTTGGAAATGACAACCTTTCCTCTCCAATATCACCTGGGGCAATGGCAAATTTGAGTTTAATAAAATTATGGAATAATACTACCGTAATTTCAATATGGGGAAAATATCAATATTTGTCAACAGAAGCTATCAGCACAATTGATCCATATTTTGGGACAAGCACATTTTATACAAATGTCTGGAGCTTTGGATTGGATTTTGAATTAAATTTATCTAAATTGTTTGAAATAAAAGATTTCGACTGGACAATGAAATTGGGTGGTGGTTATCTGATACAGAATACGACCAATGCTAATCAAAGTACTATCAATGCGGATGTAATCAAATTCCAGCTTGACTTTTACAATTTCAGTAAAACATTACCCCTTGGAGTTGTGGTAGGTACAACATTCAATAAGTATTTAGATGATTTAGTAATTGGTTGGATACATTTAGGAACACCGTGGGTGCCAACAATTTATGCAGGTTTGAAATTTGATATAGTTAGAATATATTAATATTGAGGATAAGATGAAAAATATAATTCTGATAATAATTATAATTGTAGCAGGATATTTGAATTTAAGTGCTGAAAACATATCAGAAGCAAGCAGGTTTATTAAGCTTGCAAATACGTACATACAATCTGATAATCTTGCAAAAGCCGATGAATATTTGAATAAAGCAAGGGAATTGATTGGGAGTGATAATTCCTGGGATGGGCAATATTGGCGTGCAGCTATTGATGAAACTTATGGGAATTATTATATGAAATTGAATAATGCAGAAATGGCAAAGTTTTCTTTCAATCAAGCATTGAATAAGTACAAAAAACTCATTAAAATGCACGGAGGTTCGCAAGATGCATTAGAAGCATTGCTCGAACATACATCTACTCTTGAGAATAGTTTAAATATTCTATCAGGCAATACAAAAATAGTTTCACTCGATAATCAAAAATTGAAGCAAATTCCTTCATTATTACCTCAAAATATGGAAAGCTTTTCTTGCAATAATTGCAAATTGAGAGAATTTCCAAATCAATTGACTACATATAAGAATTTGAAAACGCTTATTTTATCAAATAATAATATGAAGGAATTTCAGGCAAATCAATTTTCCAATCTCACAATGCTGGATTTATCAAATAATAAAATTAAGCAAATCGATGGGGATTTTGCTCAAAATATGCCGCATCTTGAATATTTATTTTTGCAAAACAATTCCATAAAAGAATTGGCTTTATCAATTACAAATATGAAGAAATTGAAAGTTCTAAATATCTCAGGAAATAAAATTCCATTTTCAACAATTCAATCTCTTATTCAGGCATTGCCAAATACTTTAATTATTCATGATAATTATATTTTAGAAGAGGAAGCAGCCCCAGCGGAAGAACCAACAGAATAAATTTTGCAACTATTGTTACTTTTCCAAAATTATTTCGTATTTAATTTTAAAAATTGGAAATAAAATGAAAAAATTCACTTTTTATAATATTTTTATAATATTTATCTTTTTTGGTTTTCAATTCTATTCTAATGCTCAAGAACAAACTCAACAGATACAGGACACAACACAAGTTAAAAATGATTCTTTGACAAATAACATTGATACAACTCAAACACCAGAAACAGAAATTGACGAGGATAATGAGTATGGAATAAATGATTTAATGACTACCATAGTTAAGCCATTATTAAAAAAATATACTCATCGAGTAGAGAAGAGTGACCATTCAATAATTTTTGAGGATAAGCCATTTATTTCGTTATTTGTCGGACAAGTAAATATAGATAATAAAAAGTTAAATCCTGATATAAATCAATCCGCCGATATTCAATTGCTATTAGGATATTCAGACCGCAAGCAATATCCAAATTCAAATCTTATTCGCACAAAAAATCGGTACATTACTTTTAAAAATCTTTCAAATGATTTAATTGATTTTAGCAAACAAACAAAGCTAATTTCGGCAAGTACCTGGAATTTTGGTTTTAATCGAAGCAAAGATTACGGTTGGAATTTTGGGCAGGGTCTCAAAATCAATTTGACACATAGCGAAGGATTGCATTGGTCATTTATGAATTTTAATATTACAGGTATTGATTCAACGGGTAACGTGATTTACCCCGAGCAATTAATGGAATTGAATGATAAGCTCAAATTTGGAGAGGGATTTTCGGGTGGAATAGAATTTGAATTATTCAATCATATCGGATTATCTGCGGGATATGAGCGAATGGATGTTTTCCCTGTGCATCTTTTCTGGGCATGGGCAGTTAGCGATATGATTGAAAGCGCAGCTCAGGGAATAATAGATGAATTTGTAAGTAATGTTCGCAAATATTCACCCTGGGCAACCCCAATTATCAGCTTTGCATTGAAAAATAGCATATCCTACGGACTTTATGAATTAAGACGCAAAAATATGAACTGGCCATTTAATTCTCCCGCACCCTATGTGTTTGAAACATTCAAAGTTGGACTAAGCTATAAATTTTAGATTTTATAATAATTACTAATAATTTGATAATTCTTTGAGAATTTCAATATTGCTTAATTTTGTACTTTTAATTAGACAATAAATGAAATTTATCGAAGACCAACATCGCGATTATCAGAAATCAAAACTTGATGAGCAGAGCTTAACTGCAAAACCCTTTGAATTATTTACAAAATGGTTTGAATTAGCAAAGAATGCAAATATCGTGGACCCAAACGCTTTTATCTTATCAACATCCACAACTGATGGTAAGCCATCCTCGCGGGTTGTTTTATTAAAAAGTTATGATGAAAATGGATTTGTATTTTTTTCAAATTATCAGAGCAGGAAAGCAAGAGAAATTGATGAGAACCCAAATGTAGCAATGTTATTTTTCTGGGACGATCTTGAAAAACAAATTAGAATAGAAGGTGTAGTCGAAAAAACTTCCGAGCAAGAATCTTATGATTATTTTAAAACACGCCCTTATACAAGCAAATTAGGGTCATGGGCATCTCGTCAAAGCCAACCGCTTTCGAACCGATTTAAATTAATTCGCGAAGTAGCAAAATTGATGGCAAAATATCCAAATCCAAATGATGTGCCATTGCCACCATATTGGGGAGGATATAGAGTGCATCCATTTTCGTTCGAGTTCTGGCAAGGCAGGCCCAGCCGATTGCACGATAGATTTTTATATAAATTAGTTGATGATGACTGGAAAGTGCAACGGCTCTATCCTTAATCTAATACGTTTATTTATATTTACTTATTTGTCTAACTTTTCAATCAATATTCTAATGCTATTGAAACTAACATTGCAGTGCCATAAATCATTGCTTCGTCGCTTGGAAGCAGCTTTGAACTATGAAGAGGATAGATTTCTTTTTCCCGGGATTCCTTGGTCCCTAAGAACCAAAATGCAGAAGGTATAATTTCTGTGTAATAAGCAAAATCTTCAGCCCACATTTTTGGTTTGGCGATTTCAACTTGAGAATTTGAAAAAAGTTGCTTCCCTAAATTCATTATAAATTCGGTTTTTTCAGCATCATTGACTAATGGGGGATAACCATTGACAATATTTACAACTACTTCGCAATCGAATTGCTTTGCACATAGTTCTGCATTTTCTTTGATTTTTTCTAATAATTTTTGCCTTAAATTTTGGTTATATGTACGTAAAGTGCCAAGCAATTTAGCCTCATTTGGAAAAACATTAGTTGAATTGCCTGTTTGAATAGAAGTAATTGATAAAACAGCAGGTTCGAGCGGATTGCGAAATTTTGTGATAATTGATTGAAAATTTATTACCAAATTAGATGCTGCAAGCACAACGTCATTACTCAAATGTGGTTGAGCACCGTGCCCACCTTTGCCCGAAATTGTTATATGAAGTTCATCGGTTGATGCCATCATAGGACCTGCGCATAATGCAATTTTTCCAATTTCCAATTCGGGATTAATATGTTGTCCAAAAATAGCTTCTAAATTTAATTGTGGAAAAATATTTGAATTTATAAATAATTTTGCTCCGCCGGGTAGGAGTTCTTCACCAGGTTGAAATATGAGGTAAATCGTATTATGCAATTTTTCTTCATTTTTTTTAAGAATTTCAGCTGTACCAAGTAGTATTGCAGTATGCATATCGTGACCGCAAGCATGCATCAGCCCATCATACTTAGAACGGAATGGTGCATTTGTTTCTTCATATATTGGCAGAGCATCAATATCTGCTCGCAAAGCAATGCTATGAGGTCCTGAGCCAATTTTTGCAAGTACTCCAATATCATTATTAGTATTATTTGGTTGGGATTTTAAAATTGCTTTGTTTTCTATATTTAGAGAATTGAGAATCTGCTGGATGTATTTTGTAGTTTCAATCTCTTGAAAACTTTTCTCCGGATTTTGATGAAGTATATGACGATATTCAATAATTTTAGGGAATATGTTCTTAATTTCATCGAAATAAAATTGCTTATTAAAGTTCATTTAATCTCCAAAAAATTCAATTTCTTTTTCACCAATTTGTTCGGCGGGTCCTTCTAATGTAACATTCTTTTCAGAATTATGTATTGTTAGTGGAATTTGGCTTGTTGGAATGATAGTTATAGGATCATTGCATAGTTTTTTTGAAAAAAGCAAATATCCAAGAGACACGCTCGCTGTTCCGCAGGCGCCTGTTTCGGCTTCGACCCCTCTTTCATAAGTACGTAATCTCACTAAATTATCGGTTTCAATTTTATAAATACTTACATTTGTACCATTTGGAAACAAAATAGTATTGTAACGTAATGGTTTTGCAAAATTAATTAAATCAAAATTATCAAAATCCATACTATTTGAATTAATTTTATCATAATTTATCAGAAGGTGAGGTGTGCCAATATCAATAAAATCTGAATTGATTTTAAGATTATTCTTTAAATTAATTATTAAATCATTTCTTACTTGTTTAGGAAAATCAAAATCCACTTGATAAGAATTTCCTAGTATTCTTGCAGAATAGACAGCATCAGCTAATTGAAAATGGAATGTTTCTGAAATCGAAAAATTATCAAGCATACCAATTGAGCGAGCAAAAGCAATTGCGCATCTTGCTCCGTTTCCACACATCATACCTGAAGTGCCATCGGGATTGAAAAATTGCACCTTAAAGGGGTAATTTGAGGAATTTTCAATTGCAATCAGCCCTTCAGTTTTAATAGCGTCCCGAGAAAATTTCGAACATACCAATTTTGAAAAGTTCGGTAATTTATCCTGAGAAATGATTGACTTCCTATTATCAAAAATAGAAAAGAGATTCCCCGCACCTGAATAATAATGGATTTTAATTTTCATAATGATTAACTAAAAAATTTGATACTTCCCTGTGAATCAAACCATTTGTTGCAAGAATTGTTTCATCACCTAAATTATAAGGTGAGCCATCGAATTGAGATACACTACCTCCTGCTTCTTGGACAAGAAGAATCCCCGCTGCAATATCCCAAGGATGAAGTTCCATTTCCCAGAATCCATCAAATCTACCCGCCGCAACATAAGCTAAATCTAATGCTGCTGAACCAAGTCGCCTTATGGGAATACCATTTTGGACTACTTTAATAAAAAGGGCAGCGCTTTTATTGTTTGCAGCTCCGGCTCGATATGGAAAGCCTGTAACGAGGAATGAGTCCAATAATAATTGAGTTTTGCTAACTTGGATTTTGTCATTTTTAAAATAAGCACCATTCCCCTTCATTGCTTTAAAAAGTTCGCCATTCATAGGATTATAAATTACACCCACACTAATTTCATTATTGATAAGCGCGGCAATACTTATTGAAAATATGGGAATATTATGGGCAAAATTCACAGTTCCATCCAGTGGATCTATAATCCATTTAATAGATTGACCACCTATAGAATTGCTATCGCCACTTTCTTCAGCAAGAAAATCAGATTGTGGCACTTCTTTTTTTAAGAATTCAATTAAATATTGCTCGCTCTTGATGTCAAAATCAGTTACAATATTATGTCTTCCTTCTTTTGAATGTATAGAATAGTTAGTACCAAATCCTTCTTTTAAAATATCGCCACTTTTAATTGCTGCATAAACAGATAAATCAAGCAGTTCTTTTTCTAACATAATTAGTATATGAATATTATATTTAAATAGGGAATAAAAATGTATATAAATCTCTCTATATTGATAAAATTTAAAAATATGTTAATTTGCAAATTTTAAAAATAAAGACTAATATAAATAATATAAATTGTGAGAAGGTTATTAACATATCAATTAATATTACTTTTGTTAATTCCATTTTATTATGTAAAAGGGCAATTAACTCAAACAGAAATGAACGGTACCTTTTTCCGGATGAAGATTGATACGACAGCTTTCGAGAGTGCTCAGAAATTAGCAATGCAGACAAATATTGTGCCTGAAAAACCAATCAACGCAAATGAGTATGTGGTTGGTCCTGGCGATGAATTTGAAATTTCAATTCTTATAAACGAGCCAATATTGCTATATCTTAAGGTTTCTCCCGAAGGTTCTTTATTAATTCCTAATACAGGGATTGTACAGCTCAAAGGAGATACATTAGTTAATGCTTATAAGAAAATTAATGAGAAATTAAGAAGAGTTTATAAGACAGAAGATATCGGAGTGCAACTTTCTCAAATTAGGCAATTTAAAGTTATTGTCAGTGGCTCTGTTTTAAAATCATTAAGTGTAGCAGCATCACCGTTGGATAGGGTTTCGGAGGTAATAGAACGAGCAGGAGGCATAGCAAAAGATGGAGGTATGCGTAATATTTCGTTGATCCGAGATTCAAATGTCTATTCGGTTGATTTACTTAAATTTTTCTTAGTAGGTGATAAATCTGCAAATCCTTATGTCGAGGGAGGAGATCAAATTATTGTTCCACCTTTGAGTGAGAAGCAAAAGATGGGCATTTATGGCGAGGTAGGTATGCCTGCTGAATTTGAATATGTCCCTGGCGACTCTCTTTCCACATTAATTCGTTTTGGGCAAGGTTTTCTCGCTTCTTCTTTTTTAGATTCTGTGGAAATTGCCCGGTTTGAAACTGATGGGAAAACAATTAATCGATTCTATATAGATTTAAATAGTTGGAAGAATATTTTAAAAACAAGAGAAAAACTTCCAGGCGATATACCTTTACAAGTTGGCGATAGAGTTTATGTGCGTATAATTCCAAATTGGAATAAAGACCAATATGTAATCATTAGCGGAGAGGTAAAATATCCAGGGAAATATGCAATTGTAGAAACCAAGGATAAAGTAGCTGATTTAATTAAAAGATGTGGTGGATTTACTGAAAATGCATCTATCGAGGATATTGAATTTATTAGACAACAGGAATCATTAAAGCCTGATTTAGAAATGGAAAGATTAGCTCGAATTCCATACACAGAAATGTCTCAATTTGAATCGAGATATTACCAATCCCGCGTTCGAGAGAAAAGAGGTGTTATGTCAATAGATGTCAAAAAAGCTATTTCTGATGAGAACTCTGACCAAAATATCACACTCTATAATAAAGATTCGATTATTGTCCCCACAAAAAAGAATTATATTAATGTTCAAGGTCGTGTAAATAATCCTGGAAATATAGTATTCAACCCCAATTGGACATATATGGATTATATCAACCAAGCAGGAGGTTTCGGATATCGTGCTGATATTAATGAAACTTTTATTGCAAAATCCAAAGGGGAAATATTTTTAGCAAAAGATAAAAATTATATACTTGAGCCAGGTGATGTCATCCTTGTTCCACCACAAAAAGAAGTCTCATTTACAGAAGTATTTACTCAGGTGGTTGCAACTGTATCTCAGCTAATGACAATTGCGGGTATTGTCATTACCTTAGTGGGGGTTAAATGAAATTAGACTCATTAAAAAATCTAGAAATTTTTAGAAATTATTTTGCAATCGATTATAAAACAAGAAAAAATGTAGGTATCTTTTTTCTTGGATTTATGATATTAATCGGATTGTATCTATTAATTGCTCCTTATAAATATACAACTGTATCCTCAATTTTACCACCTAAACAAACAAGCACTCAAATGATACCGAGTAATTTGCTAAGTACTATGAACTTGCCAACCGGAATTTCAAATCTTGGAAGTGGAAATCTTTCAGCAGAATATAGCGAGGTTCTAAAAAGTTATTCTGTATTTGAGTTTGTTTATGATTCCCTCAAACTTAATCATTCAAGATTTTTTAAAGGTTTGAAGAAAAATAAAATCTATGATATTTATCGAACAAATATGGATGTAGTTGTTAATAGAAGTGGGATAATTTATATAACATTTGTTTTTGGAACACATTTTTTGCCCTCAAAAGTATCGAAGGATTCAGCAGCAAGGCTTTCAGCGGAAATTCCAAATGTGGCAATTACAGCATTGGACTATATTATTAGGCAGCGCAATAATTCAATTTCAAAATTAACTAAGGATTTTATTGGTTCTGAAATTACAAATTATACAGCAAAGCTGGATAGTGTTGAAATAGAAATCGAAAAATTTCAGCGCGCTAATAAAGTATTAGAAATTGATGAACAGACCAAAGCTATTTTCCAACAGGCTAATCAAGTAGCAGTTGATCTTGCAAAAGCAGAAGTTGATTATAATCTTGCTCAAAAGCTCTATGCTGAAAATTCTCAGAATCTAGCTCTAACGAAAGAAAATTTGAGAAAGCTTCAAGAAATATATTCAAAAATTCAAAAAGGCGGTATTACAGGAAATGATAATCTTGCTATACCTTTAGAAAATATCCCAACTCTAATACGACAATATACAAATCTAACACGCACAAAAGAAATTTATGAGCAAGTATTAATCTACTTGCAAACACAATATTTCCAAGAGGCAATACAGGAGAAAAGGGATGTCCCACAGGTTGAGATACTTGATTGGGCTACTATACCATTAGAAAAGTCATATCCTGCCTATAAAGCTACAATAATTCTTGGATTTGTAATTGGCTTGGCAATTGCAATTACTTTTCTTTATTATTCTTGGCGCCGTCAAACCCAATACCAGAAATAGCATAATACAAGATTTTATTATATCTTACGTTTAAATTTTTAATAAATGAATTACTGTTAATAAAATGGCAAATATTATTCCTAAAAAGAAATTAAATTTCGATTTAATGTATGATGATGATTTTGGTTTTGGATATGATAAGGAAAGAGATTTTTTATTTTTAAAAGATGAACTTGCTAAATATTATCCTGAAGCTGATTTTGAATATCTAAAAAAAGGATACGATTTTGCTTATGCGAAATACCAAAATAAATTCAGAGCATCAGGAGCCCCATATTATACTCATCCTTTAACTGTTGCCTTATTGTTGATTAGATATTTTAAAGTATACGATGAAAGAATACTGGTTGCAGCTTTTTTGCATGATACAATTGAAGATACTCAAAAAGATGAATCACCTGTTTCCAAACAAATTATATCTGAATATTTCAATGATGAGGATTTATCACGTACCGTGGATGCTGTTACGAAAATCTCTCACGATAATATTAATGATGAGTTTATTACTTATGAAATTAAATATGGTAGCACTATTTCCGAAGATGTAAAAGAATTTTTAAATCGCAAAAAAATCCAAAAAGCATTGACTTATCGTAAATTGTTTTTAACACTAATTCAAGATGTAAGAGTTATTATTCTCAAACTTGCTGATAGATTACATAATGTTTTAACCCTGCATTATTTTCAAGATAAACAAAAAGCTAAAGATATTGCTGATGAAACACTTAAATTTTATGCGGGTTTTGCTTATAGACTGGGTTTTATGAATGTTGGTAGATTGCTTCAAGAAGCATCATTTTACTATTTTTCAGATGAAGAGTTATATGAAAAAATCAGAAATATGATTGATACAAAGGAAGTTGTTATCCTTGAACAAATTGATAATTATTCAAAAGATCTTAATCTTGCGCTAACTAAAATTTATCAAAATCCACCCCAACCTGTTATTTACCATAGAAAAGAATATGAGATCTACAATTTGACAAATCAATTGCAGGATGCCGATGAACTTACTGACTATGTTGAGTGTATCATTCCGATTCCTGAAAATGAAATTAACTCTCTTTATCGAATAGAATCTGCAATAATTGAACAATTTGGCTATGAGAATGTTTTCAATCATAGTGAAGGCAAACAAAAAATTGGCGATTATTCATTTGAAGCTATCAAATTAAGAGTGAAAAAACCTGGTCTTGAAAGTCTTGATATTACGATAATGAATTCTGATAATTATGACATTTTGGAAAATATTGTGAAACCCGATATTTCTAAACAGATCCTTAATAGTAAGCTTTTAGATATCAATGAGAAGGAATTAGAATTATGGGGAGATTGGATGTACGATCTTATTTTTGAAAAAGGGGAAGAAGCAATACCCGAAATTTGGAACTCAATTCAAAATAATGTTTTTAATGAAAAGATATCTGTATATTCAGTTGACCAAAAAGTTATAAATCTCCCACAAAATTCGACTGTTTTAGATTTTGCTTTTGCTGTGGCAGGGGAAAAAGCTATCAATTTTATGGGTGCAAAAATTTCAAATAATACTTATGATTATCGACATATCCTTGAAGGCGGCGAAAGCGTACAAATCCTTTTTGCTGATGAACCTCAGTATTCACTATATTGGCTCGATTATATTAAAGATTTTCACGCAATTGGAATATTAAATAATTATCTTCGCAATACAATAAATGGTAACAATGTATCTGTTTCGGGGAATAATCAAACTCCTTTAAAAAAAAATAACTTCGCTATCTTGAACAATGGTTTCATAGCAAAACTTCTAATAAATGGTATGAATCGCACTTCATTGCTTAATGAAATTACAAAAGCTATTGGTAATGCTGATATTATTAGTACTGTTCTTGATAGTAATTACTTTGATAATACTTTTGAATGCACCTTCCAAGTAAAAATAAAAGATGCCCCAAGTCTTAATGCATTATTATTAAATTTATTAAAGATTCGTAATGTTAAGTCTGTAAAAATTTTAGATATTGAATTTCCCGGTTACCAATTGCAATGATTTTAAATATTATAATAATCTAATTCTGCACATTGAATAATAATTACAATAGGGGCAAATTTTATCCTCATTATATGGCTCGACTTTAAAATTCCCATTCGTAATATAATGTTTTATTGAAATTGCAGCGTCGAGAGAATTTTTAAGTAATTCAGTTTGTCCAATTCCAGATTTATAAGGCTTTTTGATTATAATTGCAGTAGATGACAAATCATAATTTACTAAGACATAAGTAAATGCATTATTTTTCTTACTAGTCGGATTTAGCAAATTATAAACTCCAAATACGGGAATTGCTTTAATTCCTGCCGTTTCATTGATATATTTCTGAAATCCAACCATATATATTGGCATTTGAAAAGAAACACACAAATTATAAATATCTGTTTCACTTGGTATTGAAGATGGTGATAGTTTATAATCGCCCACACCAAATTCGAGTATATCATCCACAAAATTTACTTCAATCTTATCAATTTTGCCATTTACCTTTATGCTTTGCTTGGTTTGAGAAGAATCACTACTATTTGATGAATTTGTGGCGGAAACTAATTCAGTCTCAAAATGTTGTTCAAAAAAAGCAGGAAAGAATGGCAAAATTTTTTGATAGACTTCATTTTTCAGCCAACGATACAATAGATTTCGAGCAAAAGCAAAATCAGTCAGTTGCCGTATTTGATAATTCAAAATTTGATAATCTTTTACAGGCATATCAAGATTTTTTTGAGCAATTTGTTGGAGGATTTCTTTATAGATTGATATATACTCAGGGGTTAGCTTGACATATTTAAATTCTAATGTTTCCCCTTGAATATTATTGATTTTTGATATTTCAGTAGAAATATTATTATTAATCAATTCTTGATAAAATTCGTATAAAATTTTGTGCAGAAAGCTACCTATCTCAATTGGTCCAAGAGTTAATTCCTTTTTCCGAGCTTCTTTAATATTAAGCAAGTATTTTGTAAAATACAAATATGGACATTTTGCATATGTTTCAAGTTCAGAAATTGAGTAAGATTTTTCACGGAATTCAGCATCAATTAAGTTTTTGTGAATATTCACACTGAGCAAATTATCTAAATTTATTGGTTTAATGTCTTTGTGATAATTCAATTCATCTGTAAGATTATTTTTTTGAATATAATGATTAATAAGATTTTGCAATTGATTATCAGATACTGGAATATCACCATTTTCTATTGTATAATCCCGCTTCCCGATATAATCAAAAAACTCAGATTCATTTGTAATCATAGAAAATTGGGCATTTGATTTTTCCAAATCTGATATGTCCTCATCATCAAACTCCACAATACTTTTCAGGCTATCGATAAATGGAGAAGATGGTGTTTGATAACCCTGGATAGTCCGCGGATAAAAAATATATATTTCATTATCTTGATTATTATTGAAAAGGAAATTAGACGAAGTAAGAAGCTGGTAAAACAGCACACGTTCCGCACGTATGTGCTTTTGCTTTGCATCAGGTAGCTCTTTACCGAATAATTTTTCAGGGGCATAAGCAGAGGGAAATACACCTTCAGAAGCACCGCACAATATTTTGACTTTATATGGTATGTATCTTATTTGCTCAATGGAAGTTATATCAACGCTATTATTCATTTTTCCAGAAATCTGGTACCTTTCGTTATAAACGCCAATTTTCAATCTTTCGTACCATTCTTTTAACGTAAATTTTTCATTTGAGCGGGTTTCATACAAATATGCAATATCATTTACAACGTCAATGAATTTCATTAAACCTTTTGCCTCTTTCTCTATATCTTCGCTTAAATTATTATGCGAACCCGTATTGATTTCAAGTATTTTCTTTACTTTCTGCCGTAAGTTTTCATTGAAATTGAATTTTAAAATTATATCTCTAATTATAAAAGTGCGGAATTCTCTTCCTGACATCTTTTCATTAACAATATGCAAATTGCTGTTTATTGTTTTAACATCAATTATTCCTCTTTCAATTTTCGCTATTAATTTCTCGAATCTATATAAATCAATCTTGTCAGATAAAGTACTTAATGAATTTTGATAAAAACTTTTGGAGGATTCTAATGTTTTTATCCAATATTCTGGTGTTACAGGGCAAAATCGTGGTTGGATACGAAGCTCATTTGCAAGATAAACTAAATTATCTATATCTACTTTGAAATCGAAATTAATTGATGTATTATTAAATAATCTCTTTAATGTACTAATCTTATATCCATTTAATGCAAACTCAATAAATGCATATATTTTATTTACGATGGGTGATTTCCATAATCTATATCTATCTGTGATATTTGCAGGAATTTGCTCTATTCTAAAAATTTCCCTAAAATAATCAGAATAATCACCAGGATTGCGAGATACCACAGCTATATCCTTTAAAGCAATGCCCTTCTTGATATTTAAATATTTAATAAGCTTTGCAATTTTCGATACCTCATCTTTTTGATTTTGCCCCTCAATGATTTTTATGGGTTTTTGTAAATGTATTAAATCATTTTTTTCAAAATGGAATAAATGCTTTCTAAAAAAATAATTATCATATCCTTCCATTGATAAATATTGCTCGCTTTCTTCAAATATTCTATCATCTGAATAAACTTCAAATCCATTATTTTCAAATTTCTCTATATATTCAAAAAAATTTCCAAATAAGGGACCATTATCGGGTGAAAAATCCAGAACCAATGCAAATGGTATATCTACTTTAGCAAATAATGAAAGCAGTTCGACTTCAGGCATTTTAAATTCGCTAAATCCATAAGCCATAATTAATTGATTATTGAATAACTTATCATAAAATTCCAAAATTTCTTTCTCTGATAAAGATTCTAAAAATTGTAATAATTTTTGAAGTTTTGCAGGTTTATCAAACAATTTATCGCTAAGTATATTTTCATACTCAATAAGAATTCGCAATATATCTGAATATTTCTTTCCCTCAAGATTTTCAGGATATTCTCCCGCCGCAATCAACTGCAAGTCATTTTCTGCTTGAATCTTATCAAATCCATCTTCCCGAATGCCATAGACAAGCTCATTTAATCGCCTTATAATTTCATATTTGGCTCTGTTATTTTTCTGATTAAAAAATTCTAAATTTGCTTTTGAATATGCTTCTTCAAAAATAATTAGCCTTAAAGCATCTGATATTTCTTGACTTTGGGAAATTTGAAATACTTGCTTGTATAATAAATTTGTAAAATCTTCAAAGTTATATATATTATAATCGCTTAGTGGTTTTTTATGATTATCGAAATACTTATTTACTAATTGAAATTGTAAGTATTTTATAATTCTTTTAGTTGGTAAAATTATTGTTAATTTTTCTAATAAATCTTTCCGAATATATTCATCAATAATTAGCTCAAAATTGCAAAAATCA
>JAGOIG010000034.1 GCA_017995735.1 Candidatus Kapaibacterium sp. | reverse complement strand
TTTATTCGACAAATGGGGGAATTTGGGCTACTGTCGATACAAGTAATACAATATTTTCCAAATATTTATCAAAATCGCAGAAATATATTTAAACAAATGGAAGTAGTTGGCAATAAATCTCTACCATTAGTGATTTTGATTGGAATATTTACAGGTATTATATCTGCACTCGAAGCCACAAGCCTTTTTGATAAATTTAATATGCTTTCACTTGCAAAGCCATTCATAGGTTCCTCAATTGCAACGGCAATATTTACAGAGCTATCACCTGTCCTGACAGCGTTGGTCATTGCTGGCCGAATTGGAGCAAGTGTAGCCGCAGAAGTTGGAACTATGCAAGTCACCGAGCAGCTTGATGCACTCGAGATGATGAGTATAGATAGAAATCGCTATCTTGCAATGCCACGCGTGATGGCAACAACGGTTATGATGCCTATTCTTGTTATTTTTTCTTATATCGTGGGATTGATTGGTGCATATATTTTAACTGCATTTAAATTTGATTTCAGCTTATATTTATTTTTTGAATCAGTTCAACGCTTTTTTTCTTTAAAAGAGATAATTGTTGGATTGATTAAATCGGCGGTGTTTGGTGGTGTGACTTCATTAATTGGCATTTTTGTTGGATATAGAACGACAGGAGGCGCCGAAGGTGTTGGAAATAGCACTGTTCGGGCTTTTACTTTATCAGCCGCTGCAATATTGTTTATTGATGCTTTATTTGGTTATTTTTATTAATGATTATAGAACAAATTAATATTAAATTTATATGCTATGAGCATCCTTGTTCATTACTAAATAGAAAATTATGAAAATAGATTTTAATAAATATCCATATCCTCGAAAAATTCGTCATCATACAAGTTCAAATCTTTATTTTCCTATAAATGATTTGAAAATTGTTCCGCCTTATTATCCGCCAATTTACGATGACATTGATGTAAAAGAATATTTTGGGAATAAAAGGTTAGCTGATACTCTTGATATTGGCTGTGGTAAATCGAAATTCTTGCTTGAATATTCAGAGCAATTTCCCGAAAGAAATATACTCGGCATTGAATTGCGAAAAAGCCTTGCTGAATGGGCTCAAAATTTTATTACAAATGAAAAAATCCCAAATGCTTGGGTAATTTGGTATTCCGCTGTCAATGGTTTGAAATTTATCAAAAATGATTCAATATCTGAACTATTTTATTTGTTCCCCGATCCCTGGCCCAAACTACGCCAACAAAACCGTAGACTATTTTCAAATGATTTTCTAATAGAAATTTATCGAGTTTTGAAAAAAGATGCAATACTATATTTAGCAACAGATTGTGATTATGTAGATGAATATCATCGAAAAATTTTGGAAAAATCTAATTTATTTGATTATGAAATTACAAGCACGAAATCCTGGCAATATCCAAAAACAAATAAAGAAAATTTTTGTTTAAAAAATAATATTCAAATTTATAGAATAGAGGCAAAACCACGAAAATAAAGATTATTGCTTAATTGGCGTTTCGATATTAATCGTTACAGTTCTGCAATAGAAACGTCCCTCGGGTGTTGAATTATCATAAATCAATTCTGTCTCGCCTTTGCCCTCGACTACAACATTATTATCAATATTTAATCTCTTTAAAACAGCTTTTGCACGTTTCTCCGAAATCTTTTTATTTACATCTTCCTCGCCAATATTATCAGTAAATCCATAAATTGAGACTTTTGATTCATCTGTGATTCTACTTTTGACAAAATCAACAACCTTGCGGTGTTCTTTGTTCAAATTAGATTTAGCAAAATCGAATAGAATTAAGCTATAATATTCATATTCAGTATCCGATTGTCCTGAGCGTCGCTTCATTTCAATACTCGTTTTAGTTATTGGAATACGCTTTGTTTTTGAATTTGCTATCTGCCCGACCGAATCAACCCCGCTAATAGAATAAGCAAGATCTTCTTTGCCTTTTGGAACGGTTCTTTGCGATATTTCCCAATCAATATTTGTGGGTGGTTGCCCATCTCCTTTTTTATTGAATACATTTTCAGCTCCTTGCGTAACATTTAAATTCCACGAATGCACGCCAACTTCGGTCAATACTTTAGGGATGAATTTTATAGCTAATGCTGAAATTACTCGCATCGTATCAATTGTAAATACAGGTTCAATAATTGAAGGATCATCAGAATAAATCTCGACACGGCGATTTTCTGCAACTCCTTGTGGGTCATCGCTTCGTGAAGGCTCTTTTGGCAAATTTCGCGCTTGAAGATCCATTCTATCGGGTGAAATACCCCAGATATTTTGAAAATAGTTCGCCACTGTTTGAGCGCGTGATTGTGACAACTCCATATTATTCTTTTCAGATCCTTGATTGCTATTTGTTCCGATTAAAGTAATTTTGACATTAGGATTGTCCTGCAATCGCTTACCTATAATGTTTAATACATAATAATATGTTTCTAAAGCATTGTAATTTCTTAATTTATCAAAAGAAAATTTTGTTGTTTCTTCTTTTGAAAGCAATATATAACGTGGCGGAATTTCTGCTGAATTATCTTCAAAAAATATATAAGTGAGCAAGGGCTTCATATTATACGAAACAAAATCTTCAATTTTCAATGTGAAATCTTTCGATTCATTTTTGCTCGAATCAACTTGTACAGCATCGACATCTATTGCAAATAATGGTGGTTTTAGAATGCCTGATAATAGTGGGTCGGGTGGTGCAATTGGTGGTGCTGGTGGTGGTGGCGGTGGTGGTGGAGTTCGATATTTAATTGACATACCAAACGATAATTGATGGTATTTCCAATCCCTTTCCTTGACTAAATTTGTGAAATTATATGTATAAAATAACTCAGGAACCAAAAATAATGTTTTTTCCTTGTTCAACGGTAATTTATAACTCGCGCCTAATTTTACTCCTGCTTGTATAGCACTTGCATCTTCAATTTTGCCATCGCTTTGATTACGGTAACTCCGTCCATCAATAAATGTCCCTCTGTCTGATGGTTTTGTGATTTTTTCAACCTGATAATAATGCGAATTTGTCAAAAATCCGATGCGAAATCCACCGTGAAATGCTAAATCAGGCTTAAATTTATATGTAAACAATGGCTCAATACCAAATGTGCCAAATTTTGCATCAAGCAAGTGTTCAAATTCACCAGTTGAATTTTTACCATCTAAAATAATAGTTGTTGTATCAGTAGAGGTTAATTTTCCATTCGATTGAGAATAGGTAGCACGTAACGTCAATTGCATTAAGTAATTGAGAGGATAATCGATACTTGCACCTAAATAAAATCCGCTACCTGTTCCACTTGTAAACTCCGGGCAGCAGCTCGGAACACCAGGCAAATTTGAAAAATTAGATGTATGTAAATTAAAATTATATCCGCCAAGAATTCCATAAGATGGATACATCTCAAGGCTATCAATTGGGATATCATTTCCCTGACTTATACAATGATAATTAAATTGGGAAAATAAAAATAATATAATATAAAAACGCAGATATTTCATATATTTAATTAAATTCTTAAAAAGTGCAAACAATAATAATACCAAATTATGAATTTTTCTCTTGAGAGCTTATAAATTACTAATATTTAATAATTTTCAAATTCCATTTTATTAAAAATTCTTAATTTTGAAAATTAAACATTTTTGAAATGAAAAAATTATTAATTATTCCTATTTTTTTATTTTGCTTCAATTTAGGCAATTCACAAATAAAATCACAAGATACTTTGAAATTCAAAGATTATCGGAATCCATTCTGGGAAGAGATTGAAAAATCTAGCAATGATTTTGCAAAAAAGCCTGAGAAAAAACATTTACGATTACTTATGGACTTTACAAATGTAAATTTCCCAAAAACTACTCAAGAATTTACACAGGTATGGCACAATACACCCGTATCGCAGGGATGGACAGGAATGTGCTGGGATTTTTCAACTACTTCTTTCTTTGAATCCGAAATTTATAGAATATCTAATAAAAAAATAAAATTAAGTGAGGCTTGGACAGCATATTGGGAATTTGTGGAAAAAGCAAAAGGCTTTGTTAGAACTTCAGGTCAATCTTATTTTGGTGAAGGTAGTGAATCTAATGCAGTTCCACGAATTTGGAAGCAATATGGAGTTGTTCCTTATGATGCCTATACAGGCTTGCTTCCCGAACAAAAATTTTTAGATCAGCATCAAATGTATAATGAAATGAATACATTTCTACAATCTGTGAAAAAAAATAATTTTTGGAACGAGGATATTGTGCTTTCAACAATCAAGCAAATTATGAATAAATATATGCAAGCACCTCCCGAAAAATTTGTTTATGAAGGGAAAGAATATAATCCAAAAACATTTTTTGAGCAAGTTGTAAAACTCAATATGGACGATTATGTTGATATTATGTCATTACTTGAACCGGGTTATTGGAAGCAATGCGAATATGATGTTTCAGATAATTGGTGGAATGATTCTTCTTATTATAATGTGCCTTTAGATAAATTTATGGATGCAATCAAGAATGCAATAAAGAATGGATATTCTGTTGCAATTGGTGGTGATGTAAGCGAGCCTGGGCATTATTCAGAAGAATATAATCTTGCTGCAATTCCATCGTGGGACATACCAAGTCAATATATTGATGATAAGGCAAGGCAATTTCGCTTTTCAAATGAAACTACTACAGATGATCACGGAATACATTTAGTTGGTTATGTGATAAAGGATGGGGTGTGGTGGTTTTTAATTAAGGATTCAGGTTCTAGTTCAAAAAATGGGAAAACGAAAGGTTATTATTTTTATCGGGAAGATTTTGTAAAATTAAAGATGATGTCCTTCTTTGTGCATAAATCAGCTGTTCAAGATGTGTTAAAGAATTTTAAATAAATTACTACTATGCTTTATTATCTTGCACGTTGGCTCGAAGCAATGTTCACCCCTCCGGGATTTGGTGTATTTAGATATATTACATTTCGTTCAGCGGGGGCTGCAATTACTTCGCTTTTGATTTGTTTTATATTTGCTCCAATGATTATAAAAGTACTGAAAAAACATCAAATTGGTGAACAAGCAAAATTTGAGCTTCAACAAGTCGGAAATCATTATAGTAAAGCAGGGACACCCACAATGGGTGGCCTTATTGTATTGCTTGCTACAATTATCCCTACATTGCTTTGGGCAGAATTAGATAATTGGTTTATTATAACAATTTTAATTACCACTCTTTGGCTTGGGTTTGTTGGTTTTGTGGATGATTATTTAAAAGTTATAAAAAAATTTCCAAAAGGTTTGATTGGTAGATACAAAATTGTTGGCCAAGTTCTGATTGGTCTTTTTGTAGGAATAATTATTTACTATTATCCGGATTTGTTTTCAACAAGATTTGCTCAATACTCAACTTTTACTACAATTCCATTTGAAAAGAACTTAAATTTCAATTGGGGATGGACATATATTCCAATGGTAATTTTTATAATTACAGCAACTTCAAATGCTGTGAATTTAACAGATGGATTAGATGGATTATCGATAGGCACTGTTGCTATTGCTGTTTTTACGATGGCTTTAGTTGCGTATTTTACAGGTAATAGCACATTTGCGCATTATTTAAATATAATGTATTTACCGGGTTCAGGAGAGCTTACAATATTTGCGTCAGCTCTTGTGGGAGCTGCTGCGGGATTTTTATGGTATAATGCATATCCTGCTCAGATATTTCTAGGAGATACTGGCTCATTGGCTCTTGGAGGTGCTTTAGGAGGATTGACTATCTTAATTAAAAAAGAATTCCTTCTCCCAATTGTAGGCGGTATCTTTTTAATTGAAGCAGTTTCGGTTATTCTTCAAGTTGGATATTTTAAATATACAAAAAAACGACAGGGTGAAGGTAAGAGACTGTTTCTAATGGCACCACTGCATCATCATTTTGAGAAAAAAGGCTGGCCCGAACCTAAAATTGTAACAAGATTTTATATTATTGCTGTTATTTTGGCAATTATTACAATGGCGACCTTTAAAGTGCGATAATTTTAGCTATGAAGCAATTCCCAGCATTTATATTTTAAGATTTGGATATTTTCTCCTGTAATTGATGAAATAGCTAATTGGTCCTTTACATTTAAATCTATTATTTTATCAGTAATTTCCTTGCGTTTTTCATCGGAAATTAAATCAATTTTGCTTAGGCAGACAATTCTTTTTTTATAAAGCATTTCAGGTGAATAATTCGATAATTCCCTATTTAGAATTTGATAATCTCGAACTATATTCTCGCTTGTTGAATCTATAAGAAATATTAAAAGATTTGTCCTTTCGATATGTCGTAAAAATTCTAATCCAAGTCCCTTTCCCTCTGATGCACCCTCAATTAATCCAGGAATGTCTGCAATTACAAAGCTTTTTGACTCATCCACATATACCATACCTAAATTCGGGACCAGAGTTGTGAAGGGATAATCTGCGATTTTAGGTTTTGCGGAAGATAAAACAGAAATTAATGTAGATTTTCCCGCATTTGGAAATCCCACAATTCCTACATCAGCAAGTAATTTCAACTCCAATATTATCCATCGCTCTTCGCCAGTAATGCCTGGCTGTGCATATTTGGGAGCTTGATTAGTTGGTGTTGCAAATTCTGCATTTCCTAACCCTCCTTTTCCACCAAAAGCAATAATTTGTTGTTGTTTGTCTTCGGTGAAATCGTAGAGAATCTCATCTGTTTCAGCATCTTTAATTACTGTGCCGACGGGAACTTCAATAATAATATCCTTACCATCTCTTCCTGTTCTTTTTGCTTTGCCACCGGGTTGTCCTGATTCAGCAATAAACTTCCTTTTATATTTGAAATCAAGCAATGTATTTAAATTCTTATTTGCAATGAATATAATATCACCTCCCTTTCCACCGTTTCCACCGTCGGGACCACCTTTAGGCACATATTTCTCACGCCTAAAGCTGATATGACCTGCCCCACCATTACCTGCTTTTATATATATTTTTGCTAAATCAATAAATTTCATTTGCTTTAGTTTTCATTAAATAAGGGAATTTGATTATTTGTTGCATTTTCAAAATCAATATTTGCATAATTTTTCAAAAATTCTACGACTTGAGATTTTGTCCATAATATAGCATTGGTTTGCTTCTGAATTTTCATTAATGAGTCTTCAATTGATTCCCAATTTTTATCATTAAAATAGATTTTTAATGCTGCAATTGGAAGGAATTTATAATCATAATTATAAATATTGAAAAAATCGCATAATGGGTCAAAAATATCAGCAATTTCATCAACTGATTTATCTTTGAAAAAATTATCATCTATTTGATTAATTGCCTGAGTGAATTCTCTTTTGCTTATTGAGTATCTACCGCTCTCTTCAAATTTATCAATATAGTTTGCAATTTCATTAAATAAATATTGATAATTATCAAAAAATGGCAAACTTCTTCTAATATTTTCTATAGAATTTTCAATATCATCCCTGAAAATAAAATTTACAATTGTAAATCGCGGGCGAATTAAGTAATTGATATACAATTTCGTAGCATCATTTATCCAATTTTCAATTGTTTGTATATCAATTTTCGATTTTGTTTTTAATGCATATTCAAACGCTTGCCAAGACTCTTTAATTTCATCAACAGCAAAATCAAACAATATGTAAGTTTCAACATCACGTCTCAATTTGAATATTTCAAAATTTAATTGAGCAGTAAAATAAGCTTTAACCCAATGTGGAATTTCACTGCTCCCATTTATCTCGTCAATATGCGTAAGTTTATTATTTTGAAATATATTACAAATTTTTCTTTGGTGGAAGTCTATAATTTCTTCAAACATTCAATTACAATTTTTTCAAATTTAAATAGAATTAACACAAAAAACAAAATAATTATCTACAAATTATAAATTTATCATAGTAAATATTATGTTCATACTCCAATTTAATAATATAAAAACCATTTTCAAGAGTTGTTAAGTTCAGATGTTCAATGTATTTTGTGGAATTTAAATTTGTGAGGATAGTTTCATTTACTGATTGACCGAGTGAATTTAATATTGTAATTTTTATATCATCCGTGATTGGCTTATCTATCTGTACAGACAATCTATCGCTTGCTGGATTTGGAAATAATTGAATTAACGAGGAATTTGTCTTTTCGACCTCTGTTGCAAGCAAGGTTGTGAAGTTCCATACATCAGACCATTCGCTCAAAATCGTATCTTTGCCTGCCCTTACACGCCAAAAGTATTTACTATATTCATTCAATTTAATTGATTGATAGGATGTGTCAACAATATCTGTCTCGTTTATTCTAATTTGCATAAAAGCTGTATCAATTGCTACTTGCAGCTGGTATTGCTCGGCATTTTTAACTGAATGCCAGCGAAAATTAGGCTCTCGTTCAACATCTGTGCTATTGTCTGATGGATATATAAGTATCGGCGGCTCCAAAACAAGTTGGTCAATTTCGGGAGATTCGTATGCTCCAATATCTATTGTGTTGATGATATTGCGAGCAATTTTGGATGCTTTATGCACATATTCAAATTCGGGAGAAAATTCATATATATTTTGTTCATAATCAATAGGATTCTTGCCCGAATTTCGTGCGGGAGAGCTTTGAAGCAAGTGGTAATCGTAGCTTGTAGGATTAACAAGTTTTGCATCAGCAATATTTTGCAATATAAGATTTGCAACAGTATCGCATTTACCTGTTATGAAATTTGGAGTTCCTGCAACTATATTATTGATAACAAGAGATTTGAAATTTGATATGCCATCTTTGATTTGAGCAAAGCGTCCATTATTTCTATAATTTAAAAAAGTATTATTTATTAAAAAAAGTGAATTAGCGATTGTATCAGTTGTCCCTTCATATCCATAACTAATTGCTACGGAGTTCTCCGATACGCTTCCTTTCATTAAAATATTGCCCATCACACAACCTAACCCACCATTAGGCATATCAATCAAATAGCTGGAATTGCCACTTGTTTCATCCATTATGCGATTATAGAGAATATAGGTCTCTTTTGAGCGAGACTTGACATTATGCCCGACCCGAGCATTATGGACATAGCAATATTGTAAATGGAATTCTTTCAAATGACCAATGTACATATTATGAGAATAACCATCGTCTGCGGAATTATTTGAAAATTCGGAATATTCAACAATGAGCACACTATTTGGATTTGCACCCGTCAAAATCCCATCCTGATTGTCGTGGAAATAGCAGTGAGAAACCGTCAAATTTGTGCCTTCCATTCTAATTCCTGCACCATTATTGTCGGGGACACGGCAATTTGAAAATTCGATATTTTCAACACGACAATTATTACCTTTTATTACCCATATTGCTTTGCTTTCGGCTGATTTGCCATTAGCATTCAAATGTGCAAAGCCATTAATACCGCGAAAAACAATATTATTCTTCCTCCACGATGCAACATCCTCAAGATATTCGGCAGCTTGGATTTCTACTGTGTCGCCATCTGATATTAGATTTACGACATCGCTTGGTTTTTTATATTCTCCATCGGGAGATATTTGAAATGTTTTTGCATTGAGCTGCCAAATAAAAAAGAAAGAAAACAAAAAAGTAGTAATAAAAAAATTTTTCATTTTAAGAATCTTAAAATTTAATAAATTGACGAAATTGAAGGCAGGAATTGTATTTTGTGACTCCAAGGGGATTCGAACCCCTATTACAAGCGTGAAAGGCTTGTGACCTAACCTTTAGTCTATGGAGTCATTTTTTATAGATTACAAAATTACGAAATTTTCTTAATTTAGAGAATTATAATTTTTATTATTTTTCAATATATAAAATATCAAATGAAAGTTATTGGAATTACGGGTGGAATTGGTTCAGGAAAAACTTCCCTGGCAAAAATTATCGAAGAATTTGGCTATAAGGTAATCTATACTGATAATCTTGCCAAAAAAATATTAAATGAAAATCAAAATATAAGAAACAAGATTATAGAAACGTTTGGAGAAAATAGTTATAATCCTGATTTAACTTTTAATAATAAATATATTTCACAAATAGTATTTAACGGCACAGAAGAATCCAAAAGAAAATTGCAGAACTTGAATCGCATTGTGCATCCTGCGGTAATTGACGAAATGATAAAAGAAACTGAGCGATTAGAGCAAAACGGAGAGGAAATTGTATTTATTGAAAGTGCTCTGATTTACGAGATAGGACTGGAGGATGGCTTTGATTATATCATTGTAGTCGATGCAAATGAAGATGTACGTGCTAAAAGAGCAGCAGATCGACTTGGTATTACAATTGATGAAGTAAAAGCAAGAATGCGTCAGCAAAATTCCACACAAGTGGAAAAAAACTTGGCAGATTTTGTGATTGAAAACAATGGAACAATTGAAGAATTAAAGGATAGTGCAAGATTCATTATCGATTTAATAAGATTGGCATAATTTTTACAATGATAATAATGTTCTTTTAAATATGTCAATATGGCAAAAATAGACGTCATAATGACAAATTAATGTCAATTTGACCAAAAATGTAACTTTTTTGAATTTTTGGCGTCATATTATTTGAAGGAATTTATTTAAATTTGTAAATTTATTAAAGAGGAAAAAGACACACATTTCTACTCCCAAAATTATAGAGGAAATTTAATGGCAAGAAGGAAGAAAAATATTGAAGCACCTTCTCAGAATTACGATGATGCACCTAATAGGAATGCAAAACCAAAGATTCTGAGTGAAGAAAGGTCGCAAGGGAGTAATTCTGAATTGGTAAAGCAAATTGAAACTTTGTTTAAAACTGATAGGAAGAAATTTCTCGGTTTTATCAGACAAAGGGTACGCTCTCAGGAGGAAGCTGAAGATATTCTCCAAGATGTGTTTGCCAATGTACTTGCTGCTTCTGCTAATATTGAAAAGCCTATCGAAAATGTATCATCTTGGGTTTTCACTGCTGTTAGAAATAGAATTATTGATTCTTATAGAAAGAAACGTGCAGAAAACTTTTCTGATTTACAAACGCCCGAGCAAGTTGAGGAAGGAGTTGATCCATTCGAAAATTTTGTAAGTGATTACTATAATACTCCCGAAACTGATTATTTGCGAAAGACAATTTGGGAATATATTCAAGAGGGATTATCAGAATTGCCAAAAGAACAACGTGATGTGTTTATTCGCAATGAGTTCGATGGTATATCTTTCAGGGAAATGGCAGAAGAAACAGGAATCAATATCAACACATTGCTTGCGCGAAAGCGTTATGCAGTATTACATTTGAGAAAACGTTTAAGAGGTCTCTACGACGCTATAAATCAGAATTAAAATTATTTCAAAATAACTGAAAATACCACTACTCTAAAAGAGAATAGTGGTATTTTTTATTTTAGTGACCCTGACAGGATTTGAACCTGTGACACCAAGTTTAGGAAACTTGTGCTCTATCCAACTGAGCTACAGGGCCGAGTATTTATTGTATCCTAAGATTCCTATTGATTTTTGATTTAGGACCCTTACCATCAAGGGGAATATCGTAAGAAATTAAAAAATTACTTAACATTTCCCGAAATTGTTCCTTATTTACTAATCCGCCATGAAATATTATTATTTGGTCAAAAATATCTTCCAAGTCCATTTCATCCCAAACTCCTAGCGCATGCATTGTTAAAAAATCTTTGTATGCTTCGTTGGAAAACATTCTTCGTTCATACGGATTAAGTACTCTCGCAAATTTCGGCTTTGTCCTTTTCTTTTTAGATTGTTTAGAAAGATTTGGATTTTTATTTAATAATAGTGTAATTGCATAAGAAATATCAGCTTTTGAATATCCCTTAGATTCAAGCTTGGATATATCTATTGTTTTCAAACTTGATGAATTAATTATTTCAGGTGCAATTTCTAATATTATATCAACTGCTTTGTCTAATATATTTTTGGTCATATTTAGTGTTTCAAAATTTTTTGTAAATATTTATCTTCTAAATTATGCATTATTTTCCTTTTTTTTATAGTATTATCTTCATAACCTAAAAGATGCAAAATCCCGTGAATTAATAGACGGAGAAGTTCATTAGTTAGTGAAACTTTATATTCTTTAGCTTGCTGTTCTGCTGTTTCAATGCTAATATAAATTTCGCCTTCAAGGTTCTCTTCTTCAAAATTAAAACTCAGGACATCCGTTGGTGAGTTATGGTGAAGGAATCGATTATTAATTTCTTTTATTTCGTTATCATATATGAATACAATTCTGATTTTAGCATCTTTTATATTGTACTCTTCAAAGATTAAATTAGCCACATCCATTATTTTTTTAAATGGAAGGTATTTTCTTTTTGTCTCATTAAAAATTTCAACATCAATCATTATTGTATTGTCCTTATAATTGATAATTGCATTGCCGCTAGTAATAATGGTTGAGGTATTTCTGAAATATCATAATTAAAAGTGTCAAGGTTTATATTTGAATATAATGAACAAGTTGAATTTCTCCCAACGATTAAACATGACAATATGTTTTGGTTTTCTGAAATAAAATAAATCTCGTCAGGTGGGAATATTAAATAACTATTGCAATTATGCAATTCAAAGAATCCTTGTGGTGTTTGAATTGTTATAATATTTGATAAATTGTTGAAATTTTCATTTATGTTTGATATTGTTAAAAAAAACTGATTTTTATTTTCAGAATTAATTATTTTCCAAGTATATGATTCTGCATATTCTTCAAAATTAGTGCTTAAGAAATTAGAAATTTTATCGATGTCTACTTTGTTGAATTTCATAAAAATAAAAAATTGAAAAATTAATATTTACAAAATTTAAAAAATCTTTTTAATTATTTGCAAAAATTTAATAATTTGAATTTTTTAAAAATTTGAATTACTATGAACGAAGATGCAGATGTTTTAGCACAAGATATAACTCAATCTGAATTAGATAATAAATACTTAATATTTCGATTAGCACAAAATAGAAATCTGTTTTCGATAAAAAATATAAAGGAAATAATTAAGAGACCAGAGATAATGCCTGCGCCTAATTTGCCTGATTATTATTTAGGGTATTTTAAATTACGAAATGACATCATTCCCGTTATTAGTATGCGGAAAAGATTAGGTTACCGATTGCTTGAGGATGAAAATGCGGAATTTATTAATACACTCAAAGAACGAGAAATAGACCATATAAATTGGCTAAATGAATTGAAAAATTGCGTCATTGAAGGCAGAGAGTTCAAATTGCAACGAGACCCTAGCAAATGTGCTTTTGGTGAGTGGAAAGATTCATTTAAGACTAATTCTTTAAGCATTGCCAATCAATTAAAAAAATTTGATGAACCACATTCTAATATTCATAAGCTTGCTGATATTGTGCTTGAACAAGCAAAATATAATAAGGACAGAGCAATTGAAACAATTGAGCAAACGGGCAAACCAATTCTAAATTGGATGATTAAATTATTTGATGAATTTTATAAGATCATAAATGAGGGGCAGAATGAGACTATCATTATATTTTTTGAAAATGATAAATACTTTGGAATATTGATTGACGGTGTCGAAAAAATAATAAAATTATCACCAGATCAAATTGATTGCCCACCTGATGATGAAAAATTTAGAAAATATTTAAAAGGGTTTGGAAAATCGGATGACCAATTTTATTTGATATATGATGAATTTCTCTTGAAATAACATCTAACTTTTGATATTTTAGTAATTTTGCTTTTTTGGAGTAAGTGTGAAAATCACAGCAGTACAATTCAAACCAATTTTATTTGATAAAATAGCAAATTTAGAAAAAATTCAAAATTTTATCGAAACAATTCCTACAAATTTAATAGTATTTCCTGAGCTTGCAACAACGGGCTATTTTTTCTTGAATAAATCAGAAGTGGAAAATTTAGCAGAGCCAAGATATGGCGAAACCCATCAATTATTGCAAGAACTTTCAACCAGGCTAAATAAGATTATAGTTTGTGGATTTGCCGAAAAAGAAGATGATAAATATTATAATTCATCACTTATTGTCTTTCCAAATAAAACACTAACAAGTGTCTACAGGAAAACTCATTTATTCTATAAGGAAAAATTTGTTTTTACTCCTGGTAATACAGGCTTTTTCAATATTTATGATTCAGAATTAAATTTAAATCTTGGCACAATGATATGCTACGACTGGCGTTTTCCTGAATCGGCGCGAACGCTTGCGCTTAACGGTGCTGATTTGATTGTGATGCCTTCTTGTTTAGTCACAAAAATATGGCATCGTTCAATGCCATCCCGTGCATTAGATAATCATTTGTTCTTCCTTGTAGCAAATCGAGTGGGAGTAGAGGATCGTGGAACAGATTCAGTTGAATTTAATGGAACAAGTGTTGTATATGATTGCGATGGGAACATTCTTGCTTTAGCCGACCCATATTCTGAAGAAGTAATTTCTGCTGATATTGATCAACTTGAAAGTAGAGATAAAGCTATAAACGCAATGAATGATATATTTACAGACAGAGTACCCAAATATTATTTTCTAGGTTAGAATATGTTTTCTTCAATAAAAAAAATACATTTTGTAGGGATTGGCGGAATTGGTATGAGCGGAATCGCTGAGATTTTACTTAATCGTGGTTTTGAAATATCAGGTTCAGATTTGAATGAAAACGATAATACTGAATATTTACGTTCCAAAGGAGCAAAAATAACAATAGGACATTTTCCTGAAAACGTAAATGGTCAAGATGTCGTTGTATATTCAAGTGCAGTTAATCCCGATGAGAATCCAGAAACTCTCGAAGCACGCAGGCAAGGCATACCTGTTATACGACGTGCGGAAATGCTTGCTGAAGCCACTCGATTAAATTACTCTATTGCTATTGCAGGAACCCACGGCAAAACAACCACAACTTCGATGATTGGACTGATTTTGATAAAAGCGGGATATGATCCAACTGTAATTGTTGGCGGGCGTTTGAAAGATTTTGGTGGCACAAATGCGCGACTTGGTAAGGGCGAATGGACTGTTCTTGAAGCAGATGAATTTGATAGGTCATTTTTGCAATTGTTCCCCTCTATTGCTGTAATTAATAATATTGAACCTGAACATCTTGATATTTATGATGGAATTGAAGACCTTAAAACCACATTTTTACAATTTGCTAATAAAGTACCATTCTATGGCTTTGTGGCTCTTGGAACGGACGACCCAAATGTCAAAGAGATTCTTTCGGGAATAAATAAAAAGACAATTACATTTGGAATGTCCCGTAATAATGATTATTATGCAAAGGATATTGAATTGCAAGAAAATTTTTCAAAATTCATTCTTGTTCAAAATTCTAAAATTATAGGAGAGATTTCTCTTAATGTGCCGGGCTATCATAATGTTAAAAATGCTCTCGCCGCAGTCGCTGTTACAACAGAGATGGGAATTGATTTTTCTATAATAAAAGCTGCATTACAAGAATTTACGGGTGTAATACGAAGATTTGATATAAAAGGGGAAATTGATGGAATTATGATCGTGGATGATTATGCACATCATCCTACTGAAATTAGAGAAACGCTTGATGCAGCACGTAAAGGATGGGACCGTCGTATTATTGCTGTATTTCAACCCCATACATATAGTCGAACACAAGAATTTTACAAGGAATTTGCCCAAGCATTCGATGATGCTGATGTGCTTGTTATTACTGATGTTTATGCAGCTCGTGAAAATCCAATCCCTGGAATATCGGGCGAACTAATTGCCCAACAAGCAAAAATTTATGGACACAAAAATGTTCATTATATTCCTGATTTTGAAAATATTATCGAATTTTTATTGTCTGAGTTAAAACAAGGCGATATGCTTATTACAATAGGCGCAGGAAATATTTCAAAAATCAGTCAATTAATTAAAGAAAAATTAGAAGTCCTGATAAATAATAAAATATGAATTTGATTTCAAATTTATAAGAAATAAAGAACATTTTCGTTTTTATCTATTTAAATTCTATAATATGATCAAAATTTGACTACATTTTTAGTTAAAAATATATCAATAATATGAAATTGTTAAAATATTCAGGTGTTGCAGCTCTGATTTCTGTCTTCTTTTGCTTGCCTGTCTTTTCGCAGACAGCCCATACTGATTTTTTAAAAAAATATGGTCAAACTGTTCTTCTGACTGTTGGTAATGAATCTATTTCATACGAACAACTTGAACGAGCTTATCAGAAGAATATATCAAAGCAAAAGCCCTATTTATATTATCTAAATAAAGATAGTATCATTGATTTTATCAAATTATACTCGAATTATAGACTAAAAGTACTCGATGCAAAAGATAAAAAATTAGACCAAGATTCATCTACAAAAGCAGAAATTGAGCAAAATCGTAAAGTGCTTGCCGAATCATTTTTATTTGAGAAAAAGCTGACAGAACCCAATGTTAATTTAATGCTTTCACGAAGGAATACCGAAGCCAAGGTGGCAATAATCTTAACAACTTTTGACCAAGGACCGAGTAAAGATACAACCTCAGCATATAAGAGAATTAATGAAGCAATGGATAAGCTCAAAAATGGTTCTGATTTTGCAATTATAGCCCGAGAATATTGTGATGACAAAGAT